>NZ_JAQEUJ010000019.1:0-64966 GCF_027695515.1 Coprococcus sp. LG101-27
TGGATAATTCCTTACTGGCTGTAAGGGATATTAACCATAAACATATTGTAGTAGAATGGAGAGGGGAAAAATGCTCTTGGGATACATTTAAAAGCGGAAATTATGTGCTTGTAGATTATGGTGATAAATATGCAGAGCATCCGGTTTCTTATTATCAGACTGGGGATGTTTTTCAGATGGAGTACAAAAATGGAAACCAAAAAGATTACAAGGTCATTGGAGAAGCACTGATGCCATATGCATTGGATTATCCGTATGCGGACTGTATCTATATCACGGTATTGGTTCCCGAAGAGGAGTATATCACCCAGACAGGAAATGAATCAGCCATGTATGCTGCCATTGATGCAAAGAAGGGCGAGGACAAGCAGATAAAAGAATACATTGATAAAAATATTTTGAAAGAAAATGATATGATCAACGTGTTTTCTGTATTGGACATGAAAGAGAGCTTTCAGCGGTATGTCAGTAAATATTATATGATCGGTAGTTTTCTTGTTGTTATTTTAGCTTTTATTGGCATTATGAATTTCTTTAATACAACAGCAACTTCTGTAATTAGCAGAAAAAAAGAACTGGCACTTTTGGAAGTTGTTGGAATGACGAAAAAACAGATATCAAAAATGCTAGAGGCTGAGGGATTGCTATATTTGGGAGGCGCATTTATGATTGCAGTATTGTTAGTTGTGGTTGGAGCAAAGCAGATTTTAATAAATACGCTTGGTACGGCATTTTTCTTCCGGCTGCATCTTACGATAGTGCCATGTGTGCTTATGATTCCAATTTTGGTTGGGATTGCGTATGTGATACCAAAGTATCAGTTTGAAAAGATGAGTCGGGAAAGTGTTGTTGAAAGAATTCGTAAGGAATAATAACAATATATAAATTAGGCGTATGGATTTGCTGATCCATGCGCCTCTTTTTAAAGAAATTATAATTCTATATCATATGATTTTTTCTTAGTCCGAGCAGGCTGATTTTGTCGCATCTCCTGTTTCCTCTGATATTCAAGTTCCCATGCACGATGGGAGAAAACATCAGGATCCTCCACATTGAGATAATCCACCTCATCGGCTGCAATATCACGACGGTGATAGTCATAATATTTACCGAAAGTCCCCTTGAGCTGTTCAATCAGCTTATCCCGGAAATCAGGACGTATCTGGATTCTGGTATCCAGTAACTCGGTATATTGTTCTGGTTCAGGACGAAATTTTTCTTCCCGGAAAGCGGCGGCACCTTTTTCAAGCTGTTTTTTGAGCGAGATGTCCTGAGAATCCAGGATATCAAGATTGTTATTCATCTGGTCATATTTCTTGGATAGATTTGTCATATCTTTATCGGTAGAGCATTTTGCCTGGAAGATTAGCTACTCTTTCCGTTCCGTAACTTTAGCTTTGAGTTTCTTTTTAACGGTGTTGTATTTATTCAGTATTGGATTAAAATGATTCATCCAGTCATATTGTGCTTACGTTCTTCATGTACTCTTGTTGTGATTTTATTGTTTTTTATCGTATAATATGGATACTGGAGGTGGTTTGGATGAAATACAAGATTTTAGTTGTTGATGATGATAAAGAATTGGTGAAAATGCTTTGTAGTTATTTTAATATGAAACAATATGAAACCATTACGGCTACAGATGGAATGGAAGCATTAAATAAAATAAAAATGAAACCGGATATTATTTTGTTGGATATCAATATGCCACGCATGGATGGGATTGAAGTATGTCGCCTGATACGCAGTAAAGTGTTATGTCCAATTTTATTTCTGACAGCAAGAGTTGACGAAGATGATAAAATTAATGGGTTGCTTTCAGGTGGGGATGATTATATTACGAAACCATTTAGTCTTCGGGAGTTGGAAGCAAGGATTGTTACAAACATAAAGAGAGAAGAAAGGCATCAACAAAAAACGGAATACCGTTTCATGGATGAAATGCTGATTGATTATTCTGAAAAAATAGTAGCTATAGCTGGACACAGGATGGAGTTTACAAAAATTGAATATCAGATTATTGAATTCTTATCCATGCATCCAGGGCAGGTGTTTGATAAAGAACGTATATATGCACAAGTCTGTGGATATGATGCGGAAGGGGACAGTAGAACGATAACGGAATTAGTACGGCGTATAAGGAAAAAAATAGCGGATTATTCAGAAAAAGAATACATAGAAACTGTATGGGGGATTGGATACCGATGGAAAAAATAAGAAACTTGTCACTGAAAAAAACAATTCTGCTTTATTTTGTGATCAGCTTAACGGCAGCATTTCTGTTATCTGGATTTACAGTTCATTTTGCAAGAAATATGCAGAATAAAATATGGGAAAAATATATTGATTATGCAGATTATACGGACGTGTTTCAGCAATATGGAAAGAAATACGAGATTGAGATATCAAGACCTAATCAATCGCAGATGAATCGTTTGGACTATCATCTTTCGGAAATGTGTGACTTTATGGAAACATATTCGGTACTGATTTTTTCGATTGTTGGGAGTGTTGCTGCGGTATTCTTTTTTTATAAAAATAAGTTAAAGACACCTCTACAGGAACTAAAAGATGCCTCACAAATGATTGCAGATAATGAACTGGATTTTCATGTGTCCTATGAAAATAAAGATGAGATGGGAACTTTGTGTAAAGAATTTGAAATGATGCGAAGTGATTTAGCAGATAACAACAGAAAGATGTGGCGAATGATTGATGACGAGAAGGCTTTGCGGAATGCAATTGCACATGATATACGTTCTCCACTTTCCATATTGCGTGGGTATCAGGAAATGCTCTTAGAGTTTGTTTCTGCTGAGAGTATAAAAACAGAGGATGTTATTGATATCTTACAAACAGGCATGTATCAGATTGACCGTATAGAGCATTTCACGGAAAACATGAGAAAAATGTCCCATTTAGAACAGAGGGAACTGCAATGCTCAGAGATAGAATTATCGGAACTGGCAAAAAAGATTGAGGCAGAAGCTGCCATGCTGTCCAAGAAGGAAAGTAAATTATGTAAGGTAGAAAGAGTGCAGGAACAAAACATTGTGAAAGTGGATGAGGAACTTGTCATGGAAGTGACAGACAACTTACTGGAAAATGCGGTTCGATATGCACAAAAAAGTATTGCTTTGCAGATAAAGAAAAAGGATGGTTTTCTTATAATTTCTGTTGAAGATGATGGAATAGGATTTGTGGATACTGAGGAAAAAGTAACAGAACCATTTTATCATAAGAATCCACAAGATGATTTAAAGCATTTTGGCCTTGGTATGTATATTTCTCGTATTTTCTGTGAAAAGCATGGAGGGAATTTGAAAATATATAATGCCAGACAAGGCGGTGCTCATGTAGAAGCTCTTTTCAAAGCTGAATAAAAATACTTTATAAGGCTGAAATCACAAATAAAGTGGTTTTAGTCTTTTTTATTGTGAATTTATTGAGAATTGATTTGTATGATGTTGTTAAAGAAATAAAGAAAGGAAGAGATACAATGAAAACAATCATAAAAAGAAGTATACTTGATTATTTAAAGAACCCTGTTTTGTGGATTGGCTTGATTATTATAGTTGCCAGTATGTATCAATGTCTGTCATCGTATTTGCAAATTCATTATATCAAACAGAATGAACAGATCACACAAAATGACGTAGCATTGGAAGATGCTGATGTCATGGATGGGTACATTCCCACATCTGATGATAAAGAAAGAAGAAGGGAGTGGGAAGATACGATCAAAGAGACGTTAATGGACACCTCCAAAAATGGTTTTGGATTTAGCAGGCAGGAAGCAGATCATGTAATGAAAGAAATTCAGAATATGGATGTAAAGACTGCTTCTGAGTTTTTGGAATCCCAATATGGCTATTATAATGCAATATATGCTTATGAGGACCTTGAAATTCATAAGGGGACAGCAGAAGAAATCAATCATTATATCGAGCGGAAATTATCCGAACATTCTTTTTCCTGGTACTTTGCCAAAAAATTTACGGATTTTGCAGGATTGCATATGGCCTTTTTTGCAACAGTCTTGCTATCATTTTTATTTATTCAGGATACACGAAAAAGTACCTATGAATTATTACATACAAAGCCTGTTACGGCAATCCAATATATATGTGGGAAAGTAATAAGCGGATTCATTAGTATGCTGGGAGTATTAGTGATTTTGAATGTTATATTCTTTATGCTGTGTTTGAAAACGTCTTTAGAATCGGGCTTTCCAGTAACACCAATTGATTTTTGCGTGAATTCTCTGATCTATATTGTTCCGAATCTTTTGATGATATGTTGTGTCTATACAATTACAGCATTAATATTTAAAAATCCGCTTCCGGCAGCACCAATCTTGTTTTTACACATTATATATTCAAATATGCTGACCATGAAGAATGATATTTATTATATGAGACCGTTCTCTATTATGGTGCGATTCCCTGGCAGATTTTTTGAAACACATGTAGCCAAAATGTCAAACATAAATCAGATTATTCTTGTAATTTCATCAGTTATATTAGTATGTATTTCTGTTACAATCTGGAAAAGGAGGAGGGTTCATTGAAAACGGAACTAAAAAACTGCCTGTCGTTATATAAGATTTTTTATTCATGTGCATTTATACTGATATTGTGTGCTATTCATCCGATTATATACTATGAAGAAATCGGTTCAGCGATTCAGTCTCCAATAGCATTTTTAACAATTATTTTTTGTAGTGACACATATTTGATGGAAGTAAAAAGTAAGCGTGCCGATGTATTTCATTTGTATGATCAAAAAAAGCAGTTAAAAGTAATATCGCAGAGAGTGGGCGTTCAAATATTATATTTATTAATACTTTCTTGTGTTGGATATGTTTTGTTTTTCTGGCAAAAACCGGGCAGTGTAAACGAAGGCGTTTCAGGCACTCAGATATTCCTTTTATTTTCCATTGCAATGTTCGGAACCATCTGGCTTTGGAGTATATGCACTGTGATTTTGTGTACATTGCTTCGAAATATGTGGGCAGGTATTGGATGTTTATTTGGAATTGTCATTGGACTTATATCAAAAGCGGGAAGTTCATTTTTCGGAAATCTGGGATTGTTTTCTTTCAGCTTTTGTGAACCTACTCAATTAATGTCCGAGAGTTGGATTTATGGAACGCTTGTGTCTTTTATAACGGGGCTGTTTTTATTTGCAGTATTACCAATGGCTTTAAAGAAAAGAGGATAGATTATGAGTATTAGAATAAATGATTTAACAGTTAGATTTAAAAATGGTGTAGTTGCAGTAAATAAGGCATCTCTTGAAATACCCAAGGGAATTTACGGACTTTTGGGTGAGAATGGTGCTGGAAAAACCACTTTGATGAGGGTTCTTACAACCGTTTTAAAACAAACGGAAGGAATGGTTTCCCTTGATGGAATTCTATATAACGAGGGAAATTATGAGAAAATACAGAAAAAGATTGGTTATCTTCCACAGGAAATCGACTTATATCCGAATCTTACGGTGAAAGAATGTCTTGTATATATGGGGGGACTGTCAGGAGTATCCAGAAATGACCTCGAACAAAGAATTACCTATTATCTGGAAAAGACTTCTCTTACAGAGCATCAGAATAAAAAAATGCGACAATTATCTGGTGGTATGAAGAGACGTGTCGGACTCATACAGGCACTTCTTAATAATCCGGATTTTTTGATTATTGACGAACCAACAACTGGGTTAGATCCGGAAGAAAGAATCAGGATCCGCAATCTTCTGGTTGATTTTTCAAAGGATAGAACGGTGCTGTTTTCCACTCATGTAGTAGAAGATTTAGCAGCAACCTGTACACAGCTTGCCATTATGAAAAAAGGAAGTTTTTTATATTCCGGAAGCGTGAGTGGATTGCTGGAAAATGCAAAGGGCTGTGTTTGGAATTGTATGGTACAAAATGCAGAAGAGGCCCGTTTGTTAGAAGCCAATTATTCTATTTCATCTAAGCAGTATGTAGAAAATGGAATTCATATGAAAATATTAAGCAAAGGAAAGCCAAATGAGAATTGTGTCCTGGATAATGATATCACTTTGGAAGATGCATATATTTATTTGACGAATAGTTGAATATAACGGCGGGCAAGTTGCCCGCCGTAAATTGTACTTATTTTGTTAAAAGACCGGATAGAGTTTTTCCAATGGAAAATCCAATCTGTGGATATAACTCCTGAATCTCCTGATATTTTGCTTCAATCATTTCTGGTTCATCAGCCCAGATTTTTTCATATATTTTGAAAGCTCTTTTAAAATGTGTTTTGGCTTGCGGAAGATTGGCAGTCATCAGATAAATGGTTCCAAGGGTTTCCTGTACTTTGGCATAATCCAGACAGTCATCGGAATGGTATTCCTTGATGATGCCGGATAATTTTTGCAATTCGGAGATTCCTCTTTCGGGTTCCTGCTGTTCTGTCAGGAACATTGCATAATTGGCAATCTTAGGTATGCTGTCATTTATATGAAGCGTATCTTTTTCCAGTTTTATTGTTTTTTCAGGTTTGGTTTCAAGAGTTGCCTGAAAATCCAGTAATATGTGGCAGCGAGTTACAGATGGTTTTGTCTCTGAAAGGGTGATTTCCTGAATCATCGGATGCAGAGAGATAGTGCGACGTGTTGTTGTCTGAACGAAACCAGTCTCAATTAAATCGTTGATTTCATTTAGTGTGGGCAGTTCCAGCCATTTGGCAAATATACGGGCAGAAATACCGGTGGAAGGAAGAAAGCACATATTACACATGATATCCTGCTGTTTAAGAGATAAAGTGTATAACGAAAACAGCGTATGGATATGACTGTAATAGGTGGCCTTGCTGCTTTGTCCATCTTTGATTATTTTAATTTTATCTTCGTTATGGAAAGCTGCTTTTTCCACCTGAAGTCTTGTTAATAACTGGTCTGGAGTTGAGATTCCATTTTTCAGAAGTTTTGCTGCCAGTTCCACGGCAAAAGTATGAGAGTGAACAGTTTCGATGATCTTTTCAACTGTTGGCCGGTACGTGTCTGCCTCTGAATAAAATACTGATGCCAGCTGGAAGAGAGCGTTCATATCCTCTATTTCTTTTTACAGTATTCATCCAGTTTGCTTCTGGTTGTAAACAAAATCTGGCAGCGATATTTTAATACTACTGACAGAAAGCTGTCCTGTGTGGCAGTGACATTAAAATTATCTATGATAAGCAGAGTATCAGATTTCAGGGAACGCAGAAAACGGTTATGTCTTTGAAACCGTTCCTGGTCAGTGCTTTCCGGCGGATCATCAATAAAATCCATGTCAGTAATATCCTGATGAAGATTGCCGGATCATCCATAAAATCTTCAAATAATTCGTATAAAAAATCAGGCTGACTCATTTGATTACTTTCGCTGATATGATTTTTTAAGCAAGTGCTAATAGAAGAAAAATCGCATCGATTCAATAGAAATTCCCCTTTCGTAGTTAAGATTGAGTATATCTATCATAACACGAACATACATTCGATTCAAGAAAATACGGATATTTTTAAAGTGATTGTGTCAATTTACAATCAATTTCTATTCAATGTGGTTTTCAGGCAGGTTCTGTAAAATAAGCTCAGAACAAACAATAACGGGAGGAGCTTATGCAACAGAATATTGAATTTGAGCGGTGCATTGATTTTCTGGTATGGATGATTGATAAGTACGGCGATGAAGTCCTCCGGGAGTTGGAGGAAGAAAAACAGAATAAGGAAGAAAAAGAAGCGGCAGTTTCCTGAAATACAAAATGTAAATCAGACTGTCGCTTTTTCATGTATTTTTAAATCAAATAAATTTTAAAAGCTGATAAAAAAGAATGATAATTTGGAGAAAAATAGCATAGAATAGTTTTGAGCTGATATGACAGAGAATGTTTTGGCATATTGACAGGACATTTAAAATGACGTATACTAAGCTCAGTGATCGTTCTGTAGAAACTTGAGAAGCCTACAGGCGGGGGAGAGCCTGCGGGTCTCTCCCTCTTTTGTTTTAAGGAGAAATGAGATGCAGACACCGAAAAAATTCTCTTCTTTTAGTGACCAGGTTTCCTGGATCAGTGATGAAAAGGGAATAAAAATAAAAGACAGAGAATATGCGGAAGAGATGTTACGCCAAATAGGATATTTTCCTCTTATGGGAGGATATAAACATCTTTTTAGAATATCAAACACAAAAAAATATAAAGCAGGAACAAGTTTTGAAGAAATAGTCAGTTTGTATAAGTTTGATGCAGAGCTTAGAGAGTTGTTCTTTAAATATTTACTGCAGATTGAGCGACAGATGCGTTCTTTGATGTCATACTATTTTACTGAAATGTATGGAGCAGAGCAGAAGCAGTACCTGGATGCTAATAATTATAATAATACAAAAAGAAATCATGCAACAATCGTAAAGTTGATAGAGACCTTGAAACGGGCAACAACGACCACAGATTATACATATATCAATTATTACCGCAAGACATATGGTGAAATTCCATTATGGGTTTTGGCAAATGTACTTACGTTTGGAAACTTATCAAAAATGTTCCGAGTGTTTCCGCAGTCCTTAAAATCAAAAGTATCAAAAAACTTTGAACCTTTGAATCAGCATCAGATGGAACAGTTTCTATCTGTTCTCACTAAGTATAGGAATGTATGTGCCCATGGGGAACGACTGTTTACATACAGAACAGTAGATGCTATTGCGGATACACTGCTTCATAAAAAACTTTCATTACCACAGAGCGGTAATCAGTACGAAAAAGGAAAACAAGATTTGTTTGCTGTGGTGATTGCTTTTAGATATCTATTACCTGGAAAAGATTTTCTGGAATTTAAAAGAAAGCTCATAAAAGAGATTGACCGGGTAAACAGAGAAGTAGAGCATATAAGTGAAGTTGAATTATTGAATAAAATGGGTTTCCCGAAAAATTGGAAAAATATTACCAGATACCATTTAAATTAAAGAAATATCCTCTAAGAGATAGTGAAACACCTATTGTCTTAGAGGATTTTTTATTGAAGAATTTTAATATTTAAGAGTTTGTTTTTTTCCTTTTTGACATTAAAGATAAGATTTCTTGTGGGTTTGTCAACTGACGTCCGGGAAGTGTCTGCTTTGGTGTGCGGTCACGGTCGGCTTCGTCAATCGCTGCAATAAAAAGTTTTACGCTGTTTGGATTGGATATGACAAAATTATGAGTAATACTTGAAGTAGCCATACGAACACCTCCTCTTTTCGGGTTTTTTATGTATTAATTATACGATTGACAGAGAAATGCGTCAATAGGAAAAATAAGTATTGGAAATAGTTGGAACAAGTACTAAAATAAAGTTGGGACACAAAATAAAGGTTATATTACGAAATGATAAGAATTGTAGGTGGAAGGTTTGAACATAGAAGCATATGATGCGGATTCATTGAGAAAGATGGTTAGGTTGCTTGAATATGAGAACAAGATATTAAAAGATAAATTGAAGAAAGCAGGCATTTTCTATGAAGAGGTGAATCCTTTTGAAGAAAAAATAGAAAGTGCAGAAGAATATGACCTGGATCAAGGGAATCGTATTGTAAATCCACCGTATATTACAGAGAAAATGGCAATACGTTTCTTTTCGATGTTTTGGGGAAGAGAAGATGTATATGCCAGAAGAGGAAAGAACGGGGGCTATTTTCCACAATGTGCGAATCGTTGGAATGACCGGCTTTGCCCTAAACAACGTAAAGAGAAGGTATTGTGTGATGAATGTGAAAATACCAAATGGATTAGTTTGGATGTTAAAAAAATAATTGATCATTTGTTAGGCACAAAAGAAGATGGATCAGATGTAATAGGTGTATATCCTTTACTGCCAAATGGTACATGCAGATTTATTGTATTTGATTTTGACAATCACGAAAAAGGAGCAGAGGTTACGGACTTTGCAAATACGGATAATGAGTGGCATAAAGAAGTGGATGCGCTTAGAAAAATGTGTGAGCTTAATGGTATCAGACCTTTAGTTGAGAGATCTCGATCTGGAAAAGGTGCCCATGTATGGATTTTCTTTAAAAAAGCAATACCTGCGGCAACAGCAAGGAATTTTGGATTTCTCCTGTTAGACAAGGGTTCAACTTCCATCAATCTGAAATCGTTTCATTATTATGATAGAATGTATCCTTCGCAGGATGTGGCAAGCAGCATAGGTAATTTAATTGCATTGCCATTACAGGGGCAGGCACTTAAAAATGGAAATAGTGCTTTTGTAGATGAAAATTGGAATGCATATCCTGATCAATGGGATGCTCTTTTTAATAAAACAAGAAAGCTGGGAATAGAAGATATTGAACAATGCATGGCAAAATGGCAGGGAGAATTAGCAGAAATCAAAGGAACGCTTACTAATATTGAGAAGAATGTCAGACCGAAACCATGGAAGAAGAAATGTGAGTTTTGTAAGTCAGATGTTGTGGGCAAGCTTCACATGGTATTGGGCAATGGAGTTTATATTGATACTCTGAATCTTATGCCAAGAATACAAAATCAGATTCGTAGTTTGGCGGCATTTGATAATCCGGAATTTTACAAAAATAAAAGGCTGGGATATTCTAATTATTATAATTTCAGTGCTGTATATTTAGGTAAGGATATAGATGGATATATACAGATTCCGAGAGGACTGCGGGAAAATATTATACAGGAATGTGAAAAAGCAGGCATTTCAGTTGATGTTTCAGATCAAAGAGAAACAGGACAACCTATCAGAGTATCTTTTAAAGGTGATTTGCGAATGCAACAGGAATTAGCAGCAGAAAAATTATTATCACATTCAGATGGGGTTCTGAGTGCGGCAACTGCATTTGGAAAGACTGTAGTATGTAGTTACCTAATTGCAGAGCGAAAAGTAAATACGCTTATTTTGCTGCAAAGTAAAGATTTGCTTAATCAGTGGGCTGATGAATTGAATCATTTCTTAGAGATAAGAGAAGAACCACCGGAATATGAAACAAAAACAGGAAGAAAGAAAAAAAGAAATAGTGTGATAGGTATTTTGCACGGAAATAAAAATACGTTGACAGGGATCATAGATGTTGCAATGGTTGGTTCAATGTACAGCAGAGGAAAATTTAATGAACGGATTAATTCTTATGGAATGGTAATTATGGATGAATGTCATCACGCAGCTTCTAACACATCTATGGAATTATTGCAGAAAATAAATGCAAAATACGTATATGGTGTTTCTGCTACGCCTAAACGTGGCGACAGTCTTGATCGGATTATCTATATGCTGCTGGGACCTTTGCGACATAGATTTACTGCGTTGGAGAGGGCTAAGGAGCAAGGGATTGGACATTATTTTGTCCCAAGATACACAAGAGTAGTTGATACTGCAGAAAGCAAGGATAATATCAATAAAGCATATAATTTGATTAGTAGCAGTAAGGTGCGCAATGAAATGATCATAGATGATGTTATAACTTGTGTTGCAAGAAAACAAACTCCTGTAATTTTGACAAGATTTAAGGAACATGCAAAATTTTTACATGATGCCTTAAAGGAAAAAGCAGATCATGTATTCCTTTTGTATGGGGATAATTCGGATAAGGAAAATGCTGAAATAAGAGTAAAATTAAAGCAGATACCTGAAAATGAATCGCTTATTTTGGTGGCAACTGGTCAGAAAATAGGAGAAGGGTTTGATTTCCCAAGACTGGATGTATTAATGCTTGCAGCACCTGTATCTTTTGAAGGACGCCTGGAACAGTATGTAGGTAGATTAAACAGAGATTATGTCGGAAAAGAAGCCGTTTATGTGTATGATTATATCGATTCGCATGTGCGTTATTTTGATAAAATGTATGCAAAAAGATTGAGAACATATAGGAAGATGGGATTTTCAATCTGGACGCAAGAGTTGCAACCTAAACAAATAATAAATGCAATATTTGATTCTGTAAATTATACCGAAAAATTCGAGCAAGATATTGTAGAGTCAGAAAAAATGGTGGTAATTTCCAGTCCGGATATCAGACAGGATAAAATTGACAGATTTTTATTACTAGTCAAGAAGAGACAGGAAGTAGGGGTAAAGGTCACAGTTATTACAACAGATCCGGAAGATATTACTTACGGAAAGTCAGATGTATGTTATGAATTAATCAGAGCAATGCAATTGGTAGGAATAAATGTGATAACAAGAACAGAAGTAGAAGAATGTTTTGCCGTTATTGATGATGAAATAGTATGGCATGGCGGGATGAATCTACTTGGAAAAGCTGATGTCTGGGATAACTTAATGCGTATCAGAAATTCACAAGTTGCAACGGAATTGTTGGAAATTGCTTTGGGATGTTCTGAGGAGAGGAGGAAAAGTGAATAAAAAGATAAAATGTGATATCTATACCAGAGTATCCACAACCATGCAGGTAGATGGCTACATTCTGGATGCTCAGAAAGAAAAACTCAAGAGATATGCGGAATTTCAGAATATGGAAATCGTAAATGAGTATTCAGATGAAGGTAAATCTGGAAAGAGCGTAGAGGGCAGACCGGAATTTCAGAGAATGTTGGATAATATTGAGAAAGGAACAGATGAGGTTCAGTTTGTACTGGTGTTCAAGCTTTCCAGATTCGGTCGTAATGCGGCAGATGTATTAAACTCTTTGCAGAGGATGCAGGATTTTGGAGTGAATCTGATCTGTGTAGAAGATGGAATTGACAGCTCAAAAGATAGTGGAAAGCTGATGATTTCTGTTCTGTCTGCGGTGGCAGAGATCGAACGAGAGAATATCCTTGTTCAGACAATGGAAGGACGTAAGCAGAAATCCAGGGAAGGAAAATGGAATGGTGGATTTGCTCCGTATGGTTATGAATTAGTAAATGGAGAATTGCAGATTGCAGAGGACGAAGCAGAGATTATTCGTCTGATCTATGATAAATTTATTCATACCAATATGGGAATCTCTGCGATTGCTGCATGGCTGAACCAGCATGGATACAAAAAGAAAAAACGACAGAATAATACACTGGACGCATTTGCCGCTTCATTTATAAAAGGCGTTCTGGATAATCCGGTATACTGTGGAAAGCTGGCTTATGGACGAAGGAAAAACGAGAAAGTTTCTGGTACAAGAAATGAATACCGCATTGTAAAGCAGGAAAATTATATGCTGCACGATGGTATCCATGAAGGGATTGTTTCAGAAACAGACTGGGAGCTGGCACATCAAAAACGGGAAAAAACAGGTGTGAAATATGAAAAGACACATAGTCTCGATCATGAGCATATTTTATCCGGAATATTGAGATGCCCGTTATGTGGAAGTGGTATGTATGGAAACGTGAACCGAAAGAAAAAGAAAGACGGAACTTTATATAAGGATTATTTCTATTATGCCTGCAAACATCGTCGCCTGGTAGATGGTCATAAATGTGGATATCGTAAACAATGGAGTGAGGAGAAGATTAACAATGCAGTGGAAGAAGTTATTCGGAAGCTGGTGAAGAATCCTAAATTTGAAGAAGCAATTCTGAATAAAATCGGTTCAAGAATAGATACAGAAGAAATAGAAAAAGAGATTGAAAGACTGGAAAAACAGCACAGGCAGCTGACCGGAGCAAAAGGAAGACTTGGACAGCAGATGGACAGTCTGGATATCATGGATAAATTTTATGAGAAGAAATATCAGGATATGGAGACAAGGTTATACCGTTTGTATGATGAGATTGAAGACGTGGAGAACAGTATAGAGGAAGTCAAGAACCGCCTGCTGAATATCCGGCAACAGAAAATATCAGAAGAAAACGTCTATCAATTTCTTTTATATTTTGATAAACTATATGATAAGTTCACCGACCTGGAGAAGAAAGAATTTCTTAACAGCTTTGTGGAACAGGTGGACATTTATGAGCAGGAGCAGCCAGATGGCAGATTCCTGAAGCACATAAAGTTCCGTTTTCCGGTGTATTTTGGAGACAGGGAGACACAGGAACTTTGTTGGGACAACGAAAGCACCGTTGAGACTTGTGTTTTATTGTCCAAACTAGGATAAAAGCTGGCTGATTGGTAAATGGTATTCGTAATATTGCAGAAGAGATTGTGTTAAAAGAATTGGTGTATATCTAAAGCATGGAAAGCTCCTTCGGGAGTTTTTGGCTGTTTATAAGATAAATTCTGTCGGAGATTTATTATAAAACATTACTTTACAAGAAGAATAAAAAAGCATATAATTCTTTTATAATATATTTAATAAAAGAGGGTAAGAAAACGGAAAATAAAGATAAGAAAAATACAACAAGAAAAAAAATAATTAATTATGTTCTAAACAATCATGTTACATCCAAGGCGGGAATTGCAAAAGAGTTAAACTTGAGTATGCCGACTGTGTTAGCAAATGTGAATGACTTGTTAGAAAAAAGGGTGTTGGAAGAAACTGGGGAATATGCTTCAACCGGTGGAAGGAAGGCAAAAAGTATAGGGATTAATAAGTCATACTGTCATGCAATGGGAATTTTGATTACAGCGAATCATATAGAAATGGTATTAGTAAATCTTGGAGATGAGATTATAAAAAAAGATCGCATCCGTTTAAAATTTACGGCAGAATTATCCTATTGTACAGAGGTGGCACAAAAGGTCAAAACTTTTCTTGAAGGCGAAGCAGCGAAGGACACGCTACTTGGGATTGGAGTGGCGATTCCAGGAATTATTGATCAGAAAGAACGGATTGTTTTAAAATCCCATGCTTTAGGTATAGAGAATTATAGTCTGCGCTTTTTAGAGCAGGCGCTGGAAATTCCAGTATATTTTGAAAACGATGCTAATGCTGCAATGCTTGCAGAAAAAAAGCAAAAGTATCCAAATGCGATATATCTGTCTTTGAACCACACCTTAGGAGGTGCATTCTGCATAGATGGAAAGCTGTTTCGAGGGCAAAACCAGAAAGCAGGGGAGTTTGGTCACATGATACTCGTTCCCGGTGGAAGAAAGTGTTATTGTGGTAAATCAGGATGTGCAGATGCATATTGTGCTGCAAGTGTACTGACACAAGATAACAGGCAGTCACTGGATGCATTTATGGAAAAAATTGAAAGTGGTGATGAAAAAAATTTGCAGACATGGAATGAGTATCTGGATCATCTTGCTGTTTTGATATCAAATCTGCGGATGGCATATGATATGGATATCATACTAGGAGGTGATGTGGGAGGTGTATTGTCAGATTATATGATACCACTGGGAGAAAAAGTGATGGCATATAATGGCTTTGAGCATGATGTTTCATACTTGAAAAATTGTTCGTATAAGAAAGAAGCGTCGGCTGTTGGAGCCGCGAAATACTTTTTTACAAAACATATGGTAGAATTGTAAATTTTTTGAACGAAGATAAGCAGTACACCGCATCTGGTGTGTAGGGTAAGGGGATGTTTAGTCTGTTGGAGTTAAAAGCTCCCACTGACAGGTTGCAAAGCGAATCCGGATGTCCGCTTTATATGTGTGAAAAACGAGAAGTTGTGTAAAATTAAAAAAAGATATTATAGTAAAAAACGGAAAGAAAACAGTAACTACGGTTTTCTTTCCGTTTTTTTTGCGTGTTAATTGTGAAAAATATACAAAAAATGTGTTTTGAAATTATGAAATATATAAAAATATGAAAAAACATATTGACAAATTGTGTTTGCATGGTAATAATATAATTACTTTGATAAAACATTTTATAAAACACAAAATAAAACAACATAAAAAGGAGGAAACAATTATGTTACAGCAGGTAATGACAAATCCAGGAGAAATTATTTTCAGAGAGGTTCCGGTTCCGGAGGTAAAGGAAAATCAGGTGTTGGTAAAGATTATGAATATTGGTGTTTGTGGATCAGATATTCATGTTTATCATGGAAAACATCCGTTTACAAAATATCCGGTAACACAGGGACATGAGGTTTCCGGTGAGATTACAGAACTTGGCAAAAATGTCACAGAGTTTCATGTGGGACAGAAGGTGACGATAGAGCCGCAGGTATATTGTGGACATTGCTATCCATGTCGTCATGGGAAGTATAATCTCTGTGAGGAATTAAAAGTAATGGGATTTCAGACGACAGGAACAGCATCTGAGTATTTTGCAGTGGATGCATCGAAAGTAACACCGATTCCAGAAGATATGTCCTATGAAGAAGGAGCTATGATCGAACCTCTTGCTGTGGCAGTTCATGGTGTAAAACAGATAGGTGATGTGGCTGGCATGAATATTGCAGTCCTTGGAGCAGGACCGATTGGAAATCTCGTGGCACAGGCAGCAAAAGGAATGGGGGCAGCGAAAGTGATGATCACAGATATTAGTGATCTTAGACTGGAAAAGGCAAAAGAATGCGGAATTGATGTGTGTGTGAATACCAAAAATAAAGACTTCGGTGAGGCAATGATCGAAGCATTTGGACCGGATAAGGCGGATGTAATCTACGACTGTGCCGGAAACAATATCACAATGGGACAGGCAATTAAATATGCAAGAAAAGGAAGCACGATTGTACTGGTGGCTGTTTTTGCAGGAATGGCAGAAGTAGATCTTGCAGTGGCAAATGACCACGAACTTGACATTAAGAGCACGATGATGTACCGCCATGATGATTACATAGATGGAATCAGATTGGTAAATGAGGGCAAAGTTCATTTGAAACCGCTCATCTCAAAGACATTTGCTTTTAAAGATTATCTGAAAGCATACCAGTATATTGATGATAACCGCGAGACAACGATGAAAGTAATTATCAACGTCAGTGAAAAGTAAGGAGTTCGTATGGAAAATAAATATGGAATTGTCGGAGTTGCCCATATCGGGCTTCCGACAAACGATTTACAGAAAACAGTTGAGTTTTATAAGAGTCTTGGATTTGAAGTGATTATGCAGTCTTATAATGAAAAAGCAGGGGAAAAAGTGGCATTTTTACAGATAAAAAATTACTGTATAGAGACTTTTGAAAATGGGCAGGCGGCAATGTCAGACGGTGCATACCAACATGTTGCACTTGATGTGGAAGACATTGAAAGTATGTATCAGAAAATCTGCAATGAAAAATACACAATTATTACAGACGGAATCGAAGAACTACCATTTTGGGAAAATGGTGTGAAGTTTTTTATGATTAAAGGACCAAATGAGGAAAGAATAGAGTTCTGTCAGAAACTCTGATAAAAATAGGAGGAACATATGGGAAGCGAAAACAAAAATGGAAAAGTATCGCTGATCAGTAAGATTGCATATGGGTTTGGTGATGTTGGATGTAATTTCAGCTGGATGTTTGTCAGTAATTTTCTGATGATATTTTATACAGACGTGTTCGGAATCAGTATGGCGGCTGTGTCAGCACTTATGCTTTTTTCAAGATTCTGGGATGCAATCAATGATCCAATCGTCGGGGGACTTACGGATAAAACAAAATCGAGATGGGGACGGTACCGTCCATGGCTGTTAGTAGCGGCACCAATTACAGCGATTCTTCTTGTTATGACATTCTGGGCAAGACCCGACTGGCCGCAGAATGGAAAGATCATTTATATGGTAATTACATATTGTCTGCTGGTTTTGGGGTATACCTGTGTGAATATTCCATATGGAACCTTGTGTGGTGCTATGACACAGGATATTGATGAACGTGCAAAAATAAATACATCCCGTTCGGTTGCGGCGATGATTGCAATTGGTGTGTTAAATATTATTACAGTTCCACTGCTCAGCAAATTCGGCAGTCATAGTGCAAAGACAGGATATCTGACGGTTGCGGTCATATATGGATGTATTTTTACAGCCTGTCATTTCTTCTGCTTTGCGAAGACGAAAGAGGCAGTGATTACTCCGGAAAAAGAAAAAATTTCTGTAAAGATACAGTTGAAAGCAGTCATGCAGAACAGACCATATCTTCTTGCATTGGCAGGACAGATATTATTTGGATTTACATTATATGGTAGAAACGCAGATATTCTGTATTATTTTACATATGTGGAAGGGAATGCCTCCTACTACACAACTTATTCGATGTGCATCATTATTCCTTCTATCATCGGGGCAGCCTGTTTTCAACCATTATTCCGCAAGTTGAATAACAAAGGAAGAACAGCATCTCTCTTTGCTTTATTTACAGGAATTTCCATGTTGTCTATGTTTTTCTTCAATGCCAAAGAATCACCGGCTATTTTTTATGCATTATCTGGTCTCACACAGTTTTTTTTCTCTGGATTCAATACCGCAATCTATGCAATTATTCCAGACTGTGTGGAATATGGGGAGTGGAAAACCGGACTTAGAAATGATGGTTTTCAGTATGCATTTATTTCACTTGGAAATAAAATCGGAATGGCAGTTGGAACAGCACTTTTGGCAGGATTACTTGGAAAATATGGTTATATCGCAAATCAGACACAAAATGCAATTGTACTTTCAATTATGAAACATGCATTTACGACGATTCCAGGTGTACTGTGGATTGTGACTGCGGTTGTATTATTTTTTTACCGGTTAAATAAAAAACGTTATAACGAGATTGTGGAGGAACTGAAAAATGGAAGAAAAAGTTGATATCGTGGCATTGGGTGAATTGTTGATTGATTTTACGGAAGCAGGACATAGTCAGGATGGGAGAAAATTGTTCGAACAGAATCCCGGCGGTGCTCCGGCAAATCTTCTAACCGTTGCAAGCCACTTTGGGTATCGCACATCTTTTATTGGAAAAGTTGGAAACGATATGCATGGTAAATTTTTAAAGAAGACATTGCAAAAGGAAGGAATCAATACAGATGCTATTGTTGAAGACCCGGGTTATTTTACAACGTTGGCATTTGTGGAAATCGGTGAAAATGGAGAACGGAATTTTTCTTTTGCAAGAAAACCGGGTGCAGATACACAGTTAAAAAAAGAAGAACTGGATCAGACATTAATTTCAGGTTGTAGAATTTTTCATTTTGGATCATTATCGTTGACAGATGAACCGGCAGAAAGTACAACGATTGAAGCGGTAAAAATGGCAAAAGCAGCGGGTGCACTTATTTCCTATGATCCAAATTATCGCCCGTCTCTTTGGAAGAACAAAGAGCATGCAGTGAAAAAAATGAGATCTGTCATAGAATTGGTAGATGTCATGAAGGTATCGGATGAAGAGAGTACTCTGTTGACAGAGGCGAAAAGTTATGAGCAGGCTGCAGATCAACTCCTTGCTATGGGACCAAAGCTGGTTGCCATTACATTGGGAGAACAGGGCGTTCTTATGGCAACAAAAAGCAGAAAAGAAATCATCAAAGCATTTCAGATACATGCGGTCGACACGACTGGGGCAGGTGATTCATTTTGGGGAGGCGTATTATGCAGTCTCCTTTCTATGAATAAGAATGTTGAAAAAATGGAATGGGAAGAAATCAAAAAGTGTGCTGTTTTGGGAAATGCAGTTGCTGGATTATGTGTGCAAAAGAGAGGTGGAATCCCTGCGATTCCGACGAAAGAGGCAGTGTTTGAATTTATGTTCAAAAAGCTTATCAGATGTTTGTAGACAATCTGAAGAAAAGTGCAACAACAAGAGCGTGCATATTTGCAAGCTTTTTTGAAAACTGTCGTTTGGTAAAATCTATTCTATTTTTAAAAGCTTTGCGATAAAATATGTTCTGTGAATCATTCACAGTATTGTATTTTGAGGAGGCTTCATTCATGGTGAGTGAAGTCTCTTTTATTTTGCACTGTATAATGGAAAAAGTTTTGGTTGAACAGCAGTTGGAATAGTGAACGCATGCGTTCACATTTTATAACTAAGAAGTAATGGATTGGAAAGAAAATAATCAAGAACTTATTGTAGTATTATTAACCTTTGATACAGACGAAAAAGGTGGAGATGGTGGGGTCAATCCTAATGCTACATATACCAACTGGCAGTGGCATTTAGTGAAAACAAAAGATAAAAAGAATTGGGAAATAATCAGTTGGGGTTATTAATCGATTCCGGTTTGATGAATTCATGTGGCTTTTGAAATGGTAAAGTGATTTTATTTTACTTATTCCGGAGCGTGGTATATACTAATAGGTAGAGTAAGTAACGCACAGATGTGACAAAATTGTCTTTTTAAATATAGACAGCCTTGTGAGGGAACGCTGTACGATTAGGATACTGCATAAAAAGCAGGAAAGAATAACGAAAAACGGAGGAATTAAAATGAAATTTCAAAAGCTTGGCAACACGGACATCGATGTTTCTGTGGTTGCATTAGGTACTTGGGGGCTTGGCGGCGGAAGTGTCTGGACAGACGGAGATTCTACAGTTGAGGACGCGAAGAGTCTGCTTGATATTTGTCATGAACATGGCGTGAATTACATCGATACCGCACCGGTGTATGGCACAGGAGTAAGTGAGGAACTGCTTGGTAAGGCACTGAAAGGCAGAAGAAATGATTTTGTTTTGCAGACCAAATGCTCACTGAACTGGAGAAATGAGGGCGGTAATTTTCATTATGAACGAGACGGTTATACCGTTAACAATGACACCCGCGCATCAGCAGTGAAAAAGGACGTGGAAGACTCTCTGCGCAGAATGGGAACCGATTATCTGGATTCTGTTATCGTACATTATGTCTGCGGCAGCTTTCCGGTGGAGGAAACGGTTGGAGCATTGGAAAATCTGGTTCGTGAAGGAAAAATCCGTACTTATGGACTTTCTAACAGTCAGCCGGCAGATCTGTCTGCATATCAGGAAGCTGGCGGAAACGTATCCGTTGTGCAGGAATTTTTCAGTATTCTCTCTCCTTTCCATGGCAGAGAATATTTTGATCTGTGTAAAAAGTATAACACGGTATTTCAGACCTATGGTGTGTTGGAGGAAGGATTTTTAACTTCTCCTGCCTTTATGGACCGTGAATTTGCAAAAACCGATATCCGATCCAGAATACCTTGGACAGATCCGGAGAAAAAAGAAGGACTTCGCAAGGCTTTTGAAATCTGGAAACCGCTTTGTGAGGAATATCATTGCAGTTTTGCAACGCTGGTAGAAGCCTGGGCACTATCTCAGTATGACCGAATGAGTCTTCTGGTTGGAATGCGAAAAGCTTCCAGTGTGGAAGATACTGTAAAGTGTCTGGATATTAAGTTGCGTGCCGAGGACATCAAATGTATGGAGGAAGCAGTAAAGACAATTCAGGTTGCGGTTTTGGACAAATAGAAAACTGAAAAGGTGGAAAGGATCGGGAGCGTGTATCCGATCCTTTCTTTATCCGAGAATAGATAGCATGAAAGGAAAATAAGTATGAAAGAACCTATGATGGCAGACAGCCATGAAATCACAGTTAGAAACTATAAGCAACCGATGCGAAATCGTCTGATCATGATGCTGATCTGCATTGGGATTGCTCTTATATCATTTTTTGTTGTTTCCAAATGGGCAACTTCTGTCGAATCGTACCGTTGGGTTATCAAAACGCTGAATGGATTGCAGAAAAAAGCACTTGGGCTTTCCGGAACAGCAACCGCTCTTGCAACAGGTGCTGCAGCAATACCGGGAGAAGCCGCAACTCCGATCGCGAATAAGCTGGCAGATGTCGCAGGCTATATGGTGATCGTTTATGCAGTGATCATTGTTGAAAAATATTTACTGACTATCACCGGGTATATTGCATTTAAAATCTTATTTCCTATCGGATGCGTGCTTCTGGCAGCAGGCAACTTTTTGAAAAACGGATGGAAAGAATTTATCTACAGAATCGGAATCAAGAGTATCATTCTGGGTGTTCTTTTGTGGGGACTGGTTCCTACCAGTGCATGGGTGACGAATATGGTAAATGAAACCTATGCAAAGTCCTATGAAGCTGATTTTACACTGGAAGATACGGAAGAATTATTAGATGAGGGAGATACCTCTGCAAACGCAGACAAGAAGGATGAAGCACAAGAAACGAAAGATAAAAAGTTTTCTTTCAGTGAATTTCTTAATAATGCGAAGGATAAGGTTGATGATGCGATTGATGCGGTAGGTGATGTCGCTACAGAAAAACTCTCTGCTTTTGAGGATGGATTAAACAGAATTATAGAGGGCGTGGCAGTGCTGCTTGTGACAACCTGTGCCATTCCGGTTCTGGTCATGTTATCATTTACCTGGATTCTGAAGGGAATAATGGGTTTAAAAATTCCATCTATTACTCTTCAGTCAGTGCCAAGGGTTTCTGAAAGAAAAAGAAAGAAAACGGAAGAGAATTAATTTTAAATTTTACCGAAGGAGAGGAATGAGATGACAAAAGATCTGACAACCGGGAAAATCATGCCGATTCTTGTGAATTTCACTGTGCCGCTTGTTTTGGGAAATCTGTTTCAGCTGACTTATAATGCGGTGGACAGCATCATCGTAGGGCATTTTGTGGGGAAAGAAGCGCTGGCGGCAGTTGGTATCTGTAATCCGATCAGTACGCTTATGATACTGTTTTTAAATGGATTATGTATGGGGGCAAGTATCCTCATGGGAATTCAGTATGGGGCAAAGGATTATAAGACTTTGCACAGGCAGATCAGTACAACCATGTTGTCGGGAGTAGTTTTTTCATTTTTTCTGACTTTATTTTGCGTGGTATTTGCTGTACCGATTCTGCATCTGCTGCAGGTAGATGCATCGATTATGGAGATGACACGGCAGTATTTACGGATTATTTTTCTGGGATTAATGTTCACCTTTTTGTATAACTTTTTTTCCAGTACCTTAAGAGCTTTGGGAGACAGTGCATCGCCTTTGTATTTCTTAATTATCAGTGCAGTCCTGAATATATTCGGAGATCTGTTTTTTGTCATTGTACTAAAGGCAGGAAGCAATGGATGCGCCATTTCAACAGTGCTTAGTGAGGCACTGTGCTGCCTGTTCTGTATTATTTATATACAGAAAAAAGTACCGATTCTTCGTCTGGGTAAGAAATGGCTGGTATTCGATTCACGTTTGCTGAAGAAAACAATTGCTTACGGATGGGCATCTGCCATGCAGCAGGCCACCGTGCAAATGGGAAAAATTGCGATCCAGGCGCTGGTTAATACTATGGGAGTTTCCGTGGCTGCAGCTTTTGCGGTGGTCAATCGGATTGATGACTTTGCAATTACACCGGAACAGAATATTGCCCATGCCATGACGGCACTTATGGCGCAGAATAAGGGAGCCGGAAAAAATGACCGCATGCGGGAGGGATTTCGTTGTGGGATGATTCTGGAAACTGTTTATGGAGCAGCTGTTATGGTGATTTGCCAGGTATTTGCCGGAGAACTAATGGCACTTTTCGTAAAAGATGAGGAAGTAATAGGACATGGTGTCATTTATCTGCATCTGATTGCTGTGATGTATATTCTTCCGGCCGTTACGAATGCAATTCAAGGATTCTTCCGTGGAATCGGAGACCTGAAGGTGACACTGATGAGCAGTTTTACAAATATGGCAGTCCGAGTCATTGCAGCAGCACCTATGATTTTGTTGTGGAACTTTGGAATTGAAGCGTTGCCATATTCCTATCTGGCAGGCTGGGTTGCCATGCTTTTGGTAGAAACGCCTTTGATGATTCGGATTTATCGTAAAAAATAACAGGATTTAAAGAAAATATAAAATCGCTCAGGGAATGAGCTTATACAGAATCCAGTTCTAATCTTTTTATAAAAGCCAGCGGTGTCATATGGTATTTTGCTTTGAATGCTCTGTAAAAATAAGAAAGATTATGAAAGCCAACAGATAAAGATACCTCTAATATGGAGGTGTTACCGTGTTCAAATAACTCTACCGCTTTTTCCAGTCTGATATTGTTAATATACTGAATGCAGGTCATATTCATGTGTTTTTTGAAAAAGCGCATAAAATGATACTCGCTGAAATAACATAGCTTTGCAAGTTCAGAAACCGACAGAGCTTCTGCATAATGCAGATCAATATGATCAAGTACAATTTTTAATTTGTCGGAAGAGTCTGATTCCGTGGAGAATCTTGTGCTACTGTACTGGAGCAGAAGAAAAAGTGTCTGCAGCAGATAAGATTTTATGGCGAGTTCATATCCAAACATCCGGGTATCGTAAAGGGAGGCAAGCTGTGCAAAAGACTTGCAAAGAGAATCATATGCAGGATGATCCGCGGTAATGAGACAGGGTAAAGATAATTCGTGGTTTACCATGGGCGTAAGGTAGCGGGTAGAACAGATGTCTGCAGTATTTCCTCCCAAAAGATTCATATGGAATACATAGGTTTCCGAACAGAAGTCCTGACTGCTTTTCAGGATAATGGAATGCAGCAGCAGGGGAGGAATAAACAGGATATCCCCGGTACTTGCCTCATATTCAACTAAATCGATCTGGTAGACACAGGAACCTTTTGTTATAAGGGTAAGCTCTGCTTCCTCGTGCCAGTGCATTGTTATGACAGGTGCTTCTTTTGTCAGCTTTGTAATATACTTCTGGATTGGAAAATAAACTTCTCCATGTTTGATATTTTCTTTTTGCTCCGGTATAAGTGAATGTGGCGTTTTCATTTTTTGTCCTCTCCATAATAGCAGTATTGTGTTATATAATGAAAAAATAATGCAAGATTTGTCAAAAATAAGATCTTATAATAGCAGTATAATACAGCTAAAGCAATAACGCAATGGCGAACAAATACTATGATTATATATGAAAGAGGTTGATAAAAATGGGAAAAAAGTGGTGGCATGACAAAGTAGCGTATCAGATTTACCCAAAGAGTTTTCTGGATACAAATAGAGACGGAATCGGAGATCTGAGAGGAATTATTTCTAAACTGGATTATCTGAAAAAATTAGGAATCGATATTATTTGGTTATCACCTATTTATAAATCACCATTTGTAGACCAGGGATATGATATTGCGGATTACTATGCAATTGCAGAAGAATTCGGAACAATGGAAGAATTTGATGAACTGCTGGCAGAAGCAAAAAAACGAGACATGCATATTATTATGGATCTGGTTATTAATCATTGCTCTGATAAACATGAGTGGTTTCAGAAAGCACTTGCTGATCCAGATGGAGCGTTTGCGGATTATTTTTATTTCCGCAAGGGAAAAAACGGCAATCCACCGAGCAATTACCGTTCCTATTTTGGAGGAAGCTGTTGGGAAAAGGTACCGGGAACGGACAAATATTATTTTCACATGTTTGCAAAGGAACAGCCGGATCTGAATTGGGAAAATCCGAAGTTACGGCAGGAACTGTACAAAATGATCAACTGGTGGCTGGAAAAAGGTCTCTCCGGTTTTCGAATCGATGCGATCATAAACATTAAGAAGGATCTGAACTTTCCTGATTTTGCACCGGATGGGAAAGATGGTCTGGCAAGCTGCTGGAAGATGGTTGAAAGTGTAGACGGAGTAGGGGAGCTGTTGGAAGATCTGAAAAAATCAACTTTTGAAAAGTATGATGCCTTTACAGTCGGAGAAGTATTTAACATGAAACCGGATGAATTACCGGAATTTATTGGAGAAACCGGTCATTTTTCAACGATATTTGATTTTAGCGCCCATACGCTCACTGATGGAGAACATGGATGGTATGATGCTCCGAAGCTGGAATTTGCGAAATGGAGAGCTGCGATCATTCAGGCACAATTAGAAACACAGAAGTATGGCTTTAAGGCGAATATCATTGAAAATCACGATGAGCCAAGAGGGGCATCCAGATTTTTGCCATCTTATGCTCAGACACCGGACGGAATCAAGATGCTTGGTACCATAAGCCTTCTCCTCAGAGGAATTCCTTTCATTTACCAGGGGCAGGAAATCGGTATGAGAAATGCCAAATGGAACAGCATGGAGGAATTTGATGATATCAGTACAAAAGACCAGTATCATACTGCCCGTGAAGCGGGATTATCGAATCAGGAAGCCTTGGAAGTATGCAGCCGTATGAGCCGTGACAATGCAAGAACACCGATGCAATGGACGAGCGGGGAAAATGGCGGTTTTACAAAAGGAACTCCATGGTTAAAGGTAAATCCTTTATTTAAAGACGTGAATGTGGAAGCTCAGGAACAGGATCCAGATTCAGTTTTGAATTATTATCGCAAACTGGTTGCACTGCGTAAATCGGATGAACTGAAAGAAGTATTTACCTATGGAGAATTTCTTCCGGAATATGAAAATGTGGACGGAGTCATGGCATTTTACCGTAAAGATGAATCCAAGTGTATTCTTGTGGCTGCTAATTTCGGAAAGGATGCTGCAACAATCAAACTGAAGAGCGAAATCGAAAAAGTATGGTTATCGAACCGTATAGATGGAACGGTAGATTGTGAAAAGGATTCATTGAATTTACGGAGCTGTGAAGTGGTTGTTCTGGAGCTGGAAAACCACAAGTAACTAACTATATAACTCCCGGATCTCTTTTTGAATCAGACGTCCAGCTGTTTTTGAAAGCTGATCAATCTGGCGGATCCTGGTAAATTCTTTTCCGTAAATCTGTTTAGCATTTGTCACTTCGCCATCGTTTCCCATAAAGACGGCGGATACATGAATTCCGTTTTTGCGAAGCGCTCTTACCTCTGCTGCAGTATCCTTGATGGCAGTATGTTCTTCGTAAGCAGATCCGAAAGGAGCATTTGATGTCGGATATTTGATTTTTGATTTGATTGCCGCTATCATTATCTCCTTTGGATGCTACACTCCGGTAACACTATTCAGTAAAACAAAACCAAAAGTAGATTACTGATGATTCTGAAGACATGTGCGTATATGTGGATCATTGCTATGGGGCTTCAGCTTTTATTTTAGAAATATGATAAATCAGGGATTGACCTTGCTGGATTATATGCAGCAGATCAATCCCTGCTTCTATTTAACAAAACGGTATCCAATCCAGCCAGATTCTGCTATACTGTATAAGAAAATCAAATAGAAAGGGTGGAACGTATGATCACATTAAATGACTATTTATATTCAGGTGATACGATTTTTCGGATTTTAAGAAATTATACAGTGGATCTGAAGAAAGAAGCAAAGAAGAATCACAATGAAATAGATCTCATCCATTCCAATTTCCTGATCCAGTTCAGGGAACTGCTTGAACACAATGATTTCCTTACTGCACAGTCGCAGAAAATCAGGGATTTTTATAAATACATGGTACAGGAATATCCTCTGCTTGCTTTTACTTTTAAAGGAAGGATCAAGTCCCTGATCCGCGCAGAGGAAAAATTCAACGGGTATATTGTAGAATATATTTATGATTATTATGAAAAACATCATACCTATCCGCCGGTGCCTGACCTAAGGGAAAAACTGAGCTGCTTTCGGGATATTATCGCATACCGTCTGGTAATTTCTCTTCCAAAATGCCATATCAGGGATGACAAACTGCGAGAAGAAGAGGAAATCAAGTATTTATACAGGATCGCGAATGTTCTTCCGGGGTTTCTGGAGGAAAGAGGATTTACGGCAGAATCTGCAAAAGGGGTGCTTGAAAGTACATCTCCTTTTATGGATGAGGCGGTGAAACCTTATTATCGGGATTATATTTCCAATGGAAGCGGAGGCAGCTATCAATCACTCCACATCACGTTTTATGATAACTGTTCGAGAAGTTACATGGAAGTACAACTGCGGACAAAGAAGATGGATGATATAGCGGAGATTGGAGCGGCAAATCACCAGGCCTACGAGAAGGAACAGGAAAGAGTCAGGGCAAGAAGAGAAGCTATTCCGGAAGGAGAATGCATTTATTTTGATGAGGCATACGAAAGAGGAATGCGGCTTCTGGGGTTGGAACTGAAGGATCTGGAAGTTAATATGTTTGCTGCGGCAAATAATAGTCTCATCAATGACGGATGCGGATTATACAGGGGGAGACTGATCCTGCCGTATGAACATTTATCAAGATTCCAGACGGATCTGAATGATTAAAAGGATTATAATAAGAATGAATACATCAGATACAAAAAAAGCATATTACCATCTCCAGGTCAGAGAAGAGTTGTATCTGGATAATATGCCGGATCTCTTTTGAGAAAAGAATAAAAAAAGAAGAGAGGTAAAAAATGGAAGAAAAGAAAAAACAGACAGAACCGGAAGCCTGTAAAGTGGCAAAAAAATGCGGAGGATGCAAGTATCAGGGAGTGCCATATAAGGAGCAGCTGAAAAAGAAGCAGAAAATGGTGAACGCTCTGTTGTCAAAATACGGAAAAGTAGAACCGATCATCGGAATGGAGAATCCGTATTATTACAGAAATAAAGTACACGCCGTATTCGACAGGGACCGAAAGGGAAATATCGTATCCGGAACCTATGAAGCGAAGACACACCGGGTCGTTCCTGTTGAAAACTGTCTGATCGAAGACAAAAAGAGTCAGGAGATCATCCGGACGATCCGGGGACTTTTGAAATCTTTTAAGATCAAAACCTACGATGAAGATACAGGATATGGCCTGTTCCGTCATGTGCTGATCAGAAGAGGGTTTAAAAGCGGAGAGATTATGGTGGTTCTGGTGCTTGGATCACCAATCCTTCCATCGTCTAATAATTTCGTAAAAGCACTCAGAAAAGAGCATCCGGAGATTACAACGGTTGTCCTTAATATCAACGACAGAAAGACCAGTATGATCCTTGGGGAGAGAGAAAAAGTGTTATATGGGAAAGGATTTATCCGGGATGAACTCTGCGGGTGTACTTTCCGGATTTCACCAAAGTCCTTCTATCAAGTAAATCCGGTGCAGACGGAGATCCTTTATCAGAAAGCGATTGAATTTGCACATCTGACAGGGAAAGAAAGCGTGATCGATGCCTATTGCGGAATCGGAACGATCGGTCTGATCGCATCGGGACATGCAAAAGAAGTAGTCGGTGTGGAACTTAATAAGGATGCCATGAAGGATGCAATATTAAATGCAAAAGAGAATCAGATCCGGAATGTGAGATTTTTCCAGGGAGATGCCGGGGAGTTTATGGAGGCGATGGCAGCAGAGGGAAATAGTATGGATGTGCTGTTTATGGATCCGCCGAGAGCCGGAAGTGATGAAAAATTTATGGCATCTGCAGTGAAGATGGGACCGGAGAAGATCGTGTACATTTCCTGCAATCCGGAGACACTGGCAAGAGATCTGAAGTATCTGACAAAAAAAGGATATCAGGTAAAAAAGATACAGCCGGTGGAAATGTTTGCGTTTACGGAACACGTTGAAACCGTCGTACTCTTATCGCGATAACAAAAAGATTGATGAAAAAAAGCAGAATAAGCGTTCTGCTTTTTTGTTTTTAGTCAAATGTCAACATTTAACAATTTGTTAAAAATGCACAAATTGTAGACTGTTAACAATCTGAATGTGTGTGAATGAAAAACAGATATCGTCCATATATGTAGTAAAATCCGTCCATGAAAGACTTGTTTTTTTGTATACAATAAAAATACGTCGTATTTCACAAAAATGCACAAAAACGAAAACGATAATAGATGTTTAATTGGTAAAATGTTATAATTGTCTTAACACAAAGTTTACATTTATGGAGGAATGCAAAATGAAAAAGAGAATGATAGCCCTCATGCTGGCTGGTATCATGGTATTCTCGGTCACAGCCTGTGGCGGTGGAGGAGCTTCCAGCAAGAACCAGAATAATCAGGATGATGGTGAAAGCAAACAGGTTGGAGTAGAGGTAACCGAAGATATGCAGAGTGCACCGCCGGAAGATGCACCTGTAGGAGGACAGGTTGTAGTTGCAATTTCACCAGGTACCTTATCACCGGATATGTACGGCGGATGGACAAATAGTGCAACGAACTCTGGATTTATCGGACTGATGAGTGGTTACGCCCTCGCTGATTACAATCGTGATTATGTTCTTGATTGGGACCC
The DNA here is from genome assembly GCF_027695515.1 of Coprococcus sp. LG101-27. Taxonomy (NCBI): domain Bacteria; kingdom Bacillati; phylum Bacillota; class Clostridia; order Lachnospirales; family Lachnospiraceae; genus Coprococcus; species Coprococcus sp. LG101-27. The sequence continues at coordinate 29,821 of NZ_JAQEUJ010000019.1, forward strand.
GGTTGTCGTAAAAGATCATGAAGTGATCGAGAATGACGACGGAAGCAAGACATACCGTTTTGAAATCAACGATAACCTGAAATGGAGTGACGGTTCTCCGATTACAGCAAAAGATTATGTATTCAGTCTTCTGCTTCACTCTTCTCCGGAATTTGCAGCCTGTGAAGGTGATGCAACATACGGATGGGCTTTAGTTGGATACAACGATCATGTACAGGGAACAACAAAAGAATTTGCAGGTGTTAACCTTCTTGGGGATTACGAATTTTCTATGACAATCAGTGCAGATCAGCTTCCGAACTACTATGAGATGGCAAATGTTGCCTATGGACCGGAACCGCTTGCAGCAATCGCTCCGGGATGCGACGTGAAGGATGATGGAAACGGAGCATACCTCACAGACGGATTTACAGAAGATCTCATCAGAGAAACCTTACTTGATCCGGATAAAGGATTCCGTTACAAAGCACCGGTTGTATGCGGACCTTACAAATTAAAGAGTGTTGACCTTACAACTGAAACTGTTGAACTTGAAATCAACGAAGAATACCTTGGAACATATGATGGAACAAAACCACATATCCAGACAATTATTTCCAAACCGGTTGCAGATGAAACAATCCGTGACGAATTTGAAAAAGGAACAATTGATTTCTACTCAGCAGGTACAGGAGAAAAGATCGAAGCTGCTTTAACAAAAGTAGAAGAAGGAAAATTAGATGCAAACTATGGTCTTGTACCGGGAACACGTATCAACGAGATGCGTTATATGTGTGACTTTGGACCGACACAGTTTGAAGAAGTAAGACGTGCAATCGCTTATATCGTAGACCGTGATGAAATCAACAAACAGTTAACAGGCGGATACGGTACAGTGGTAGACTGTTATGCAACAGATGCTACAACAGATTTTGCAGCAATCAAAGATGATATTGAATCTGAACTGATTCACTACTCATATGACCTTGATAAAGCAAAACAGGAACTCATCGATGGTGGTTGGACACTGAACGAAAAAGGTGAAGAGTACAAAGAAGGTACAGACAAATACCGTTATAAAGAAGTAGATGGTGAATTGATGAAATTAAAAGTTGAAGTAGCATGCTGCGAAGATGACTACTCAAAACTTTACAACACAGTAATCCCACCGGAAGCAGAAAAGATCGGTATGGAATACAAATACACATCTATGGACTTTGCTCTTATGATCAACCATTTGAATCGCCAGGGTATCGATGAACCAGAATATAACATTTTCTACAGTAGTATCGGAATTCCGGAAATTCTCTTCTACTGGAACTGCTTCGATGACGATCCGAGTTTAATGGGAAGCTGGAATGTTAACTACATTTCCGATCCGGAATTAAAAGCAATCGGTAAAGAGATGCAGAAAGTTGATTCTGAAGACATTGACGGATTCAGAAAATTATATGGAGAATTCCAGCTGGCATACAACAAAAAACTTCCAAGTCTTCCAATGGGATCAGGAGTTTCTTATATGTTCTTCAATCCGAAGCTTAAGAATTTCGTTCCTAGAGCTCATGTGGGATGGGGAGCAATGGTATTAGATGCATACTTTGAAGAATAAGCATAAAGGATTCATCAGAATAGATCAATTCTATTAACTTTTGATATGCATGACAAAACAGGGAGGACAGAACAAAGGGAAATGTTCTGTCTTCCCGTATCTTTTCTTTATACGAAAACAAAATTATGGTAATGGTTCGGACAGAATCACATGTCATGAATAATTCAGGAATAACTATTTCATCCAGAAGGAGAAAACTACATTATGGCAAAATACATATTGAAAAGACTTGGTTATATTATTATAGTATTCTTCCTGCTTTCCATCTTACTGTTTGGTATTTTTAAAATGGTACCTGGTGACCCTGCCAGACTTATGGTCGAGGGACAAAAGCAGAGTGTTTCACCGGAACAGTATGAGATGCTTTATCAACAGGCAAGAGTACGTCTCGGACTTGATAAACCGATTCCGGTTCAGTATTTAAGCTGGATGGGAAATATATTACAGGGAGATTTCGGTTACTCTACCGTATATCGTATTCCGGTTAAAGAACTGATCGGACCTCCGATGAAAAATACAATCGCCCTGAACGTTGTATATTATATTTTCCTTTTCGCAATCGGAATTCCGCTGGGAATCAAATGTGCGGTAAAAAAAGACACGGTGTTTGATACATCACTCCAGGTAGCAACTATGATCGGTATCAGTATTCCTTCATTTATTTCGGCGCTGATCTTTATCTACCTGTTTGCAATTAAAATTCCGATCTTTCCAATCAGTGGAATGGTCACAACGGGTGCAAATTTTACAGGCTTCCGTGCATTCTTAGATTATTTATATCATATGGCACTTCCTATTATTGTATGTCTGACAGGTATCGGTGGTCTGATCCGTTATGTCAGAGGAGCTCTTCTTGATGCATTATCTATGGATTATGTAAGAACAGCCCGTGCCAAAGGTCTGAAAGAAAAAACTGTTATTTATAAACATGCGTTCCGTAACGCGATGATCCCGATCACAGGCTGGATCGTAGGCTCTATCGTAGGTATCTTTGGTGGAGCGGTTATCATTGAGACTCTGTTCTCATGGAAAGGTGTCGGAAAACTTCTGATCGATTCCTTGAACCAGCATGACTATACAGTCGCACTGTCCATGCAGATGTTTTACATTTTGTTAGGACTTGCTGCAAACCTGATCACAGACTTATGTTACTGTATCGTTGATCCAAGAATTAAACTCGATTAGGAGGAAGACAAATGTTATTTGGAAAGAAGAAAGAAAAAGAGCAGCGTTCCGTTCTTGAAGAAGAACAGATGCAAAGTCCTTTTCGTACGATTATAAAAAATCTGCTGGAAAACAAACTGGCTATGGGAGGATTGATCGTATTTGTATCAATTTTTGCAATGTGCTTCATCCTTCCGATCTGGTTTCACCAGGATTTAAACTATCAGGATCCAACACAGAAAAATATCGCACCGGGATTTTCATTTCTTTCGGTTCCGTCAGATTTAAAAGACAATGCCGAAGTGATTGAATTTGGTCCGACATATGGTGTAGGAGTAGACAAAGACGGTTACGTTTATGAGTGGGGACAGTTAACGAAAAACCTGAAAAAAATTCCGGCTGATATGGGAAAAGTTGTTGATATCGCAGTTGGTCAGGACCACGTGCTAGCAATCAACGATAAAGGTAACTTATACACCTGGGGCTTCAACCGAATGGGTCTTAATGTGATTCCGCCGGAACTGAAAGGCAAAAAGATTGCTGATATTGAAGCAGGATATCAGGTATCCGTTGTTGTAACAGAAGACGGAAAAGTTGTTTCATGGGGAAATACAAGTGCAGTTGATATTTCTACAGCTAATGTAAAGGACGAAAAAGTCAAAGAAGTAAAAGCAAATATTCAGACAGCCATTGCCCTTACAAAGGATGGAAAAGTCATCTCGCTTGCAAAGAAAGAAACTGCTTTAGATAATGTACCGGAAGAGATTCAGGGAAAAGTAGAAAAAATCGCTTTAACAGATAAAGCAGCAGCAGCTGTATTAAAAGATGGTACTGTAAAAGTCTGGGGAAACAACCACGACCATATTTTCTCCGTACCGGAAGAAGTGCAGGGCAAAGCAGTGGATATTTCAGGTGGACGTAACCATCTTGTTGTTGTGACAGAAGATGGAAACGCAGTAGCCTGGGGCGGAAATGAAAACAATCAGGCAAAGGTTCCTGCTAAGGCAACCAATATTGCAAAATTAGCTTCCGGCTATTATCAGAACTGTATTATCAAAGAAGACGGCTCTGTTGTGACATGGGGACTGAAAGGTTACTTACTTGGAACAGATAATCTTGGAAGAAACGTATTTTACCGTATCTTAAAGGGTGGACAGATGACTATGACAGTCGGATTCATCGCTGTTATCATCCAGTTCGCGATCGGTATCTTAGTAGGGGGTATTTCCGGATACTACGGTGGAACTGTGGATATCCTTCTTATGCGTCTGGCAGAGGTTGTCGGATCCCTTCCGTTTATCCCGCTGGCACTGATTCTTTCAGCTTTGATCGGAAATAAAGTATCTGATGTCGGAAGAATCATCATGATCATGTTGATCCTCGGTTTCCTCGGATGGACCGGTATCGCAGGTCTTGTCCGTGCACAGGTGCTTGCAGAACGTAACAAAGAATTCGTTGTCGCTGCAAAAGCACTGGGTGTAAGAGAAAAGAATATTATTTTCCGTCATATCGTACCGAACGTAATGACGATCATTATCGTACAGGCAACAATCTCATTTGCAACCTGTATGCTGACAGAATCCGGATTATCCTTCTTAGGATTCGGTGTTGCAGAGCCAATTCCTTCATGGGGAAATATGCTGAACAACTGTCGTTCTTCAGAAGTTATCTCACAGTACTGGTGGAGATGGGTATTTCCGTCAGTTGTATTAGGACTTTGTACTGTAAGTATCAACTTGTTTGGTGACGGACTTCGTAGAGCAGTTGACCCGAAAGCAAATGAAAGGTAGGAATAACGATGGCATATTTATTGGAAGTAGATGATCTACATACATTTTTTAAGACAAAAAAAGGAATTGTAAAAGCGGTCAACGGTGTTTCCTATCGAGTAGAGTCTGGGAAAACATTAGGTATCGTAGGAGAATCCGGAAGTGGAAAGAGTGTATCGGCAATGAGTATCTTAAAACTTTTGGATGGAAACGGATATATCGACAGCGGTACAATTACTTTCAAGGGAAGAAATCTTGCGGAGTGTACAATCAATGATATGTACCAGATTCGTGGAAATGAGATTTCCGTTATTTTCCAGGAACCGATGACAAGTTTGAACCCGGTATATACGATCGAAAAACAGTTAAATGAAGTTTATTTAACCCATCAGAAAATCACAAAAAAAGAAGCAAGTGAGAAATCACTTGAAATGTTAAAAGCTGTTAAGATCCCGAATCCGGAATCTGTTATGAAACAGTTCCCGCATCAGCTGTCAGGTGGAATGCGTCAGAGAGTTATGATCGCCATGGCTCTTGCCTGCGAACCAAGTCTTCTGATCGCTGACGAACCGACTACTGCTTTGGACGTTACCATTCAGGCACAGATCTTAAAGCTGATGAATGAACTGAAAAAGGAAAAAGGGACCTCTATTCTGTTCATTACACATGACCTTGGAGTTATCAACCAGATGGCAGATGAAGTGGCAGTTATGTATTGTGGTCAGGTTGTGGAAATGTGTAAAGCAAGAACTATCTTTGCAAAAGAGACAACCTGTTCACATCCATATACGGAAGGACTTATGACTTCAATTCCACGTCTGGATACACCGGTCGGAGCAAGACTTGAGGCAATTCCGGGAGCAGTACCTCATCCGCTCAATCTTCCGAAGGGATGCAAATTCGCTCCGCGTTGTAAATATGCAACAGAGAAATGTATGAATGAAGAACCAAAATTAGAGTTGGCAGAAGACAATCACTTGATTCGTTGTTTCTACCCGGATAAGGAGGCACGCCATGCCAAATAATGATGAAAAGAAAGTGCTTTTGAAGGTCACGGATCTAAAACAGTGGTTTCCACTTAAGAAAACAAAGTTATTCCAGAAAGAGCAGGAGTATGTAAGAGCCAATGACGGAATTACTTTGAATATTTACGAAGGAGAAACAGTTGGTCTTGTTGGAGAATCCGGATGTGGAAAATCAACATTTGGAAGAACTTTACTTCAGATCTACAAACAGACAGAAGGTAAGACAATGTATTACGGCAGAACTCTTACCGATATGGCACCGCTTTATGTAGACGAAACAATCAAAAATATTTCTTCTGGTAAAAAGAAAATTGCCGAATTAGAAGCGAAGGCAGAATCATTAAAAGCGGAATATGAAAAAATGGAAGATTCTGCGGAAAAATTCCAGAAACAGGCTGAATGTGAAAATATCCAGAAGAAATGTAATATGGAATTCCTGAATCTTGTTCAGATCATTGGTGGATTCTACAGCTTAGATGACACAAAAGAAGCAGAACAGTTACTGCTTGAAAAATTCAAAGTTGCCAGAGTGCTCAGCGGTTTAAATGAAAAAAACCAGATGGAAGGTGTCGATAAGAAAAAAGAAATCGCAGAGAAGAAAGTGGAACTTGAAAAAGCGGAGAAGAAGTTAGAAGAACTCCGCAGTAAATATAAAAACGATGAAGCTTTTACAAAATACGAATCATACCGTGATAATGGAGTAGATCTTGCGAGACTGAAAACACAAGAAATGCGTTTCCTACGTAAAGATATGCAGATGATCTTCCAGGATCCATACTCATCACTGAATCCGCGTATGACAGTTGGACAGATCATCGGAGAAGGTCTTCTTGCACATGGCATTTTTAAGAAAAATGATGAAAAAATGCAGGCATATGTCATGGAAGTCATGGAAAAATGTGGACTTGCACCATATATGATCCATCGTTATCCACATCAGTTCTCCGGTGGACAGAGACAGAGAATCGGTATTGCGCGTGCTCTTGCGTTAAAGCCAAGATTCGTAGTCTGCGATGAGGCGGTTTCCGCACTTGACGTTTCCATTCAGTCGCAGATCGTCAACCTTCTGAAAGATCTCGGAAGCGAAGACAATCTTGCATACTTATTTATCTCACATGGTTTGAGTGTTGTAAAATATATCAGTGACCGAATTGGTGTTATGTACCTTGGAAACATCGTAGAGCTTGCAGAGTCACAGGAAATGTTTGATCACCCTACACATCCATATACAGAAGCGCTGTTATCAGCAATTCCGACGACAGACGTAGATTCTAACAGAGAGATGATCCCGCTTGAAGGAGATATCCCAAGTCCGGTTCATCCGCCGAAAGGATGTAAGTTCCATACAAGATGTAAATACTGTACAGAAATCTGTAAGCATATTACACCGGAACTTGTGGAAATGAGACCGGGACATTTTGTAGCCTGTCATAATCCACTCGGCGTAGAAAAGGATTCATAAAATCAGAAAGGAATTAGCATGAGCTTTTTTGGAGGATACAGCAAACGAGGAAGACAGTTGGAAGAACAGGATAAAAAGTTCCTGGAATTTAAAAAGCAGATGAGTGACCAGAACATTGTTTTTGAAAAGGGAGATTATCTGGCAATGGTTTTGGGGGCATTCTGGGCACTCTGGCCGGCTCTGGCCATTACACTGGCAGTAATTGTGGGGATCAGCCTGTTCTTTTTATAAAAAAACTGCAAAAATCTGAAAGGAAGAATGAATGGATTATACCAGGAAGGCATCAATACAAAGAAAAACTCTTTGGCAGCAAATCGCTGATGTATTAAGAGAAGATATCATTCGGGGGAAGATCAAACCGGGGGAACGAATTGTAGAAGAAGATATTGCGGAGAAGTTTCATGTAAGCCGGGGACCGGTCAGAGAAGCCCTGCGTCATATCGGGGAGGAAGGATTTGTTGTTTATGAGTCTCATAAAGGCAGTACAGTAAAGACGATTTCCTATGAAGAAATGCAGGAAAAATATCTTGTCCGCTCTACCCTGGAAGTTCTGGCAATCAGGATCATTGCCGGAAAACTTCCGGAAGAAATCGAACGGGAAATGGATGAGTGTCTGGACCAGATGGAAGAAGCTGCGAAAGAAAAAGATGTGTACCACATTATGTGTTATGATGAACAGTTTCATTCATGCATTGTTCGAGCAGCAAAGTGCGAAACCTTATATAAAATATGGGCAATGCTCCGGGAAAGCAATTTGTGCGGATATTATACAATGGGTGTTGAATCCATCATCCCCTTTGATGTACTTCGCTACAATCATGAGATCCTTTTAAAAGGAATAAAAGAATTGCCTGTTGAAAAGACAGCAAAATTGATTGAGGAGCATTATATGATCGTTCCGGAAGTTCTGCATGAAAAACAGTGTAAGAAATCCGAATAGAACGAAGGATAATGTGATTTCAGTTGTTTTAGATCAGGTGGCTAAAAAGACCACCTGACAGCGGCGTTCTACTTCAAAGCTTCGTCACAAAACAGACTGTGTAAATACTTGCAATTACAAGAAAAAACGAATACAATATAGAAAAAGAGGCAGGTATCAAGCGGAAATGAGACAGATGGAATTTAAAATGGAGCGTCCGGGACTGGTTGAACCCGGACAGATTGTTGATGTGACAGAGGGCGTTGTAGCTGCGTATTTTTATTATACGATTGAGCCGGCTGTGGCAATGAGCGCCAATTATCGTTCATGGCAGAGACTTAAGTCAGGACAGGGAAAGGTGATTGACGTAAAGCAGACACCGCAGGGATATTATGTGGTGTGTGAATTTGATGAAGAGGATGTGGAATAAAGAAAAGGAAAAATCCACTGGAAAGAATTCAATATAAAAAGATCAGAGAATGATAAAAAATGTGATTATCAGACTCTGATCTTTTTATATTGTCATGTGTATGGAAGGAAACTACCGGTGGCAGACTCTGCAGATGCTGAATGATGGAAAAAACTGCTATATAATCCTGAACCAGGAACATAAACAGAGAAAATCTACAGTCCAAGAAGAGCAGGAAGTTCCCTGATTGCGCCAATCTGTCTTGGTGGATCTGGAATATCACCAAATCCATACGAAGCATAAATAAAAGGAACGTCTGCTTTCTGGCAGGCATCAAAATCACCTGAAGTATCTCCGACATAAACCACATCCTGCAGATGATTGCGCTCCATCAGAAGACGGATGGATTCATTTTTTGGAACCTGTGTCTGACCAAAGCATAAAAAATCTTTGATATATTTTCTGAGTCCCATCGTTTTTAGAAAAACTTCGATATATCCACACTGGCAGTTGCTGACGATATAAAGATCGATTTTCTGAGAAAGGCTTTCCAGTGTCCGTGCAACATCCGGGTAAAGAACACCATGATCGGTTTCAAGCAGCCGGTTTTCATAGTCAAAGCAAAGATAGCCGATCCGGTCACGTTCTTCTTTTGGGCAGGAAGGAAAGAGTGCAAGCGTGATCTCATCCATAGTTTTTCCGAAAAGTGACTTAAGCCCATCAGCTGTAAGTGAGAGGGAAAAATCCGTATTCTCATCTATCGCCTGATTCCAGGATCTGGCAACTGCTTCGGTTGAGTCCCAGAGTGTGCCGTCTACGTCAAATATAATACCATCCATAATTCAATCTCCTGTATCTGAAAAAAATATTTAACAGGTTAAGGATAGCACAAGGCGAGTATCCGGGCAATGATCTGGAAAATATTTTATCGAAAAGTTACAGGTGCTGTCGAAAAAATGCGAATTAGTAAGATAGAAGAAAAGAAGTGTAAGATAGTAGAAACAGAGAAAACAAAAGAAATAAGTGGGGGAAAAGAAATGGCTGAGGGGAAAATCAGGATCAAAGATATTGCAAAAATAGCCGGAGTGAGTGCAACAACTGTATCGAATGTGATCCATGGAAGAACGGAAAAAGTATCAAGAAAGACGAGAAAAAGGATAGAGGAGATCCTGGATGAACAGGAATATGCCCCAAGCATGGGAGCACGTATCCTTTCTGGAAAATCTTCCGGGATGATTGCTGTAGTTGTTGGAAAAAGGCAGGAATGGGAGCAGGAGAGTGAAAAATTAGAAGAAATACTGCGTGAGATTGAGAAGAGTCTGGATGAGAGAGAATACTATATGCTGCTGCATTTTGTAAAAACAGCAGAAGAATTTGTACGATATGCGGCGGTATGGAAACTGGATGGGGTTATCTGTATCTGGCTCAATGAAGAGGAGTGTACAAGAATCCGGCAGATGTGTGCAGTTCCGGTGGCTGCGATATACAGAACAGACCGGATTTACGGAAAAGCCGGTGAGGAAGTCGCAAGGTTTCTGTTTAAAAGAGAGGAACGGAGAATCTGGTTTCTGGATGGAACGGAAGAGTACGGAAAAGCGGTATGGCAGGGAATGCAGAAAATATTTTCAAAAAAAGGTTGCTGTCTTGAAGAAGAACAATATCTGGAAATTCCAAAAGACAGGGATCTGCGTAGAATGTTCTATAAAATCCGGCTGGCAGGGCTTGCTTTATCCGCAGATATGCTCGTATTTGCATCTGCCGTACAGGGAGCAGAAGCTGTCGGTTATCTGCATGATCTGGAAATCAAGGTGCCGGAGGAAATTGAAGTGATGGCAGTCGGAAAAGAAGAAACAGCACTCATTTGCCGCCCGCAGCTGACAACAGTCGAATTTGACAAAAAACGATTTGTCCGGCAGGCAATTGAAGAATTATATGTTCAGATGATAAAAGGATATATTTTGACAAAATCCGGAAAAATCAGTGTGAAAACGATAATTAGAGGTTCCTGTAATTGATAAAATCGAATTAAAGTGATAAAATTTTAGAAAGCTACTTGACAAAGGTGGTGTCAATTGCTACAATAAAAAAACAGAACGCACTCTGTTTTGTAAAGTAAAGGAGTATGTTATGAGAAAACAAGCTTATTCAATTTTGGTTTATAACAATCCGGGACTATTAAGCCGTATGGCAGGATTGTTCAGCAGACGGGGGTACAATATTGAAAGTATTACCGCAGGTACAACTGCAGATCCGAGATTTACAAGGATCACGATCGTAGCAAGTGGAGATGAACAGATTCTTTCACAGATCGAGAAGCAGGTTCGCAAGATGGAAGATGTGATTGAGGTGAAGCCGTTAAACGACAGCAATTCAGTATGCAGAGAACTGGTTATGATCAAGGTTCGTGCAAATGCATCTGAAAGAGCAGACCTTATTTCACTGGCAGATATTTTCCGTGCGAAGATCGTTGATGTTGAAAAAGACTGTCTGATGATTGAACTGACGGGAACCGAATCAAAGCTGAAAGCGTTTATGGAGCTTCTGGAAGGATATGAGATCCTGGAACTGGCAAGAACCGGTATTACCGGACTGAAGCGCGGAAGCGATGATGTGATCATGTTTGATTAAAGCAGAGAGACGTTTTGAAAAGAGCGACGAGCCCGAAAGCAGCACCTTCAGGGATGCAGCAGTAGTTACATAAGAAAGCTAGGGGCATGGAGCCTTTAACTCTATAGAATCAATAAGTCATAGGAGGAAATTAAAAATGGCAGCAAGAATTTTTTATCAGGAAGACTGTAATTTATCAGTATTAGAAGGACAGACAATCGCTATCATCGGATATGGTAGCCAGGGACATGCACATGCACTGAACCTGAAAGATTCAGGATGCAATGTCATTATCGGTCTCTACGAAGGAAGCAAATCATGGGCAAAAGCAGAAGCTCAGGGATTTGAAGTATATACAGCAGCAGAAGCTGCAAAGAAAGCTGATATCATTATGGTCCTTATCAACGATGAACTTCAGGCTGATATGTATAAGAAAGACATCGAACCAAACCTTGAGGAAGGTAATATGCTGATGTTCGCACACGGATTCAACATCCACTTCGGATGCATCACACCTCCGGCATATGTAGATGTAACAATGATTGCTCCAAAAGCACCGGGACATACAGTAAGAAGCGAATATCAGGCAGGAAAAGGAACACCATGTCTGATCGCAGTAGAACAGGATTACACAGGAAAAGCCTGGGACAGAGCACTTGCTTACGGTCTTGCAATCGGTGGAGCAAGAGCAGGACTTCTTGAAACAACATACAGAGTAGAGACAGAAACAGACCTCTTCGGAGAACAGGCTGTACTTTGCGGTGGTGTATGTGCCCTTATGCAGACAGGTTTCGAAACACTTTGCGAAGCAGGATACGATCCAAGAAACGCATACTTCGAATGCATCCATGAAATGAAACTTATCGTAGACCTGATCTACCAGAGCGGATTCGCCGGAATGAGATACTCAATCTCCAACACAGCAGAATACGGTGATTACATCACAGGACCAAAGATCATTACAGAAGATACAAAGAAAGCAATGAAGAAGATCCTTTCAGACATCCAGGACGGAACATTCGCAAAAGAATTCCTTCTCGACATGTCACCGGCAGGACGTCAGGTACACTTCAAAGCAATGAGAAAGAAAGCCGCAGAACATCCATCAGAAGTAGTAGGAGAAGAAATCAGAAAACTCTACAGCTGGAATGGTGAAGACAAACTGATCAATAACTAAGCGATAGGCAACAAGCCGGTCAGCTAAGCGGAAATAGAAGGAGTCCCGGAAAAACATGCTCGCATGCTTTTCCGGGACTCCTTCTATTTCTGATTAGTTAGTTGGCGCCGCCAACGGTCGAACAAGCTCTGCTTGTGAGACTCTGACCGGCTTGTATGTAAATCATTCGACCCACAAACTCACAAACACACCCAGCGGAATCGCGCTATGCGCCAATTCCGCGTCCCCTCAAAACAAAAGTCCCGTCCTTCCACAAACACATCCCAGCCAAACCGCGCTATGCGCCAGTTTGGCGTCCCCCCAAAACAAAAGTCCCGTCCTTCCACAAACACATCCAGCCAAACCGCGCTATGCGCCAGTTTGGCGTCCCCTCTAAACACCCATCCCATCCCTCCACCATACTCCCCCCACAATATACATATTGCACAACCTACCCCTCTGTGCTATACTAAAACCAGTCAAAACCACCAAAACAACTTAAAGGAGGAACTAGAAATGGATGAAAGACTGGAAGACCTTCGCTCCGCTAAAAACCCAAAGGCGCGAATTAAAATTTTAAAAGGACACTTTGCAACAAGTCATTCCCACATCAACACCTACATCGACATGTCAACGGTCAAATCCCGTCACAACAACGCCCGTGAAACTGCAAAAGTTCTTGCAGCAGCTTACCTTTCTAACACAACGGTAGATACCATCGTTTGCATGGAAGAGACAGAAGTGATCGGAACCTTCCTTGCCGAGCAGCTTGCCGATGAGAACCAGTACTCACTCAGCAAAGGAAACAACATTTCCATTATTACCCCGGAGATGTATCAGGACGGACAGATCCTGTTCCGTGACAACAAACAGAGAATGGTTGAGAACAAACAGGTTCTGATCCTTGCAGCGTCCATCACAACCGGTAAATCTGTCAAACAAGCAATCGAGTCTGTTCTCTACTACGGTGGAAGAGTCTGCGGAATCAGCGCAATTTTCAGTTCAGTCAACAAGATTGCAGGAATGGAAGTCAATACGATCTTCACAAGCAGTGATCTTCCACATTACAGAGCATATTCTCCGGAAGATTGCCCGAAGTGCAGAGAAGGACAGCGGATCGAAGCTATCGTGAACAGCTACGGTTATTCTAAATTATAAGAGAAAATCAGAAGACAAAAAAAGTCTGTACCGAATACAAACAGCATTTCAGTACAGACTCTTTTTTGAAAGATTTATGAAAACAAAAAAAGACAGCCACTGACGGGATGGCTGCCTTTTTATCATTCATTATTTATCTCGAAACCGGAATTAAGCAATTTCGTTAACAGCTTTTGTTAAACGAGAGATCTTTCTTGCGCAAGTATTTTTGTGGTAAACACCCTTGCTTCCTGCTTTGTTGATTACAGAGATTGCTTCTTTTAATGCAACCTTTGCAGCTTCAACGTCTTTCTTTTCAACAGCAGTTTCAACTTTCTTTACATAAGTTTTCACTTTAGATTTGATTGCTTTATTTCTAGCTGTCTTTGTCTCAGTTACTAAAATTCTCTTTTTTGCGGATTTAATATTAGCCATTTCCGACACCTCCAAATTATCATTTCATAAATTATATAATCATAATATTGAATTCGACGAAAAGTGACACGGAACATCCGTCGAACACACTTATTTATTTTAGGCGAAGAAAGATTGCTTGTCAATACATAATTCCAATTTTTTGCGAAAAACTAAGTGAATAAGACAGAAAATACAGAAATGGGAGAGGACTATGGTTGAAAAGTATAATATCAGGACGGATCTGGCGCTGGAAGAGAAGGAACGGTTTGAATCTGACCATGTTGAGGTTCAGGGTGTGATCTTGACGGAAGAGTATGATGAGGAAAATGAGATCCGCATCACGACCGTGAGGATTGAGACCGAAAACGGAGCAAAAGTGATGGGGAAACCGGTTGGCAGCTATATCACGATCGAGGCACCGGAAATGGCAGTTCCCGATGAAGGATATCATGAGGAGATTTCACAGCAGCTCCGGAAATTCATTGGAGAACTGCTCCCTAAAAGAAAGATGGAAAAGATCCTGGTGGTCGGTCTTGGCAACCGCCAGGTGACACCGGATGCACTTGGTCCTTATGTGGTAGACAACCTGCATATCACAAGGCATATCATTGAGGAGTACGGAAAGTATGCAACAGGGGAAGATGAGGTCTGGTCGGTCAGCGCGATCGTGCCGGGGGTTATGGGGCAGACCGGAATGGAGACTGTGGAGGTGATCCGGGGGGTGGTGGCAGAGACAAAACCGGATATCCTTCTGGTGATCGATGCGTTGGCAGCGAGAAATTCAAAAAGGCTGAACCGGACGATCCAGATTGCGGATACGGGAATCAATCCGGGATCCGGGGTGGGAAATCACCGAAATGCAATCACGGAAAAGACAGTCGGGATCCCGGTGATTGCAATCGGTGTGCCGACTGTAGTGGATGCGGCAACCATTGTAGGCGATACGATGGATAATCTGCTCAGTGCAGTGGAAGTATCTGAATCTTTAAAAGGCATGGCAAGTGTGATCAAAGGATACAGTCCGGTAGAAAAATATGAGCTGATCAAAGAACTGATCGCGCCACATTTAAATGGAATGTTTGTAACACCAAAAGATATTGATGAGACCGTCAGGCGAATCAGTTATACGATTTCGGAGGCACTGAATATGCTTTTTGCAGCTTCAGCGACATAATCAGGCAGTGAGCTGCATATATTATGTCAATATGACACAAAAGGTCCGGGGCAGGATCCAGTCTGGAAAGATATGGTTTTGCTACAGCGATCTTCAGAAACTGGCAGGGAGGCGCGCAGATGAAAAAAGAACAGAGAATTTGTGTGCTTCTTGCCATTATGATTTTGGGAATCTGGGGACTGGAAGCAAAAAGCAGCGGTTCACTGATCCCGAAGTCCTGGAAGATCAGGATGATCCAGAGTGTTCAGGAGAATGCGGAGCGACTTTATATGCCGGGAGTTACATATACGGAAAAAAAACAAGGAGAAATCCGGGTGACGGAGGCTGTTGTCCACATGGCATCTGCTCTGATTCCTCTTGGCAATTATGTGACTGAACGGGAGGCGGCAGAGCTTCTGACAGAAGATGAGGCTACCTATGCGATTCTTGCAAAAAAGCAGGCAGAAGAAGAGAATTCGGTGGATGAAAATGGACAGCTTATCGGGAAAGACAAAAGTGAAGAGACAAGGCAGGCGTCCGTACCGACGATGGATCTTTCAATGGAGCGGCTAAATGATTTTGAATATCTTGTGAGCAATTTTTATACGGTGGACAGCGTGACTTATATCAATCCTTCGGAATTGAACGCTTCGGAGCTGCTTGGAAAGGATTTGAGGATCGATCTGAGTACGGGCGGTTCGAAAATCCTGATCTATCACACCCATTCCCAGGAGACATTCGTAGATTCGGACAATGATCCGTCCACCTCAATTGTAGGGATCGGGCGTTATCTGACGGAGATTTTAAATAACAAATACAAGATTCCGACCATGCATCATGAGGGTGTATATGATCTGATCAATGGGAAACTGGACCGGAGCGAGGCCTATGAATTTGCCAAACCTGAGGTGGAACAGATCCTTGCGGAAAATCCGAGTATCGAAGTGGTGGTCGATCTGCATAGAGACGGCGTGGCGGATACTACGCATCTGGTGACAGAGATAAATGGGAAACCGACGGCACAGATCATGTTTTTTAACGGACTGAGCCGGACGCGGGTAAACGGAGACCTTGTCGGAATGGCCAATCCATATTTGCAGGATAATCTTGCATTTTCCCTGCAGATGAAGATTGCGGCAGAAACAAAATATCCGGGATTTGCAAGGAGAAACTATCTTCGCGGCTATAAATACAATATGGATCTGATGCCGCGGATGCTTCTTATTGAGGCGGGCGCGCAGACCAACACGGTAGAGGAAATGCAAAATGCCATGGAGGTGCTGGCAGACCTTTTAAATAGTGTGCTGACCGGACGATAGAGGGAGTATTCTTATGACAGAATGGAAACTACAGAAGTTTAATGATATAAAATATGTTATAATGGTAGGGAGGGTCAATTTGGCTTGACAAGAGGATTGAAATTGAGATAGAATTTTTCTTATTGAATTGAAGAAACAGATCAGGGAATCCGGGAAATTGTAAGGAGGCTGCTGCCGCAGGATTTTACCTGGATATTTTAGGATAGATCATAAGAGGAGAGAAAGAAAATGGCAAAAAAGACTACATATGACGCGGAGAGTATTACCATTCTGGAAGGACTTGAAGCCGTCCGGAAAAGACCGGGAATGTATATTGGAAGCGTCAGTACCAAGGGGCTTAACCACCTGGTGTACGAAATTGTAGATAATGCGGTAGATGAGCATCTGGCAGGATTTTGTTCACAGATCGAGGTGACACTGGAAAAGGATGGTTCTGCAACGGTAACAGATAATGGACGAGGTGTGCCGGTAGGCATGCATGCAAAAGGAGTATCGGCAGCCAGAATCGTATATACTACCCTTCATGCGGGAGGCAAGTTCGATGATTCGGCATACAAGACAAGTGGCGGTCTGCATGGAGTAGGTTCTTCGGTTGTTAATGCACTGTCTACTTATATGGATGTAAAGATCAGCCGTGACGGTGCGATCCACCACGACCGTTATGAGAGAGGAATTCCGGTGGTAGAACTGGAGGATGGGCTTCTTCCGGTGATCGGAAAGACCAAAAAGACCGGAACCTGTGTCAATTTTCTTCCGGATCCGACGATTTTTGAGAAGACGAGATTTAAAGAAGAAGAGATCAAGAGCCGACTGCATGAGACAGCCTACCTGAATCCGGAACTGACGATTATATTTACAGACAAAAGAAAGATACAGGAAGAGAGGATTGAGTATCATGAACCGGATGGGATCATTGGATTTATCAAGGATCTGAATTCCAAAAAAGAAGTGATCCACGATCCGGTTTACTATAAAGGAGAGGCAGAAGGTATCGAAGTGGAAGTTGCATTCCAGTATGTGAATGAATTTCATGAAAATGTACTAGGCTTCTGCAACAATATTTATAATGCGGAAGGGGGAACCCATCTGACCGGGTTCAAGACGACATTTACGACGATCATGAACCAGTATGCCCGTGAAATCGGTGTGTTAAAGGATAAGGATGCCAACTTTACCGGTGCGGATGTGCGGAACGGAATGACGGCGATCGTATCGATCAAGCACCCGGATCCGAGATTTGAGGGACAGACCAAAACAAAGCTGGACAACCAGGATGCGGCAAAAGCAACCGGAAAGGTGACCAGTGATGAGATCCCGCGTTTCTTTGACCGGAATCTGGAGACACTGAAAAAGGTTCTTTCCTGTGCAGAAAAAGCAGCAAAGATCCGTAAGACCGAGGAAAAGGCAAAGACGAATCTTCTGACCAGGCAGAAATATTCTTTTGACAGTAACGGTAAGCTTGCCAACTGTGAGAGCAGGGATGCATCCAAATGTGAAATCTTCATCGTTGAGGGAGATTCTGCGGGAGGAAGCGCAAAGACTGCCCGTGACAGAATGTATCAGGCAATCCTGCCGATCCGTGGAAAAATCCTGAACGTGGAAAAAGCAAGCATCGATAAGGTTCTGGCAAATGCCGAGATCAAGACCATGATCAATGCATTCGGATGTGGATTTTCAGAGGGATATGGTAATGACTTTGATATCACAAAGCTGCGGTATGACAAGATTATCATCATGGCGGATGCGGACGTGGATGGAGCGCATATTTCCACACTGTTGCTGACCTTATTCTACCGGTTTATGCCGGAACTGATATACGAAGGTCATGTCTACGTGGCAATGCCGCCGCTTTATAAGGCAATGCCGAAAAAGGGAGAAGAAGAGTACCTTTACGATGATAAGGCACTGGAGAGATATAGAAAGACACATTCCGACTTTACCCTGCAGCGATACAAAGGTCTGGGTGAAATGGATGCAGAGCAGCTCTGGGAGACAACCCTCAACCCGGAAACTCGAATGATGAAACGGATCGAGATCGAGGATGCACGTATGGCATCCGGTGTAACAGAGATGCTGATGGGAACAGAAGTTCCGCCGCGCCGCGCATTTATTTATGAAAATGCGACAGAGGCAGAACTGGATATTTAAAAACAGATCGGAAAGGCATGGATTTTCAAAAGGGGAAAGTCTGTGCATCAGAAAACATAAACTAGAAGAGGTAAGAGAAAATGGAAGAGTCACAGATCATCCGGACGGAATATTCGGAGCTGATGAAAAAATCATATATTGACTATGCCATGAGTGTTATCATTTCCAGAGCCCTCCCGGATGTCAGGGATGGTTTGAAACCGGTACAGAGAAGAACACTCTATGACATGTATGAGCTGGGAATCCGTTATGACAGACCATATCGTAAATGTGCGCGTATTGTCGGGGATACCATGGGTAAATATCATCCACATGGAGACAGCTCGATCTATGAAGCGCTGGTTGTTATGGCACAGGAATTCAAAAAAGGAATGATCCTGGTAGATGGTCATGGAAACTTCGGCTCCATTGAAGGAGACGGGGCTGCAGCCATGCGTTATACTGAAGCAAGACTGGCGAAAATCACACAGGAGGCATATCTTGCCGATCTGGACAAAGATATCATTGATTTCGTACCGAATTTTGATGAGACAGAAAAAGAGCCGGCAGTTCTTCCGGTAAGAATTCCGAACCTTCTGCTGAACGGTGCGGAAGGAATCGCAGTTGGTATGGCAACCAGTATTCCGACACATAACCTGGGCGAAATTGTGGATGCGGTTAAGGCATACATGAAGAACAATGACATCACGACAAAACAGCTGATGAAGTACATCAAAGGACCGGATTTCCCGACAGGCGGGATTGTCGTCAATAAAGATGATCTGGCAGAAATTTATGAGACTGGAACCGGAAAGATCAAGATTCGTGGAAAAGTAGATGTGGAAGAGATAAAAGGCGGACGGAAGAAGATCGTCATTTCCGAAATCCCGTACACCATGATCGGAGCCGGAATCGGTAAATTTCTGAACGATGTCTGCAATCTGGTGGAGACAAAGAAGACCAGTGACATCGTAGACATTTCCAATCAGTCTTCCAAGGAAGGAATCCGTATTGTAATTGAAGTGAAGCGTGATGCAAATGTGGACAATCTGATCAACATGCTTTATAAAAAGACCAGACTGGAGGATACCTTTGGTGTCAATATGCTTGCGGTAGCCGATGGCAGACCGGAAGTACTGGGACTCAAACGTATCATCGAACATCATGTAGATTTCCAGTTTGAACTTGCAACCAGAAAATACAAGACGCTGCTGAAAAAAGAGCAGGATAAAAAAGAAATCCAGGAGGGTCTGATCAAGGCGTGTGACGTGATCGACCTGATCATTGAGATCCTGCGTGGAAGCTCGTCCATCAGGGATGCAAAAGAATGTCTGACAACAGGTGCGACAGAGAAGATCAAGTTTAAGTCGAAAAGATCTGAGAAGATGGCATCCATGCTCCGGTTTACCGACCGGCAGGCACAGGCAATTCTGGAGATGCGTCTGTACAAGCTGATCGGTCTGGAAATCGAGGCGCTGATGAAGGAGCATGAGACAACGCTTGCAAATATTGCAAAATATGAGGATATTCTGAATAATTATGATTCTATGGCGCAGGTGATCATTGATGATCTGGATGCGCTGAAAAAAGAATATGCCGTGAAGCGTAAAACGAAGATCGAGAATGCAGAAGAAGCTGTGTTTGAGGAAAATAAAGTACAGGAGCAGGAGGTTGTCCTTCTGATGGACCGCTTTGGTTATGCAAAGACGGTGGATGGATCTGTCTATGAACGTAACCGGGAAGCGGCAGATAAGGAGAATAAGTATATTCTGCGCTGTATGAATACCGGCAAGTTGTGTCTTTTTACAGCGGATGGCAAGATGCATCAGATCAAAGTGATGGATCTCCCTTATGGAAAATTCAGGGACAAAGGATTTCCAATCGACAATGTAAGTAATTTTGACAGTACAAAAGAAGAAATCGTATATCTATGTGATGACAGAGAACTCTTTTTTTCAAAATTTCTGTTTGTCACGAAGCAGGGAATGATCAAAAAGGTGGCAGGAAGTGAATTCCAGGTAACTAAGCGGACAATCGCGGCAACGAAACTGCAGGATGAAGATGCACTGGTAAGTATCCGGCCGATCCGGGATGTGCAGGATGTAGTTCTGATGACGGAGAATGGATTTGTGCTCCGTTTCCCGGCGGAAGAAGTTTCGGAGAAGAAAAAGGGTGCAGTTGGTGTGCGCGGTATGAAATTACAGAAAAATGACAGCGTGGAAGAGGTATATCTGTTTGAAGAAGGAACGGAGAGCAAGGTGATCTTCCATGAAAAAGAAGTGACACTGAACCGTTTGAAACGGGCGAAAAGAGATGGAACAGGAACACGAATGAGAAAGTAGGTCGGTCATATGGCAACGGTAGGAATTGATCTTGGAACAACAAACAGTCTGGTAAGCGTATGGCAGGATGATAAATGCACGTTGATTCCAAATAATCTGGGAGAATATTTAACACCGTCGGTAGTAGGAATTGATGAGGACGGTGAGATGCTGGTAGGGAGAACGGCGAAAGAGCGGCTGATCTCCCATCCGGAAAGTACAGTGGCAAGCTTCAAGCGTTTTATGGGGACGGAGAAGACATTTATGCTTGGAAACAGGCAATTTACAGCGGCAGATCTGTCATCCATGGTCCTGCGGCAGCTGAAAGAAGATGCGGAAAAATACCTGGGTGAGCCGGTTGAAGAGGCAGTCATCAGTGTTCCGGCGTATTTTAATGATTTTCAGAGAAATGCGACGAAGATGGCAGGAGAGCTTGCCGGACTTACTGTGGAGCGTCTGGTCAATGAGCCGTCGGCGGCAGCACTTGCCTATCGCTTTGGAAAGACTAAGGAGGATCAGACCTTTCTGGTGTTTGACTTTGGCGGAGGAACTCTGGATATCTCGATCGTGGATGCATTTGACAGTGTGATCGAGATTGTGGCAGTTGCCGGGGACAATCATCTCGGCGGAGATGACGTGAACCGTGCAATTGCAGAGAAATTCCTGAGTGTCAACCAGATCGATGAGGGCAGGATCACCAATGAAGAGAGAGCCAGCCTGATCCGTGAGAGTGAAAAGCTGAAACGGACGCTGACAAGTGAGCCGGAGGGCGAGATGGAGGTTGTGATCGGCGGACAGGTTTACCAGATGAAGCTGGATGCGAAAGGACTCCTTGAAGTGTCCTCAAAGCTGCTTGAAGGAATCGGAATTCCGCTCAAGCGGGCGATGGATGACAGCGGTTATGGCTGGGAGGATATTGACGAGATCATTATGATCGGTGGATCCGGTAAGATGAAGATCGTGCAGAATTATCTGCAGTTTTTGAGTGGTAAAAGACCGCGGTGTGAGATCGATCCGGATGTTGCGGTTGCGGTCGGCGTCGGAATGTATGCCGGAATCAAGGAGCGGCAGCAGGCAGTGCGGGATGTACTTCTTACAGACATCTGTCCGTTTACACTTGGAACCGAGATCATTCACGGAGATACCAAGGGACCGGCGATCATGTCTCCGATCATTGAGCGGAATTCGGTGCTTCCGATCAGCCGGGTGGAGCGATACTGGACGGTACATCAGTTCCAGGAATACTGTGATATCACGATTTTACAGGGCGAGCACCGCTATGCAGACCAGAATCTGGAGCTCGGGCGGATCCGTGTGCCGGTGCCGCTGGCAAGAAGAGAGGATCAGAGGGAAGCGGTGGATGTCCGATTTACCTATGACATTAACGGAATTCTGGAAGTGGATGTGACCGTGGTGAGCACCAAGGAGCATTTCAGTAAGGTGATCGTCAACAAAAATATCCATCTGACACCAGAGCAGATTGAGGAAAGAAGAAAAGAGCTGCAGAAGATTAAGATCCATCCGAGAGAGCAGGAAAAGAACCGGCTTCTGCTGGAAAGAGGCGACCGTCTTTACGAAGAAAACACCGGAGAAATCCGAAAATATCTGGACAAGATCCTGGCAGATTTTTCAGTTGCATTAAATGCACAGGATCTGCGGACGATCGAGAAGGCGTATATAAGGACAAGTGAGCTTCTGGATATTGTGGAGAATACACCGAAGAGATCGGTGCCGGTCAAGATAGAAGCTTATCTGTATGATGAGTGGAGGAGGCAGCAGTGATGAACTGTTTTACGGTACTTGGGATTGAACCAACAACGGAAAAGAAAAAGATAAAGAGAGCATATGCGGCAATGTCCAGGGAATTCCACCCGGAAGAACATCCGGAGGAATTCCAGAGGATCCACGATGCCTATGAAGAGGCGCTTGCGTGGGCGGAGCGCAATGCGGGAAGAGGGGAAGAGCCACAGATGCCGGAAGAGCCGCGGAGAATGGAGATGGGAGCAGCGGAGCAGGAAAAAGCAGC
The DNA here is from genome assembly GCF_027695515.1 of Coprococcus sp. LG101-27. Lineage (NCBI taxonomy): Bacteria > Bacillati > Bacillota > Clostridia > Lachnospirales > Lachnospiraceae > Coprococcus > Coprococcus sp. LG101-27. Next base: position 52,420 of record NZ_JAQEUJ010000019.1, read on the forward strand.
GGAATCTGAAACATGGAATTATGCAGAGCCGGAGAAAAATCCGGAAGAGGCTTACATGGAAAATCCTCAGAAAGAAGATGCACAGTCAGAAGAATCTTCTGCGCAGTATGAAGAACTTCCTGTGCATTCTGACGAAGATTCTGAGGAAAGTTTCCGGGAAGAAGAGGCAGGAGAGCCACCTGTACAGTTAGAGGAAGATTCCCAGACATGGGACAGTGACTGGACCCGTCAGTTCCAGAATATGGCGGATGCTTCTGAGCGACAAGGCGCGGATGACCGTGAGGTCCGGAAAATCATGGAGCAGTGCATCAGTCTGTATTTGAATGAAAAGGAACGGAATAAGCTGTATCACTGGAAGGATATTCTGGAGGAACCGGCGTATAGAGAATATTTCCGAACAAAAACCTTTGTGGAATCCTGGTATCATTTTCTGGACACCCACCGGATGTTTGATGCGGCGATCTGGCAGTATTTTCAGTGGATTGATGGAAAATTATTTTCAGCTCTTGAAGCAGATGTGATGCCGTTTGCCTATCCGACACAAGAAGAAATCGAAAGAATGCCGCGGCAGGAGACACCGGAACAGACGCAGGAGAGGCGAACACCGGAGCCTGGTCCGGCACTTCCAAAGGTGAAAAAGGAGAAATCCAAAGCGGTGAAGGTACTCTTATATCTTGCGGCGCTTGCGGGAACCGGGATCGGCGGAATGATCCTTGGAATTATAGCAGGTACGATATTAGGGTAAGGAGGACGGAAGATGAAAAAGAAAAAATCCGGAAAAAGAATTTTTGCAATCGTTCTTCTTGTTGTGATTGGAATTGGTGGTTTTTACTTTGGATATGATATCGGAAGAATGGATCACGATGAGGAGAGGATTCGGGCAGAGCTGAAAAAGACGACTGCTGATTCAGAAATATCCATCCGCCCGGTTGCAAAGGGTGGTACTGGAAAAACGGAGATCGAAATCCTGACAGAATGTCTGGAGGATGCGAAGGACAGCCTGGAGAATCTGGAAAAATATAATGAACAGCTGCAGGCACTCGATGGAAAGACACCGGATACAGAAACCGTTGTTTTGATACAGGATCTGGATGATAAGAATGAAAAAGCATATGAAGTACTGAAAGATCTTACGGAAAACCCGGCGGGATACATTGCAGAAAAAGCAGCGGCGCGTGGCGAAGGTGATGAAGTCTGGGCAGATGACTGGGCAGCAGATATCCAGGTTGTAAAATGGCTGAAAGAGAACGACGGAAAGCGTCTTTACAAAGAGAATCAGGCATATATTTTAAAAATCCTTGCATTTCAGGAAAAGTAGTGCTATACTGTATGCAGTTACATAAGAAATCTGGCAGAAGAGTGGACGAAAGTTCACTCTTCTTTTTGCCAGTCATACAACCAAAATCGGACAGATTTTTGGAGCCTGATTAAGAAAGGAAGTTGCAGATTGTCAAAAAAAGAAGTATATGAACAGAAAACAGAAGAGATTCTGAACCCAATCGTGGAAAAGCATGGATTTGATCTCTGGGATGTAGAATATGTAAAAGAGGGCGGAAACTGGTACCTGCGTGCTTATATTGATAAGCCGGGAGGAATTATGGTCGATGACTGTGAGGTTGTAAGCCGGGAACTTTCAGACATTCTGGATGAGAAGGATTTTATCGATGAAGCGTATATTCTGGAAGTGAGTTCGCCGGGACTTGGCAGACCGCTGAAGAAAGAAAAAGACTTTGCAAGAAGCCTGGGAGAAGAAGTAGAGGTTCGTACTTACCGGGCAATCGACAGACAGAAAGAGTTTATTGGAATCTTAAAAGATTATGATAAAGATACAGTTACCATTGAATATGAAGACGGCGAGACGATGACATTTGATAAAGCAGACATCGCACTGATCCGTCTGGCGTTCGATTTCTAGTGACAGGAGGAAGAAGGAAATGAATACCGAATTATTAGAAGCACTTACAATTCTTGAAGAGGAAAAAGATATCAGCAGAGATACTCTGATGGATGCCATTGAGAATTCACTGATCAATGCATGTAAGAATCATTTCGGAAAAGCAGACAATATCAAAGTAATTATGGATAAGGAGACATGCGATTACACTCTGATCCAGGAGAAAACCGTTGTAGAAGAAGTAGAGGACAAAGTAGAACAGATCAGTCTTGCAGATGCGAAGATGATCGATCCTTCTTATGAGATCGGTGACATCGTACAGATCCCGGTTGAGTCCAAATCTTTCGGACGTATCGCAACACAGAATGCAAAGAACCTGATTCTTCAGAAGATCCGCGAAGAAGAAAGAAAAGTTGTATATGATCAGTACTTTGAAAAAGAAAAAGATATCGTGACAGGTGTGGTTCAGAGATATATTGGCAAGAATGTCAGTGTAAACCTTGGAAAAGCAGATGCGATCCTTACTGAGAATGAGCAGGTAAAAGGTGAGAAATTCGAGCCGACAGAGCGTATCAAACTTTACGTTGTAGAGGTGAAGAACACGACAAAAGGACCAAAGATCCTTGTATCAAGAACACATCCGGAACTGGTTAAGCGTCTTTTTGAGGCGGAAGTAACCGAGGTGCGTGATGGTATTGTAGAGATCAAGAGCATTGCAAGAGAAGCAGGTTCCCGTACCAAGATCGCAGTATGGTCTAACGACCCGGATGTAGATCCGGTTGGAGCATGCGTTGGTATGAACGGTGCCAGAGTCGGAGCCGTTGTAAATGAACTCCGCGGTGAAAAGATTGATATCATCAACTGGAGTGATAACCCGGCAATCCTGATCGAGAATGCACTCAGCCCGGCGAAGGTTATTTCTGTAATGGCTGATCCGGATGAGAGAACAGCAAGTGTAATTGTACCGGATTACCAGCTTTCACTTGCAATCGGTAAAGAAGGTCAGAATGCACGTCTTGCAGCAAGACTGACCGGATATAAGATCGATATCAAGAACGAAACACAGGCGATCGAGTCTGGCGAACTTCCGGCAGATTATATGAATATGGCTGAGAATTATGAAGATGATTATCAGGAGGAAGAGTATTCAGACGAAGAATATTCTGCTGATGAAGAATCAGAGGAAGAAGTAGCAGATGATCTTGATCTGTATGAAGAATAGACAGAGGTGATTATTTGAGTACGACCAAAAAGATCCCGATGCGTAAATGCGTGGGATGTCAGGAAATGAAGAATAAAAAAGAAATGCTGCGTGTTCTGAAAACAGCAGAAGGCGAATTCATTCTGGACGCAACCGGACGTAAGAACGGGCGCGGGGCATATCTGTGCTTTTCCGGAAAATGTTTGCAGGAAGCAATAAAGAATAAAGGACTGGAACGTTCTTTCAAACAGGCGATACCAAAAGAGATATACGAAAATCTGGAAAAGGAGCTGGAGCAGCTTGAACATAAATAGAGCATTATCGATGATCAGTCTGGCGACCAAAGCCGGCAAGACAAAGAGCGGGGAATTCATGACAGAAAAAGAAGTCAAGGAAGGACGCGCGCATCTGGTGATTGTGGCAGACGACGCATCGGACAATACAAAAAAGAAATTTCAGAACATGTGTGATTTTTATAAAGTGCCAATATACTTTTTTGAAGATAAAGATACCCTGGGCCATGCGATGGGAAAAGAGTTCCGCGCTTCGCTTGCAGTAACAGATGCAGGGTTTGCAAAAGGAATCAGAAAACATCTGGATATGGAAGAAGAATAATAGGAACTGTATACAGGAGGTAGATTTATGGCAAAATTAAGAGTATATGAACTGGCAGAACAGATGAATAAGACAAACAAAGAAATACTCTCTATATTAAAAGATAAAGGAATTGAGGTGGCAAGTCATATGAGTACACTTTCAGATGAACAGATTGATGCAGTAAAAAGTGAAAAATCTTCTGAAGATACCCCGAAGAAGAAAAATATCGTTCAGGTTTTCAGACCGCAGAACTCACAGGGCGGCGGAAGAGGCCGCAATGGTCAGGGACGCCCGCAGGGCAGTCGAAACGGACAGCGCCCGCAAGGCAATGGAAATGGACAGGGACGCTCACAGGGCAATGGAAACAGACAGGAACGTCCACAGAATGGTAACAGCCAGGGACGCCCTCAGGGAAATGGTCAGGGACGTCCGCAGAACGGAAACAGACAGGAACGCCCGCAGGGTAATGGAAATGGCCAGGGACGTCCGCAGAACGGAAACAGACAGGATCGTCCGCAGGGAGAAAACCGTGATAACAGACAGCGCAGAAATCCAAACGGACCAAGAAACGGTCAGGATCAGAGACAGGGACGCCCGGGTGATGGAAGAAGAGATGGCGGATTCCAGAACCGCGGAGACAGAAGAGATAATCGAGATAACCGTGATAACAGAGACGGAAGAGAGATGCGTGATGGCGGACGCCGTGACGACAGAAGAAAATCTAGCCCGTCTATTCCGGCACCTGCAATCGCAGAACAGAAACCAAGCCGCAACAAACCAAAAGATGCGCACAAGAAGAAAGAATATAACAGAAATGAAGAGAACGAAGACAGACTGCAGAAAGGCAAAAAGGGCAAAAACAATAACGCTCAGCCGAAAATGGTAAAACCACAGCCGAAGAAAGAGGTTGTGGAGGAGCAGATCAAGCAAATCACAATTCCGGAAGTACTTACAATCCAGGAACTTGCAGATGCAATGAAGATCCAGCCATCCGTAATCGTTAAGAAACTCTTCATGCAGGGCAAGATTGTAACAGTCAACCAGGAAATTGATTACGAGACAGCTGAAGAAATCGCTCTGGAATTCGATGTGCTTTGTGAAAAAGAAGAAGTAGTCGATGTGATCGAAGAACTTCTGAAAGAAGACGAAGAAGACGAAAAGAAAATGAAGAAACGTCCGCCGGTAGTCTGCGTTATGGGACACGTTGACCACGGTAAAACCTCTCTTCTTGACAAGATCCGTGATACTCATGTCATCGCAGGAGAAGCAGGTGGAATCACACAGCATATCGGTGCTTCAGTTGTGGAAATCAACGGTGAGAAAATCACCTTCCTCGATACACCGGGACATGAAGCATTTACCGCAATGCGTATGCGTGGTGCAAATTCTACCGATATTGCAATCCTGGTTGTTGCAGCAGATGACGGTGTCATGCCGCAGACTGTAGAAGCGATCAACCATGCAAAGGCAGCAGGGATCGAGATCGTAGTTGCGATCAACAAGATTGACAAGCCAAGTGCCAATATCGACCGTGTAAAACAGGAACTGACCGAATATGAACTGATTCCGGAAGACTGGGGCGGAAGCACTATCTGTGTACCGGTATCTGCTCATACAGGAGAAGGAATCAAAGAGCTTCTGGAAATGGTTCTTCTTACCGCAGAAGTGATGGAACTGAAAGCAAATCCGAACCGCCGAGCAAGAGGTCTTGTAATTGAGGCTGAGCTTGACAAAGGAAAAGGACCGGTTGCAACCGTTCTTGTACAGAAGGGTACACTCCGTGTCGGAGATCCGATCGCAGCAGGTTCTGCATATGGTAAAGTACGTGCCATGATGGATGACCAGGGACGCCGTGTAAAAGAAGCAGGTCCTTCTATGCCGGTTGAGATCCTCGGTCTTAATGATGTGCCGAATGCAGGTGAAGTATTTGTTGGCTGCAAGAATGATAAAGATGCAAGAAGCTTTGCAGAGACATTCATCAGTCAGAACAAGATCAAGAAACTGGAAGAAACCAAGTCCAAGATGTCTCTGGATGATTTGTTCAACCAGATCCAGGAAGGCAACTTAAAAGAACTTGGAATCGTTGTAAAAGCAGACGTACAGGGATCTGTAGAAGCGATCAAGCAGAGCCTTGTCAAACTTTCCAATGAAGAAGTCGTTGTTAAGATCATCCATGGTGGTGTTGGTGCGATCAATGAATCTGACGTTACGCTTGCAGCAGCATCCAATGCGATCATTATCGGATTCAATGTACGTCCGGACGCAACTGCAAAGGAAACGGCAGAACGTGAAGGTGTTGATGTGAGACTGTACCGTGTCATCTACAATGCGATCGAAGACGTTGAAGCAGCCATGAAGGGTATGCTTGAGCCTGTATTTGAAGAAAAGGTACTTGGCCATGCCGAAGTACGTCAGACATTCAAGGCTTCCGGAGTCGGAACAATTGCAGGATCTTATGTCCTTGACGGTACATTTGAACGTGACTGCCAGGCAAGAATCGTTCGTGACGGCGTTGTGATCTATGATGGAAAGCTTGCTTCATTAAAGCGTTTCAAAGATGATGTGAAGGAAGTTAAAGCCGGATATGAATGTGGTTTCGTATTTGAACGTTTCAACGATGTCAAAGAAGGAGACCAGGTAGAAGCATTCAAGATGGTGGAAGTTCCTAGATAAAGAAGGGTAGAAAATGAGAAAAAACAGCATTAAGAATACAAGAGTAAACGCAGAGGTACAGCGTGAACTTAGTACTATTCTGCGTGGAGGGATCAAGGATCCGCGTGTTGCACCGATGACTTCGGTTGTAGCGGTAGAGGTTGCTCCGGATCTTAAAACCTGCAAAGCATATATCAGTGTCCTGGGCGATGAAAAAGCCCAGGCTGATACCCTGAAGGGATTACAGAGCGCAGAAGGCTATATCCGCCGCGAACTTGCTCATACACTGAATATGCGTAACACACCGGAGATCAAGTTCGTACTGGATCAGTCCATTGAATATGGTGTCCGGATGTCAAAGAAAATTGATGATGTAACAAGAGATTTACGGGAAGAGGATGATTAGTATGTTATTAGATGCAATTTCAAAAGCCGGGACGATCGCACTTGGCGGACATGTCCGCCCGGATGGGGACTGTGCTGGTTCCTGCATGGGATTGTATAACTATGTCAGAGAGAATTTTCCTGAAAAAGAGATCGATGTTTATCTGGAAGAGCTTCCGAATACACTGAAATTCATGAAAAATACAGATAAGATCCGGCATGAAGTGACGGAAGAAAAAACCTATGATCTGTTTATCGCACTGGATTGTGGGGATATGGGAAGACTTGGATTTTCGGCAGTCCTTTTCAAAAAAGCGGCAGTAAGATTCTGTGTAGATCATCATGTGAGCAACCAGAGTTTTGCAGACCAGAACTATATCATGCCAGATGCAAGCTCGACAAGTGAGCTGATCTACGATCTGCTGGATTATGGGAAGATGTCTGTGGAGACTGCCGAGTGCCTTTACACAGGAATGGTGCATGATACCGGTGTGTTCCGTTATTCCTGTACCCATCCGTCGACCATGCGCGCAGCAGCAGCACTGATGGAAAAAGAGATCGATTTTACAAAAATAATTACAGAGACTTTTGATGAAAAGACCTATGCACAGAACCAGGTTCTGGGGCGTGCATTGTTGGAAAGCTTTCTTTTTATGGACGGAAGATGTATTGTATCTTATGTTACAAAAGAAGAGATGGATTTCTACCAGGTAAAAGCGAAACATCTGGATGGAATCGTAAGCCAGCTGAAACTCACAAAAGGGATCGATGTTGCAATTTTTATGTATGAGCTTGAACATGGAACTTTTAAGGTAAGTCTGCGATCCAGTGAAAAGATAGATGTAAGTGTAGTTGCAAGCTATTTTGGCGGCGGCGGACACGCAAGGGCAGCCGGATTCTCCATGACTGCCACACCACATGATATCATCAACAATCTGGCAAGAAGACTGGAACTTCAGTTTAACAGTGGGAGCGAAGCGGAATGATACATGGCGTACTGAATGTATATAAAGAAAAAGGCTATACGTCCCATGATGTGGTTGCAAAGCTGCGCGGGATCGTAAAGCAGAAAAAGATCGGGCATACCGGAACCCTTGATCCGGATGCCGAAGGAGTACTTCCGGTCTGCTTTGGGAAAGCAACAAAGCTTTGTGACCTGCTGACAGATAAAGATAAAACCTATCAGGCGGTTCTTCTTCTCGGTCAGGTGACGGATACACAGGATACTTCCGGTCAGGTTCTGGAAAAACATAGCACAGAAGATCTGACCAATGAAAAAGTAGAAAATGTGATCCGCAGCTTTGAGGGAGAATACGATCAGATTCCGCCGATGTATTCGGCACTCAAAGTTAACGGGAAAAAGCTTTATGAGCTTGCCAGAGAGGGCCAAGAAGTAGAGCGGAAAGCACGAAGAATCACGATTCATGAGATCCGGATCCTGGAGATCAATCTTCCGGAGGTAAAACTGGAAGTGACCTGTTCAAAGGGAACGTATATCCGTACACTGTGTCATGATATCGGTCAGAAGCTTGGCTGTGGCGGATGCATGAAAGAGCTTTTGAGAACACGTGTAGAGCGGTTTGGACTTGAAGACAGTATCCGGCTCGGTGAAATTGCACAGCTTCAGAAAGAAGGAATTCTGGAGGAGAAGATCATCGCGATAGATGAAATGTTTCCAACGTATGCACAGGTCGTACTGCCACCAAAAACGGCCGCGGCAGTACGGAACGGGAATAGTTTCAGAAAAAGAGATATTTCACAGGAAACAGCATTAAAGGAGTATGAGAACGATGAGAGAGTCCGCGTGTACGATGAATCGCATCAGTTTATTGCGATTTACTGTTACTGCAGGAAAGACGATCTCTTCAAGATTGTAAAAATGTTTTTTGATGGAAATGAAAAAAAGTAATTAAAGAGGAAAGAACATGGACTATATCAGAGGGCTGGAAGCCTATCAGGATTCCAGAGAGGCAGCAATCACACTCGGCAAATTTGATGGAGTTCACAGAGGACATCAGAAGCTGATCAAAAAAGTATGTCAGCTGAAGGCGAAAAAAGGCGTTCGTTCTGTTGTGTTTGCATTTGATATGAATCCGCTTTATGAAAAGCTTGGAAAATCAAGAGAAGGGATCATGTCCAATGAGGAGCGCAGATGTCTTCTGGACAAGAAAGTAGATGTACTGCTGGAATGCCCGTTTTCCGAAGATGTCACAAGTATGTCGGCAGAGGATTTCATCCGGAAGATCCTGATTGAGAAAATTCATGCCCGATATATTGTGATCGGAACGGATTTCCACTTTGGGCATGACAAGCGTGGTGATGCAAAAATGCTTGCAGAATATGCCGATGTGTATGGATATGAACTTTTTGTGATTGAAAAAGAGATGTACGGAAAACGGGAGATCAGCAGCAGCTATGTCAGGGAAGAACTTCGGAAGGGAAATATGGAAGCTGTGAATGATATGCTGGGGTATGCATATACTGTACGGGGAAAAGTAGAGCATGGCAGGCAGCTGGGCAGAAAACTGGGATTTCCGACACTTAATGTACATCCGTCAAGGGATAAACTTCTTCCACCGAACGGAGTTTATCTGGATAGTGTGAGGATTGATGGAATCTGGTACAACGGAATCGGTAATGTCGGGTTTAAGCCAACGGTATCCGATGAGAACCGGATGCTGATCGAGAGCAATCTGCTGGATTACAGTGGTGATGCCTACGGAAAAGAGGTAGAGATCCAGCTTTATCATTTTAAGAGACCGGAGCAGAAGTTTGAATCGATAGAAATGATGAAGGCTCAGATCGATCAGGATATTGCTTACGCAAAAGAATTTTTCCGTTATCATCATAAGAAATAACAGAGCCGGTGAAAAAGCTCCGGAAATGCGGTTATTTACAGGCAGCCTGTGAACAGGAATATGAAAACCTGCCAGATGCGGGAAAGATAAAATCCTTCTTGACAGGATTCGGGGCATATGGTACACTAGGCAAGTATGAAAAACCGATGTTCGGCAGATGGAATCTCCAACCACTGCTTAATATCAGGCAATTAACAGTATATTTAGGAGGTAGTGACAAATGATCACAAAAGAAATGAAAGAACAGATTATCAAAGAATACGGAAGAACAGAAGGAGATACAGGATCTCCGGAAGTACAGGTAGCTCTTCTTACAGCAAGAATCAATGATCTTACAGATCACTTCAAAGCTAATCCGAAGGATCACCACTCAAGAAGAGGACTTCTTAAGATGGTTGGACAGAGAAGAGGACTTCTTGCATACCTTAAGAAGAATGACATTGAAAGATATCGTTCACTGATCGAAAGATTAGGTTTAAGAAAGTAAGACGTATTTTACAGGGAGCGAAAGGCATCAGCTGGATGTCTTCGCTCCCTGTTTGTTTACGCAAACAATGAGCCGAACCGGTACAACATGCATCATCCATGCCAATCAGCATAGTGATTGACATGGGAGTGACCAATAACCGTGTTTTGCCACATTTTAAAGTTAGTTATATAGAATCTTGCAAGAGATGTAAGGATATGATATAATACAAAAGATTGTGGGTAGAGATTGCGTCCGAGACCACTGAAAAGTATATTTTGAGAAGTGTATTTTTCAGTAGTTTCGGAGATTTTACCCGTCAGATAAACAGATAAAAAAGGAGAACATTTATGTACAAAAAGTTTGAAATGGAACTGGCAGGCCGTACACTCCGCGTAGATGTTGGAAGAGTTGCCAAACAGGCGAACGGCGCAGTACTTATGCATTATGGTGATACAGTTGTGCTTTCAACAGCAACTGCATCCGACAAACCAAGAGAAGGAATTGACTTCTTCCCGCTCAGCGTTGAATACAATGAGAAGCTTTATGCAGTAGGAAAGATCCCGGGAGGATTTAACAAGAGAGAAGGAAAGGCATCAGAAAATGCTGTTCTTACCTGCCGTGTGATCGACCGTCCGATGAGACCGCTTTTCCCGAAGGATTACAGAAATGATGTAACTTTGGAGAACCTGGTTCTCTCTGTTGAACAGGACTGCTCACCGGAGCTTACCGCTATGCTTGGATCAGCGATTGCAACTGCTATTTCTGATATCCCGTTCGATGGTCCGACAGCTTCTACCCAGGTAGGACTTGTTGACGGAGAACTGGTATTCAATCCAACCGCAGAGCAGAAAGAAAAGTCCGACCTTGCACTGACTGTTGCATCTACAAGAGAAAAGGTAATCATGATTGAAGCCGGAGCAAATGAAGTACCGGAAGCTAAGATGCTCGAAGCCATCTTCGCGGCGCATGAAGTGAATCAGAAAGTCATCGCATTCATCGACCAGATCGTTGCAGAATGTGGAAAACCAAAACATGATTATGTAAGCTTTGCAGTACCGGAAGAACTCTTTGAAGCGATTCAGAAGATCGTAACACCGGAAGAGATGGAAGTTGCAGTATTCACAGATGACAAGCAGACAAGAGAAGAAAATATCCGTAAGATCACAGAAAAGCTGGAAGAAGCTTTTGCTGATAACGAAGAATGGCTTGCCAAACTTGGTGAAGCTGTATATCAGTACCAGAAGAAGGTTGTTCGCAAGATGATCCTCAAAGACCACAAGCGTCCGGACGGTCGTGCAATCGAAGAAATCCGTCCACTTGCCGCAGAAATTGACCTGATCCCGAGAGTACATGGTTCTGCTATGTTTACACGTGGACAGACACAGATCTGTACCATCACCACACTGGCTCCGCTTTCAGAAGCACAGAAGGTAGACGGACTGGATGAATCTGAGACATCCAAGAGATATATGCATCACTATAATTTCCCGTCATACTCTGTAGGTGAGACAAGACCTTCCAGAGGACCGGGACGTCGTGAGATCGGACATGGAGCCCTTGCTGAGAGAGCACTGGTACCGGTACTTCCGTCAGAGGAAGAATTCCCGTATGCGATCCGTACCGTATCTGAGACATTTGAATCTAACGGTTCTACTTCTCAGGCAAGTGTATGTGCATCTTCTATGTCACTTATGGCAGCCGGTGTACCAATCAAATCTGCAGTTGCAGGTATCTCATGTGGTCTGGTAACAGGTGCTACTGACGATGATTATCTGGTACTTACAGATATTCAGGGGCTGGAAGATTTCTTCGGAGATATGGACTTCAAGGTAGCAGGTACACATAAAGGTATCACAGCGATCCAGATGGATATTAAGATCCATGGACTGACAAGACCGATCATCGAAGAAGCAATTGCACGTACAAGAAAAGCAAGAGTTTACATTCTGGATGAAGTTATGGCTAAGACAATCGCTGAGCCAAGAGCACAGGTTGGCAAGTATGCACCGAAGATCATTCAGATGAATATTGATCCGGCTAAGATTGGTGAAGTTGTAGGTCAGAGAGGAAAGACCATCAACGCAATCATCGAAAAGACAGGCGTTAAGATTGATATCACAGATGAAGGAAGTGTATCTATCTGTGGCGTAGATGCAGACAGCATGGAACAGGCAAGAAAGATGATCGCTACCATCGTAACAGACTTCGAGGCAGGAATGGTTCTTGAAGGTGATGTTGTAAGCATCAAAGAATTCGGCGCATTCATCGAATTTGCACCGGGCAAAGAAGGAATGGTACACATTTCCAAAATCGCTAAGCAGAGAATCGATCATGTAGAAGATGTTCTTTCTATCGGAGATCACGTCAAAGTGGTTTGCCTTGGAAAAGACAAGATGGGACGTTTGAGCTTCAGCATCAAAGATGTTGCAGAATAAAGTTTTATAAAATCAGAAGGGGCTGTCGCACTAATTAGTGCGCAGCTCCTTTTCTTG
>NZ_JAQEUJ010000002.1:0-1305 GCF_027695515.1 Coprococcus sp. LG101-27
TGGAACTGCCGAGTACACTCAGCATTGTATGCAGATCAGTGTCAAAAAAACTGGAAGGATTTGAAGATTTCCATTTCCACCAGTTACGTCACACCTACACCAGCAATCTGCTTTCCAATGGGGCTGCACCGAAAGATGTACAGGAACTGTTAGGACACTCTGATGTCAGTACCACAATGAATATTTACGCTCACTCAACAAGAAAAGCAAAGCGGGATTCCGCAAGACTTCTTGATAAAGTAGTGAGCAATGCTTAACTAAAAATTTCCCTTATTTCCCTTGCGGATTCCGCATAAGGGCAAAAATAAGGGAAAATACATATCATTTCACTATCTAAGAGGCTGTAAGCCTTGAAAAATAAGGAAAGTTCAGGAAATCTCTCCACAAATTCCGATTTTCCCAATTCTCCAAACTTGAATTTTGTATTATGTGTAAATTTGAATTGTCTGGTCATCTTATTCAACTGACAACCAGACAATTCTATTAAAAGTCTGTTAAAAACATTTTTGCAATACTGCTTAGACCAAAGCTATCAGCAACATTTTCTAAATCTAATTTGATTTCATCTCTGCTGAAGTTATTTACTTCTAAAAAATCGTCTGTTTTGTCATTCAAATAGGAATAAAATAATAGTGCAATTTCTAAACTATTCACATCTGTATTACTGGTCAAATCATATAATCTATTTTCAGCTTCATTGATTTCTCCAGCGTCAACCATGTCTAACAGATTTTCCAATGTTTCCTGTTCTTCTTTATTTTCCAACAATTCTACTGTTGGGGACTCCGTATCAATGTTGAATAATAGTTTTAAAATAGCTCGCACCATTTCTTTAATGAGTTTCATTACATAATCTTGCTCAAACACAATTATTCTCCTTTCTGCTTTCTATTTACAGGAATGATTTAATCGTCCATGCGAACCTTTAATGTAACTATGGTATCTCCTCGTGGTAGTTGGATTAAATTAGCGCAAAAGCTGATGCATACAACCGTTATCAGAATTTCAAACCAAACATTGAGAATGTTTATGCCTTTTACAGTTTGGACTTTTTTATGGTCTACGTCTTCGATACTGACAATTTCTTGTTCTTTATCTTCGACCACTACATATGTGGTTACCTCACCAAATAAGCCATGAACATTTATTATTCCACAAGGAAGTATTGCAACAGATACGGATATTGTAAAAAGCACAAAGAATAATCGGATTATCCAATGCTTTTTCTTGTCCATAATTCCTCCGTAAAATTCAAATCTTCTGTTGCTTTCAGTCTCTGCTGAAGACTGAAAGTTACCTTCGCTT
>NZ_JAQEUJ010000002.1:1315-267308 GCF_027695515.1 Coprococcus sp. LG101-27
GTCATAATCATTCTACCATACCGTTATGAATAAATCATCTCTTGCAAAATAATTTCTTCTGCCCGGTTGTGAATGTTATTGCAACGCTGCACCCATTCCATTTGATGGGTACGCTTCAATTCCTCGGTCACACCATCGGCAGCCTTCATCTGCTCCATGATGGTGTCTAACCGTTCCTGTGCCTGTTCGTTCAGGTCTGCAAGATATGTCCATAACTCCCCGGTCAGTGTCAATGTGTTCAATCTGGCTGGATGGGCTTCTCTTAAATATTCCCGGTGCATCCGTCCGTACTTTCCGATAGGGCGGTGTTCCTCCGGCAGCTTCAAATCTGGGATATAGTAATCTCCGACAAGGATATAATCAATTCCGTTTTCCGTTATTCTTGGTTTCAATTCGCTCATGTTCCTTACCTCCTGTGGAAGCAGGCTCGTCTGGTACTAACTCAATCACATCGGTAATCTCACAATTCAGCGTTTCGCAGATACGGGCTAATGTATCCATGCTGATGTGCTTTCCCTCTTTGCTCATGTTGGCAATCATATTCGTTGTCATACCGGCGGCAAGCCTTAAATCTTCTTTTCTCATATCACGCTCTAACAGTGTATGCCAGAGTGGTTTATAGCTGATGTGCATATTGTTTTCCTGCCTTTCTATCCATACCACCGGGGCGGCTGCCCCGGCAGGAACTTTTCTCTTATTATAACACCAATCTTGTGTAATCACAATTTATTCTTGTATCCTGCCGCTGATACCGTCTGGATTGTGCTTTTCCTTTCTTTTTGTTCCCTTTAATTAGCCATAAACTGGTTCATCACTCTCATAATCAAAAAAGTGATAAATTTCTATCTTTCTGGTAACTGTAAGAGATTTCGCATGCTTTAATGGATTCTTCCTCACCGGACAATCAATGGACACCTTACAGGACGCTTCTTCTGTATTATTTATCGCATCTTGCAACCATTTTAGATACCACTGCTCTGTTTCTCCCTCAACGCTGAAATAATATTTATTAGTTGGTTTTCTCTTTGCCATGCTTACTCCTCTTTTTCATCACATAAAATCTCTTCAAAAATCGGTGTAAAATCAATATCTTTTATTGCTCCATACTGGCTGATAAAATATTTGCTCATATAATCTTCATGCTTACGGACACCCTTATCACCCGTTGTTCCAAAATCAGATAATGCGTATAAGACACTGTCATGTGTATCATCGTCTCTCTCAACAAACTTAATTTCATCTCTCCGGAATAAGTTTGAATTCAAGAAAATCGGATTATGTGTATTAAATACGAGCTGCGCATGATGAATATTTACATCATCATTGTGAAAAACATTGATAATACTCATCAATGCCATCGGATGAATCGATGCATCAAATTCATCTACTACCAATGTTCCTCCAGTCTGCATTGCTTTAATCACAAGAGGAAACATATTGATAAAACGAATGGTTCCATAAGATTCGAAAATATCTGCTGCAACCGCCGTGGTTTTCTGATCTTTCATGTTTTTAAATACAGAATATAATTTTGCATCCGGCTCATCATCGCTCACTACATACCCAACTGCATTTGAATTGATTCCGAATAATTTTGCTGCTTCATCGGTTGTTTTTTCAACATAGACTGCTTTTTTCTTCGGATCTGCAAATCTTTTAATCAACTGCATCGAATCCGCACGATAAATTACCATGAATTTATTTGCAAACCAATCAACAATCAGCTTTGTAAATTTTTGTGAAAAAATTAATTTAAACCCATTTGTCAAAAACAATTCTTCCTGATTCAAACTGTTTTTCGCGATTTCATTTATGCTTTCTGCATTCTGTTCTGTTATATCAGATAAATAATCTTTGATTACCTTTAAGTTTTCTACTTTCAGGCCTTCCCTACGTTCAAATACTCTTTCTCCATTGACTTCCAACACTTCTGCAAGAATTTTTCTTTGGTATTCCTCTTCAAGAAAAGTTCCAAGATCAATCTGCAATTCATAGTGTATTTTAAATTTATGCTCTTCTCCATCTTCCTCATAAAATTCTATTTCAAAGCATACCGGCTTAGCCTCCGATTCATTATTATTCGGAATTAGTTCCAATGCAGATGCAGCCGGATTTGGAGAAGACTTTTCTTCGGAATTTCTAATATTTCCTCTCAAAACAATCGACCTTAATACATCCATTGCCCCAATAATATTCGTTTTACCTGCTGCATTTGGTCCATAAATAACGGAAGAACTCAATCCTTTTATTTCTTTTCCTTTTATTTTTGTCTTCATAAGACTATAATCTAATCCTTTTTGCTTCGGAGCAGCCACCATTGAAAAACTTGCCTCTTCTACAAAAGATTTATAATTTTTTGTTTTAAATTCCAGAAGCATTTTATTACCTCCATTCTGCTTATTTTTTACAAAATCTTATTTTTATTATAATCTTATTGTATGATAGAGTCAATTTATTATTCTTATTTTGCAATTTTTCTTCAAAATCGCATTTATTATAGTAAGATCAGGAAATCCTTATCATCACAAAGATTTTCTGACCTTACTGTGTTTATTTACCTCTCCCAATCCATCTTTTCCGCTAGATTCAACATCTTTTTCTCTCTGAAACTAAACATCTTTTCATTTGTTCCACCGACAATGATATGATCCAATAACTCTATCCCCAATAACTGTCCGCATCGCTGCAACTTTTTGGTTACTAACATATCCTCTTTTGATGGTTTCACATTACCACTGGGATGATTATGAAGTCCAATGATTGCAGAAGCATTTGCCAGAATACTGCTCTTAAAAACTTCTCTGGGAATTACCAAAGATGCATTGATTGTTCCAACACTGACCAGATTCATATTGATTACCTGTCCATTATTTTTCATATTCAGGATGCAAAATACTTCTCTGTCATATTGCGATAACTCCTTCGCCATCAATTCTACAACAGCCTGTGGACTGTCCAACGTCTGCTCACTATAAAGAGACGGCTCTTTTACCAGACGGATATTCACAACTTCCAATTCATTCTCCATCCTTCTGATCTCCTTTTGGAAATTCTACAACCAAAAAAACATTACTCTCTGAAGATTCCACATATGATTTCAATTGTGATAATGTCATTTCCAAATATTTAGGTTGTTCCACCATAATCTGCTCCTTTCGTTTCTTCCTTTACTTCTGTTTTCCCTGACAAATAGCTTATCACTTTGTTTGCCTTAATGCTTTTCTGCAGCTCACTGATAATGCACAGATCTGCTACATTCACTCCCGGCAAAGCAAGCATTTCATCCATCGCCATATTGACAATCTCTTTTTCCGTTCCGTATCCGGCATCAAATAAACGCTGTAATACTTTTATTGCTTTCTGATTTTTTCCCATTTCATCATCAAAGGGCAGCTTATCGCCGCCCTCTGTTTTACTCCTCCTCTTCTTTCTTTTCTTCAATTCCTAATCTCTTAACCTGTTTCTTTTTATTCCAGATACGAACTCCTGTGATTCCGGCTACTGATAATACCAGAATGGCTATCCATAAAATTGCATTTGCAGTGTCTCCTATTTTCGGAGGATTACTGGTCTTTGTAGTAGTACCCGGTGTCTCTGGGGTTGGTGTTTCCGGTACTTCTTTGATGGTTACAGTCTGACCTTCATCGTTGATGTCCTTATGCTCTGTTACCTTTTTCGGTTCTTCCGGATTTGTCATATCATACAGTTCTTCAAAGGTTACAAGCTGCTTTCCGCTTATCTACCTCATCCGCAGCAATCAATACTTTTTTTGTATCCCTTTTCTTACGTTACTTCATTTTCAAAACAGAAAAGGCAGTGAAATTTCTCCACCGCCTTTCCTATTTTTGATTTAATTCGTTAATTGCATTTGTTCATTCGATGCATTTTCCTTTTTTATCTTCTTCACCAGCTCCTGAATCTTCTGAAAAGATTCTTCACTGATTGTATGTTCCATCCGGCATGCATCGTGATTTGCAGTTTCCGGAGATACTCCTATCAATTCTAAGAATTCTTTCAAAAGCAAATGCCTTGCATAAACCTTTTTAGCAATCTTTTTCCCTTCCGCCGTCAGTTCAACATAGCCATGTTCATCTTTTATTACATATCCTTCTGCCACCAATCCACGTATCACAACTGAAACACTTGCTTTGGAATAGTTCAGATAATTACAAAGCAGAAAATTACGGACATATCCTTTCTGACGTTTCAAGATATACATCGCTTCCAGATAATCCTCTTTGGATTCTCCAAGTTTCATATACTACTTTCTCCCCTTTCGGAAAGTATTTCTTCTCCATTCCTGCTGTTAAGAAATTCTGCCGTTCTCCATTTCATATACCACATCTGCCACGTTCATTGTGGATACTCTGTGAGATACCAGGACAACTGTTTTCTTCTTGGCCGATTCTTTCAATGATTTTAAGATAATTCCCTCATTTAAAGAGTCGAGGTTCGATGTAGGCTCATCGAGCAGGATGAGGGGACATTCATGGAGAAATGCTCTTGCAATTCCGATTCTCTGTTTTTCACCACCGGACAGCGTATCACCCAGTTCTCCGACTTCTGTATCATATCCTTTCGGAAGTGTCATTATGAAATCGTGGATAGACGCTTTCTTTGCGGCTTCCATAATCTCTTCTCTGGATGCTCCCGGCTTTGCGATTGCGATATTGTTTGCAATCGAATCATGGAATAGGTGCGTTTCCTGTGTCACGTAACTTTCCATATCTCTTAAATGCTTGGTCGGAATCTTGCGTACATCTGTACCATCTACCGATACGCTTCCATCCTGCACATCCCAGAACCGCATCAGCAGTTTTAAAAGTGTAGATTTTCCAGAACCGCTCGCACCATGAATCCCTGTAATTTTACCCGGCTGTAATTTCAGTGAATAGTTATCTAAAATAACCTCATTATCATAAGCAAATGTTACGTTCTCTGCCTCTGCTCCTGTAAATTCATGTTCCATGCTCTCTGCACCGGAAGTTTCCACGTCACCCGGAATTTCTTCCACAAGCGGTGTCTCTTCCAGAAGAGAAAGAACACGCTCACCACTTGCCAGTGTCTGGTTCAGGTTATTGGAAAGGCTTGATAATGCTACTACCGGTCCGAAAGAACCCATCATTGCGATGGTGCAGGTTAAGATTCCCTCGAATCCCATCGCACCTTTGTCGTACAGCCAGATCGTCAGTGCAAGCATTCCAAAAGATGCAAGCAGGATAACCATGTTCGTAAATGAACGCTGTGAGCCTTCCATTTTGCTTAATGACTCCTGCATTCCTGCAAGATTTTTGGAACGCTCAGACATCTGCTCTTTTCTCTTTTCACCCTGTCCGTACTGGATGGTCTCGTCCAGTCCACGTAAAGAGTCAAGGACAAAACTGTTCAGTTCTCCGAAGTTTGTCCGAAATTCCATTCCTTTCTGACTGCCACGTTTTCCATTCCACATCGGGATGGCAACACCGACAATCAGATAAGCTGCCAGTGCAAGCACTCCTGCTAACCAGTGATATCTTCCGATAAAAATCACCATAATGATTGAGGTCAGCGTTGCAATCGCAATCGGGGAAATGGTATGTGCATAGAACACTTCCAGTAATTCGATATCGGTTGTAATAATCGAAATCAGATTTCCCTTATCCCGTCCTTCAAGTTTTGCAGGGCAGAGCTTTCTCAGTGCCGCAAATACTTTGTGACGGATGATTGCCAACAGCTTAAATGCAATAAAATGATTACAATACTGTTCCACATAATGCAGGATTCCACGAAGCACTGCAATTACGATCATGACTGTAATAATCGTTTTTACTGGAGTAAATACCAGCCACATATTATCTACCGGAACAATCATTCCGGCTACTCCTGTCAGAAGTCCATGCACGATGACCTGTCCTGTCAGTATTGTCAGGAAGATTGCACACAAATACCCCAATGTTCCAAGGATGATTGCTGCCAGCATGATATGGAGCAGGGGTTTGACCAGACCAATCAGACTTCCCATGATTTGGATGGCACTTCTGCGTTTTGTTGTATTCGTATTTTCACTCATTATGCCACTCCTCCTTTTCCATAGTTTTCCAATGCCATCTGGCTTTCATACAGATGTCTGTACGCACCATTCCGGCTCATCAGTTCGTCATGCTTTCCGCTTTCTTTGATTTCTCCGTCTTTTAAGAAATAAATCTTGTCAGACTTCACAACATTTGCCAGTCTGTGGGAGATCAGAAGCACCGTCTTTGTCTTTGCCAGTTCGTGAATCACATTCATGATCAGTTCTTCACTTTCCACATCAATATTAGATGCGGCTTCATCGAAAATATAAACTGCACTGTCTGTCCGAAGCAATGCTCTGGCAATCACCAGTCTCTGACACTGACCGCCGGACAGGTTGCTTGCTTTTTCCAGCAATTGTGTCTGTAAGCCATCCTGTGTCTGTAAGAACCCTAAGAGATTGACTTTCTGAAGAACAGCTTCCATCTCTTCTTTCGTTGCGTCCGGTTTTGCCATCTTCAGATTTTCTTCTACTGTACCTTTGAACAGGTAGCTGTTATGGCGAACCAGAACAACCCTCTGCATCAGATTTATTTCATTTACTTCATTAAGCGGTACGCCACCGATGATGATTTCTCCGTTATATCCCCGGTTCTTTTACTGATGTGTGATAAAGAAGTAATAGAAGTGTAAAAAATTTTGCCGTTCCTATCCGGCACTTGCGCATTGTGTCGGATAGGTCGGGCGGTTATTCGGGCAAGTCCACCTTGCCAACAAAAGAATAATAAATCTCAATGTCCTGTCTGCGAGTCTTGTTCTCGTCATAGCTGCACTCATGCACAACGATTTTCTCTACAAACTCCCGCAGCAGAGTAGGGGTAAGTTCTTCAAAGCTGGTATGCCGCCGGACAACATTCATAAACTTTTCTGCGTTCACGGTGGCTTCCTGTGCTTTGGAAAGCTCCGCTTGAATAGCAGCGGCTCTTTCTTTCAGCTCCCGTTGCTCTGCTTCATAGTCTGCCGACAGCTCTGTGAAACGCTCGTCTGATATGCGCCCGGTCACGCTGTCCTCATACAGCCGCTTGAAGATAGCGGATAACTCGGCTATGCGTTTCTCGGAGGCTTCCAGTTCCTTTTTCTTGGCGGCGTTCCTGCGTTTGCCCCCGTCCTCGTTCTGCTCAATCAAGAGCTTCATAAACCGGGCTTCATGCTTTGCCGCATAGCTGGTCACTTTCCGCAGATTGGAGAGTACACCAGCGGTCAAGAGGTCGGTGCGGATAAAGTGCGCCGTACAGTCATGGGTGCGTTTCTTGTAGTTGCCGCAGATATAACAGTCCTGCTTGCGCTTGTCCGTCTGGTATCGCTGCTGATACATCACGCTGCCGCAGTCCGCACAGAACAGTATGCCGGAGAACAAACCCACTTCATCATAGCGGTTGGGGCGTTTGCGCTGTTTGCGAAGCTCCTGCACTCGTTCCCATGTTTGGGTGTCTATGATAGGCTCGTGGTGGTTCTCGAAAATCACTTGCTTTTCCGGGGGATTTTCTACACTGTGCTTGACTTTGTAAGAAAGTTTTTCTGTCTTGAAATTTACCAGACAGCCTGTGTATTCCCGGTTTTCAAGGATATGCACTACGGTATTGGTCGCCCACTTGCACTCATAGCCGGGGTGGTAGCGGCGGGTGCTGCCCGTCCTGCGGTATTCCAGCGTCCCCGGCGTGGGGATTTGCTGCTCTGTGAGCATACGGGCTATCTTGGTCGGACCGTTCCCGGCAAGGCAGAGGTTGTATATCTGCTTGACTACGGGTGCGGCTTCCTCGTCAATAATAAAATTTTCGTCCTCGTCCATGAGGTAGCCATACACAGGCTTGCTTGTGATGGGCTTGCCACTCATGCCTTTTGAGCGTTTTACTGCTTTGATTTTCTTGCTCGTATCTCTCACCAGCCATTCGTTAAAGATATTCCGCAGCGGGGCAAAGTCATTGTCGCCCTGTGCGCTGTCCACTCCGTCATTGATAGCGATGAAGCGGACACCTTTCTGTGGGAAAATCATTTCCGTGTACATTCCCACTTGCAGGTAGTTTCGCCCTAACCTCGACATATCTTTTACGATAACTGTCCCGACTTTTCCGGCTTCAATGTCCGCAAGCATGGCTTGAAAACCGGGTCTTTGAAAGTTCGCACCAGAATAACCGTCGTCCGTGTACCAGCGCAGATTGGAAAAGCCGTTCTGCTTTGCATAGGTTTCAAGGATACGCTTCTGATTGGAAATGGAATTGCTCTCGCCTTGCAGCTCGTCCTCATGGGAAAGTCTTGGGTAAAGGGCGGTAATTGGTTGTTGGTTGGTCTGTCTTAACATAAAATCCTCCGTTTCCGACAGCCAGCCCCACTATTCCGTATCTTAATTGTACCACATGGGGCGGCTGTCTGTATAGCGGCAAAAGCGTCAAATCTGCTTCTTTATGGTCGGTCAAATCGCCGTTTTTTGTGTAGCAGCTTCCGCTTCCAGCACTTTCATCATCTTGTCGGCTGCGGTGTCGGTTGCACCCTGCTTGAAGAAGCCGGAAACGGTAAGGACGGAGTTGCCCATGCGGATTTCCGTTACACAGTCCGGGCGGCGGTCTGTTTTGGTGGTGCTTGTCTGTTTGGTTTCTGTCATAGGCTCTCCTTTCGCTGCTTCATCAGTTGCTTTAAGCGTTCCAGCTTTTCCTGTGCGGTTTCCTTTCGGAAGTTGCTGCCCGTGAAGCGGACGGGGGCGCACATGGAAGTCAGCCTGTCATAGATACGGGCGTGGGGCGTGTCCTGCGGGTGCTGCAATTCCTCCAGCGTGAGGTTGGTCGTGGCGATCAGCGGCTTGCCGCTTCGGTAACGGCTGTCAATCACGCTGTAAACCTGTTCCAGCCCGTATTCCGTCCCTCGCTCCATACCGAAATCATCAAGTATCAGCAGGGGGTAGCTGCAAAGGCGGGAAATATATTCGTTCCTGCCCTCAAAGCTGGCGGCAAGGTCATTGAGTATCGTTGCAAAGTTTGTCATGCACACCGGGACTTCCTGCTCCATAAGGGCATTGGCGATACAGGCGGCAAGGTAGCTTTTTCCCGTCCCCACGCCTCCCCAAAACGGGTAGTAAAATGTAGCCAGTCCCCCACATGCGTTGATTTTACTGGGTTTAACGGCATACAAAACTGTGTTCTGTGTAACACTTTCCGTATACTGTCATAGTAGTTCTGATTTATCTGTGTAATCCAGTAACCTACGTGGATTACACTGCTTTTTACAAATCCATTATTAAAAACCGAAGCCTCCTGAAAAGTTCCTATTTTTTTGTCAAGTGTGTATCTTTAGATACTAAATAATTTTGTATATAGTAGTCACTTTAAAATTTATTTTTTATTCTTTTGTATTTTGTCAAACCAGGCTTTCCCTCTGCTACCACATTCGTCACGTATTTTATCTCTCAGTTCTCCTGTCTTACTTTGAATTGCTATCATACGATCATATAAATACCTTGTTGTTTTCACACATGTATCCTTTACATCGTACAGTTCTTTTTTTTCTGCTGCCGTAACTTGTACTTTTTTCTTTCCAATATCCACAAGTAACTGACCAATTTCATCTCTTACTCTTTTTGAATCAATATAATCTTTATATGCCAAATTTCCTAAAATAACTGAACGGAAATGTAAGCTTGTATACCTGTGAAACTTATCTTTATTCAGTTTTCTGGCATTCTCATATTCTAAATTTTTATATAAAGTATTTGATACATCTGTAAGTTCTTGGAATCGTTCTGTCCAAGTTGTGTTCGCTTTTATATAACCTTTATTTTTCGCTTTTTGAATAATTTGTTTATTCTTTGAAAGTTCTTTTCGCAAATTTTTCTGATATGTATCTATCTTAAATTCTAAATCCTCATAACTCTTACAATCTTCTAATGTATATGCCTTTTTAGATTTATCACAATTCGTTTTTATTTTTGATTTTTTACGCTTCTTACTTAAAATTAAAACTATAATTATTGTCACCGCAATAATGACTATTCCAGTGTATTTTCTTTCACAAACAAACCCAAGTATAGTGTTCATAAACAAATTCCTCATTTTTATATTTATTCAATCCTTGCAGCCAATTGTGGAATAATGTCTATCATTGAACTAATTCCACTGATTCTGAATTTAAGCAATTCCATATAATGCTCTCTTTCTTCATAAGTCGCTGTATTACTATATATTTTTTGTCTAAAAAAATCACATACTTGTTCAGCTTCTTTGATTGCTTTATTAGCTCTTTTCCGCTCAATCGTAGCAATCTTAATCATCTTATCAAACCGTCTTTCCTGCTCCTTTCGTTGTTTCTCCAAATTTTGATAATACAAATTCATCTCTTCACTTTTTAATTTATATTGAGCTACTACCTTTTGCACTTCCAAATCATAATAACGATTAATGCTTAGTATCCCTTGCCTCACATTTCCATTGATTTGAGCCAATTGTATTTCTGTCTCATTTTGGATTTTTTGCATTGCGACATGATATTGCTTATCTACGCCATCAGACAAAAATTTTATCTTCATTTCAAATTCTTTATGAGAATATTTCATTTTTTTACGTTCATTAACAAATTTACCTACGCTTCTAAGCATATCTGGTATTACTGTTATTTCAGGAAATGAACTATCTGATTTGCTTGTATCCAAGAAATCCGCCAATTTAAACAATGAATCCATATTCATTACGGGTTCCGGCAAAGTATTTTTCTTACCCTCTATCACATTTTCTGGAGAAAACACTTTTGATGGATTTTGCATACTACTCTTAACTGTTTTCTTGTTATAACCCTGATATCCTCTATATCTTCCACTTTCAGAACTCATAACAAAATCCCTCCCTCGTATAACTGTTTTACATTATTATACCATAATCTTCTCCCATTCTCATTCTATATGTTTTATCCTCAACGATGAAAAGATGTGTCTGCACACATCTCTTCCATCTCATTATTTTCAATGTTATAAGTTCTTAATAAAATTCAAATCCTGTTTCCGTAATGCCTTCTGTAACTTTTCGTTCTTTCTCTTCAGTTCCTTATTTTCTCTGGTTAGAGCTGCTACCTTCTGGTTCAGCAGTTCAATCTGTTTTTCCATCGCCATGTTCAGAATTTCTCTTCTTGGATCTATCATTCCGGCCTGTTGCTCTACTGCTTGGTTCAATGTATCCCGGACGGTTGGATTTTTATAAAAGAATCCTCTCGACAATCCAGTTTTCTTCATCAGCTTTGGAACGCTGATACGTTCTTTATTTGCCAGCATATCTTGTATTGCTTGCAATGCCAGTTCAATTTTCTCTTTACTTTTTCTCTGATTTTCCTCAATCATCTTGTCGTATTTGCTCATATTCTTCACCCCATCCTGCCAGACTCATATATATAATGTCACTCATCATCTGTCTTACTTCTCTGGTTTCGTCTGCCATTCTTTGATTGCTCATTTTCCGGTAATGCTGTACATTATTCAGTCTTTTATGCCCCAACAGTCTCGCTATCGTCCAGTCATCCAGATGCATTTCTGTAAGTTTGACGCCATAGTAGTGCCGGAACATGTGCGTTCCAAACCCGAATAATTCGCCATGATCATCTCTCAACTGCTTTTCCTGTATCATGGACATGACTTTTGTTTTTATAGCCATATACTGCATCGGGCGGTCAGGTTCTTTTTCATTAACAAATATGTATTCTGTATCACCGAACTTTTCCTGTGTATATTCAATAGAACTCTGTAACAGTTTTGCAAGTTCTTTACTAATCGGTTTTTTATATCTTTTAGTTTTAACTTGATATATTTCAATCATATCTTGGCCATTTTCTCTCGTCAGACAATCTGGTCTCAGTGTAAGGGTATCTGATATCCTAGTTCCAAGCATCTGATGTATCAGAAGACATCTTGCAATCTGTACATCCATCTGTGTAATTTCCGCATTTAGTCGTTTCATTTCATCATCAGAATACACTCTAAATTCTGCATTTACTTCCGGTGGAATATCCGTATTAATAAATAAATGCTCCAATCTTTCATAGCTGTAAATTTTTCCGATTGTCTCTAACTGTCGTCTTAATGAAATTACATAAGAACTATTCGCACTATGGGAAGTATCTTTTGTTGACAGATATATCAAAAATTCTTCCAACACTTCTCTGTCTATTTCGCTGCAGCTTTTTATTTTGGAATACTCTTTTTGAAGATATTCTGAGAATATCCTCATTATTGTCAGTTCTCCCTGTACAGTTCCTATTGCTTCATACTGTAAATTCATATAAACAGCTTTCTTACATTCTTCCCGGATATCTGGCTGATATATTTTTCTGAAATCCAGTGTTTTTACATTATAAATTGGATTGGATCTGATTTTAATATCCAGATTTTTTAGTTCCCAGACATCTTTTTCTATCTCATCCCGTAAATCTTCTGGCTCTAAAAATTTCAGTACGTTTCTGAAATATAATATCGTCACTGCTTCGCCATAGCTTACTGTACCATACACACTCTTCTTTTCTTTTACAATAGTTATTCCCTGTTCTAACATCCAGCCTTTTAAAAGTGATATCCATTTTTCTGGATTTCTATCTCCAAGGCTTTTGATTCTCCGATTTATTCTGCTGTTCAAAAACTTTGCAATATGATTATAAGCTGTTCGATCCTGAATCAATGCTCTAAACGTTCCGTTTTTGCAGCGATACATAATATAACCTCGAAACTCTTCCTTTAATTCTTGCGTTGGAAGCAACGTTAAATCAAATTTTCCATTATCCTTACGTGTCCCTGTTTCTTGTAAATTGGGGAAATCGCTGAAGTATATAATATCATTTTCCATCTTTTTCCTCTTTCTTTAGCCATGATGCTAAACTACTTCCTTGCATTTCAAAGAACTCATCATTTGCTTTTGCAATCCTTTGTGGCATATAATCAATATACTGTCTTGTCATCTCTTCATAAGTATGTCCAAGATAATCCCTGATACTTTGCAGTGATACATGACTGTCATAAAACATAGTTGCTACTGTATGTCGATAATCGTGTGATTGAAATAAATATTCTCCATTTGCAATCTTATTTTCCCGGCACGCTTCTATCATCTGAGTTCGGAATGTGCCATATAGACAAGCACCACCTCTGCTGTTTTTAAAAATGAATTCTTCAGGCTGAATTTCATGTTTTTTCAAGTATACTTTCATAATCTGATAAAGTGCCTGTGGGATTGGAATCCTTTTATAATTCTTCATTTTGACCTGATACACCTGAATCCAATAATCCTCGCCCTGCTGATAATAAGCATTTCCTTTCAATGTACACACTTCACTCGCCCGTAATCCTAGACACCACAGATGTAGGAACATACATCGTAATCGCTCTGGAAAAAGATATAATTTTTTCAAAATTTCCATATATACTGTTTCCTCAACGCTACGATCATGATGTACTACTACTTCTTTTTGTTGGAAATATTCAATTCGGAATGGCATTCTTGTAATATACTGTTTAACTTCCATGAATTTATAAAAATGACCGATACCGAAAATTCTTTCATTAAATCCCTTTGCCTGTATTCCCCGTTCTCGCAAGCCGTCTGCATACTTTTTTGCTTCTGCGACAGTTGCATGAATCGCCAGTATCTTTTCTTGTTCCAGCAGTTCAATAAAATTTCTAATACATACAAATCTTCGTACAATCGTGCTGACTGCCTGTCCAGTAATTCCCAGTTCATATTTCATGTATGCCTGTAAAATTTCTCGATTCTGTATTTCCTTGACTTCCATAAAAGAAATGCTAATTAAGGATTTACTTTCGTCTATCCGATGTTTTCCAAGATGTAATCGTTCCAGATACCATACATTTGCTTCCCATTGGATCTGTTCCTGCTGCATAAACGCATCTCTTCTGCATTCACCTAAAATACTTCGTTGACTCGTTTCGGGAAAATTCTTTAAAATAGTTTCCACTTGTTCCATTTCCAGCAATCCAATATCCGTAATATTTAACTGAACACAAGAATCATAAAGAAGTTTTAAGGATTTTAACCTGACATTTCTATAAGCCTTAGACATTGAAGTATTGGCAATGATACGACTCAACGTATAAAAAATTTGTTTCTTTAAAACTTCTGAACAATTTTGTGTAAAATCCCACACCAATAGGTTTGTTTTATAAGAAGTTTCAAAAGTCTCAGCTATTTTCTTTTCCGGATAATACTTCAGAAAATAAATTTTATTTTGATATTTCCATTCATATATCCGCTTTCCATTTAGCGTCTGCATCTGTTGATAGATATGTTGTTGTTTTACCGTATCATATATTTTCAAATAGAAAGATACAATTTGTGATCGTATCTGTCCTCTTAAATATTGTTCATACGAATTTCGCAAAGGATAATCCATTTCTTCCAGATGCCAGATTTTTCTATCTGCCAAGAACTTTTTCAATTTGTTAATTCTTGAATCGCTTTTTATTCCAAGTGCATCAATTTCTGAATATAGTTCCTGCTTTTTCTTCTCAATATCTACTTCAGATTCTGTTATGTGTTCTGCCTGTTGCAATAAATATATAGGTATTTCTCACACCTCCCTACTCCAGCAGACGTTCCGCCCCATAAATAGCAGTGTGTTGTGCATAAAACTCATTACTTGCTTCTATCAGTTCATCATCCAGCCAGTCCAGATACTTTATAGTCGTATCCAAATGTTTATGCCCCAATGCCTGACTGATCATTTCCAGTTCCCATCCTGCCTGCTTTCGCATATTTGCAAAATAGTGGCGTAACATGTGGGGTGTGATTTTAACTCCGGTTTTCTTTTCCATTCGGTCCAACATATCATATACACTGTCCACTCTTAATGGCTTTCCAATGTTCTCACCCATGATATTCACAAACAGGTAATCCTGATGTTGCAGAATTTTCCGATATTTTGCCAGATAATCCATGAGAAATTCAAACGTATCATTACTTATCTTGGCACTTCTGTATTCCGCATTTTTGGCTCTTGCTTCATTTTCATTATCTTCCCGGAAGCATACCCTTATCATGTGATTCCTATAATCAATATCTTTGACATATTTTACTCCCAGTAGTTCCCCGATTCTGTATCCGGTTTCTGCTAACATAAGCAGCAGAAGCTGATCTCTTCGGTTCGTACAGGCTTGTAAAATTGTAATAATCTGATTTTCTTTTGCTGTTCTCCCACGATGTTCCTCTTCCTTCAGATAGGCTTTAAAAGAATGATTCCGCAGTACCTTTTTTACTCCCACCTGATTAACCGCTATAATCTGGTTATACGATAAGGTTTTGAGACTTCCGTACTGTTCATATTCTGCCTCTATAAATAAATAGAACCTGAACACATCTTTTAAGTATGCGTTGCAGGTTCCTTCATTCGGACACTTCTTTTCTCCAGCCGTTTGCTCTGTATGGTTTCCGGCTTTAAGCCAGTATAAAAATTCCACAAAGTGTTCTGTCTGTTTTTCATAATCTAACTGATAGACTTCTGTGAGTTCCATTTCTTTCTCTGCCATATATTTCATATAATAGCAGATTGAAAATGCTGTGCGTTTCACTGTATTTGGTGAACGTTTACATTTAATCTTATGCATTAGATATTTACTTGGCAGTTCTTCAATACTCATTGTTTCCAGATTTCTGATGAAAAAATATTTTTCTGTTCCATCTTTTATCGTTTCCACCTTGTATATCATAAGCTGCCTCCTTTCCTCTAACGCTATACACAGTATACCCACTTCATGCCGAAATAGCTATTCATCAATACCAACAATCCCACCGAAAACGCCCTTGAAATACCACCAAACTTTTCGTGCAAAATCTGCTTTTCCTGTAGCAGAACCACGAACGGCTACAGGTAGTATTCCACGCCTTTCCGGTTTCGGATAAAGTGCTGGACATCCTTGATATCTTTTGCCATCTTGCAGCTCGGAAGCGCACACATCACTTCCTCATGATACCTGCCGCCTTCTCCTGCACGCTCGTCTAAAATGGACACGACACAAGTATCTGTCTCGGTGCGAAGAGCCCGTCCGAATCCCTGTCTTAATTTTTTCTGCATGTCTGGAACAATCACTGCCTGAATATAATCTTTCAGGCTGGCATATTCCTTCTTCTGTGCTTCGCTGATGGGATCAGGAACAGCAAAGGGCAGTCTTACAATGATTAACGAGGATACCATATCTCCGGGGAAATCTACTCCTTCCCAGCAGGAGCCGGCTGCAAAAAGGACAGCATTGTCCATCTGTTTAAATCTTGTGATTTCTTCCGATGAATGTCTCCACACCTCTATCATCGGGAATGGAATTTCATCCCTTAACATCTGGTAAACGTTTCCCATCAAATGATAAGACGTGAACAGCACCAGCGTATGCCCGTAAGTCGAACAGATCAGTGAATGGATATGACCTGCTATCATCTCTGCCTCTTCCTGACTTCCTCTTCTGCATTTTTTGAAATTCTTTGGCAGATACAACAGACAGTTCTTCTGATATTCAAACGGGGAGTCTGCCACATATTCCCGGACTCTTCGTACTACCTGTAGTCCTGTCATCTTCCGAATATGGGAAAATCCCTGTCCGGTTTTTAAAGTTCCGCTTGTAAGAATCGCTCCCATTCCTCTGCTCCATAACATCTGGTCCAGATACTGTGGAATCCGTCTGCTGGATGCACACAATATAATCCTGTGATCATGGTCTTGCTTCAGATGCAGTACATACTTCTTATCCTGATGGAAAAAGCATTCCAACACACTTCTGGTTTCTTCCAGCTTATTTCTGATCCACTTCGGAATCTTCTTTTCTAATTTTTCTATGATCTTATTCATGGTCTGTATCCCCTCATATAAATACATTGCACACTCTTCTGTCATGTGGAATTCTTCTTTTATCCCATATCTGGTTCTGTGGTTTTCTCCTATGATATCCAGCACCATCCGAATCGTCCCTGACAGTTTCCTTATCTCCGGGCCTTGGTACTCTTTCCCAAGATAAAAGCAGACTTCCCGGATATCGTCATAGCACAGACTCTTGCCGAACATCTGCTTTGCCGCATCTGGCAGCTTATGTGCTTCATCGACAATCAATGCTCTGTAGTCTTTTAATAACGGACGGTAATCCTGCAGCCTGTGATAACCATCAGCCAGCAGATAATTGTGATTGCAAATCTGAATGAACATTTCATTATCTCTGGAACGCTCCAGATACTGCTGATACCTGCATGAGCCTCTTTTCGGGCAGTCTCCCGAACAGAACTTTGGTACATTCACCATTCTTCGGTCAAACCCACTTAAATTAGATACTTCGTCCATATCATAATGTTCTTTCAACGACAGCAGAGCTTCTTTCTGCAACGCATTTTTGTTTTTTTCTTCGATTGCAACGATTCGGTGCTCCAACCTCTCATCGCAGACAAAATGCTCTTTCCCTTTTCGTATCACAGCTTTAATAGGGGCCTGAATCGTCCCGTTCTCCTGAAGAATCCGGGAGAGAAAAGGGATATATTCTGTAAGAATTGCTTTCTGGAGTGCAATGCTGGAAGTGGATATCACGACCGGACGCTGCTCATAAGGGGAACATCCTTCTGCAAGGAGGGAATATTTTCTCATCAGAACACAGGCCACCAGATAGGCATACGTCTTGCCGATACCGACACCCGCGTCACACAGTGCTATGTTTCTTCCCAGCAGGTTATCCAGCATTTTGTGGCATAACATAATCTGTTCTTCCCTTACTGCCATTCCATGTTCCGGGAACAGCACTCGGAAAATAGTATCAATTTCTCGATGCGCTCTATTGAGATATTCTCTTGTGTAATACATAATTTGTTACCTGATATGCGTGCTGATATCACATCAATACGGCTGTAAAGGATTTCTCCCTACAGCCGTATGTATCTGATATCAACGACACATTCTTCCTTGATTTCTTATACTTTTGATTTTTGGCGTTGTATTTGTCCTCGACTCCCCCATTGCCTTACGGGAACATTACAGGCGGATGCTTGGCATTGCACCGCTCACGGATTTTCTAAAAGTCTTGCTGATTACAACCCAAAGTCCATCCTCTGCTCACTGGCAGTTCCTATGTATCATTATCCCCTCGTAAGTGATCCTCGCAAAAGACCGCCACGGTCCTGTTTCAGTTAAAGATGATTCGCTCGAAACGAAAACGCCACAAAAGAACTCTGCCTCTCACTTTCTGGTCTAATTTCTTCCATGCCCTTTTCATCTGTCCTCGCGTCTTCCTGCCACGCTTCTACTTACGGGAACGTACCTGTAATGCTGGTATGAGGTTGTCAAAGTACACTGGCAAAATTTACCTGCCTATTAAATAGCCGACGAAAAACGCCATAATTATTCAATTTTTGATAAATTTTTTAATTTTTTTCTCAAACGGTTTCTTTTGGTATAAATCGTCTGTTCTGCCATTCCCATAATCTTAGCAACTTCTCTTCCAGAATATCCCCATGTACTGAGTAAGAGGATTTCCAGTGTCTGATGCTCCGTTTCTTTCAATAGTTCATAGATTCGCTTATCACCTATGTGATCCAGAAGCTCCTTTACATCCCTTGCAAACAGCTCGCTGTCCTTTTCTTTTATGGAATCCATATCCTGCATCGTTTCATCCAGATGTTCCCGGTATCTGCGCTCTTCCAGAAAGTCTTCCCTGTCCATCTGGCGCAGCTTTTGGATCTTCTCTTCTTCCATTCCCAGTTCACGCAATTTCTTTTCTTCCTGTTCTTTCCAATAATTCCACTTTCGTTCTTCACTTGTCTTGTTATAAGCCATTTATCTTTCCTCCGATCTGATTTTTGATATAGAAATCAAATCGGAGCATGGCGGTGACCGGATAGGTACGTTATAATGTTCGAAAAATGTCGAAGAAAAAAATGCTGCAACCTCTTCGATTACAGCACTTTTTTCCATCTTACGTGAATATTTCTTGTTGGTTCATAGGAGATTCCTTCTTTTTCTCATAATGAATAAAAGACTCTTGTCATCCATTATTTATTATAATTTTTCTACTATTACAATAGCTTTTTTAACAAGTTTTCTTGTCTTGGAGTTTAAAAGAAAGCTACCAGTTTTTTTCCTCTGATAGCTTTCCATTCATTCTTATTCTGTTGGGAACATCGCTGCTTCCAACTTATTCATCTCTGTATCCAAAAGACCATATTTTCCTGAGTTATCTTTTTCCACGGATACGTTTACAGTAACAGCTTTTCCATATCTGTTCTTTTCAAGACTCTTCTGGACACTTTCTGTTAATACAGCTGCAAAGACTTCCGGATCATTTCCATCCAATCCCTGCTTTATTTTTTCATTGCTTACCTCTGTAGAGCTTTGTTGCAATGTCTGAAATACATTGGATGGTTCAACTTGTACACTTACTGTATAGACTCCATCCTCTTCTTTCACATCTTGTACTTTGTATTTTGCCAGTTTCTTTACTTCTGTCAGTTTTTCCGCATAATCAGCAATTCCTTTATCCGTAATGTTATCGGAATCATCAAATTGCTGTTGGATACTCTCATTAAAATCCTCTTCGATTTCTTTCTTGGCATCTTTTTCCGAGATTTCTAACAGATTCGCATAGTCCTTATATTCTCCATGATAGTGTGCATCAAGAGAACTTTGGACGTAGGATTTGGCATCAAAGTCTGGTTGTCTGGAGCAAGCTGATAACAATATACATACTATAATTCCTATACTTATGCACAAAACACAATTCTTCTTTTGCATATTCTCTCCTTCACGCTTTATTTATCTTCAATTTTTATCGAAAATAACATTTTTAAATACTGTTCTATTGACTCCTTTTGAACTTTTCTTTCAATATTATATGGAATGCACATAAAAAACTCCACATAACCATTATCAATAAAACTCAGCAATACTTCTCCATTTTCTGTTAAAAAATGTACATATTTTTTATTACATTTACTTTCAAATTTAATATTCGACATTTGCTTGTATATTTTTTTGTAATGATTTTTTATGCTTACTTCATCTGTACAATCAGTTCCATCACCTATCAAAAAAGAAATATACAACTTATCATAATCTTCATTTCTATATGTCATATAAGAATCTGTATGACCATCACCAATATTTTTATAATGCTCATTTGGAATCGAATAACTAATTATTTTCCCCTCTAATGTTTCAAATCTTTCTGTTTCATCAATTCTAATTTCACATGGTTCAAACATTTTTTTTATAAACAAGCCCAATTCATAATCCGACATTTCTATAAAATTAATATAATCTTTTTCTTCCGTTTTTCGCGAATATCCCCCTCTATTATTCCGTTCCCATCTTCTAATTTCTAATTCATCTCCATTTTGTTTCAAATCAATTCTTTGATAATTCTTGGAAAATGTTGGAAAACTTTTATATTTTGTTTGTTTCCAAAAATTGTTTAATTGAGATTCGTCTACTTTTGGGGAACTTTCTGCAATTTTTATTCCTTTTCTAATTGCACAGCCTATCTTATCTATTGTTTCTTCAGCCATAATTTCAATTGTAGGTTCGATAGAAATATAACATCCCATAAACCTTTCAATGGCATTAGGCACAATTAAGAAACCATATTTTTGATTATAATATACAGAAATCATATCCGTTTTCTCCTCTCTATTACTTAAGGGGAATAAAATATTCCCCTTAAGCTATTTACTTTGCTATTATTTTCCTACTGTAATAATGAGTTTAACACCTTTATCAATACCATGTTTTGTAGCATTATTAACTGCATTTATCTGAGCTTCGCTTAATGTTACATTTGGAACAACTACTTGTAATTGTCTACCCACTATTTCTTCCGCATTAACAAATTTACCATTAAATGTTTCTCCTATAAATCCTGAAACTTTATTAATGTCCTTGACAATTACCTTTTCCAATTTATTACCATTTTGATAAGTCTTTGCACCTAAGTCTCGGCTTTTAACACTAGTCACAACACCATTTTCTACTTTATCTATGGTCGGGAAATTGTGTCCCAAGTTATTTCCCATAGCTTTGTCAATAATATCTCCTCGCTCTAATGGTGGTTTTTCCCAAGTGCCTTCTGGCAATTTTGTTTCGGTTACTTCTGCAACTAATTTTTTAAACGATTTATCAATCCCATCATTATGGGTACTTCCTGCACTCCTTACTACATTCAAAAGTTTCCCAGCCCCATAACTAAGGCCACCCATAACGCCACCTGTCACTGCTCCTGCAATACCACCGACTAACGTATCTTTTGCTACTTGTTTCAGACTATTTCCAGACAAACCTGAATTCACTGCACTATATGAAGCTCCACCAATAGCTCCAATAACTGCTCCTGAAACCATCGCCGTTCCTAAGCCACCCATTGCTGGCAATGCTGCCAGAACTGCTCCTGCAGCCAAACCGCCTGTTGCAGCAACTACAAGACCAGAAACTGTAACCGCAGTTATACCAATGGCTACTTTTTTCACCGCATTCCAGTCTACTTTTCCAAGCTTATCTGTAATACGATTTGTTGTCGTACACATATGTCGTACCACTTCTGAGCGGATTTCTGCCGTTCTTTCTGAAACATAGGATTTGAAAGATGTATAAGTTTTTCCAATTTTCTGTACCCCATTGCTTACAGAACGAATAAACTGACTTCCTCTGGATGTGATCTTTTGATATGTACTGCTACTGGTTACACGATTTTTCACAGATTGATATGTCTGTTTTGCATGTTTAGCTGCATTTTTGGCAGTTTTTGCTACCCCCTTCACTGTGTTAACAATAGTTTTTGCTGCTTTCTTAGCTGTATTTACTACTGTTTTGACTACCTTTTTCGCAGTATTAACGATTTTCTTGCCGACACTCTTGACTGCTTTCGCTGCTTTTTTAGCTGTACTCTTAATCCTGCTCCACAATGAATGTCCTGTCGGATCACTGTAATTCAGCGGATTATTGGTCGTATAATCGTAGCGGTTTCTGGTCAATGGATTTTCTGTCGTTCCAAGGTCACTATCTTCAGTTGTAAAGGTTCCGTTCTCTGCGTTATAGT
This sequence comes from Coprococcus sp. LG101-27, assembly GCF_027695515.1. Lineage (NCBI taxonomy): Bacteria > Bacillati > Bacillota > Clostridia > Lachnospirales > Lachnospiraceae > Coprococcus > Coprococcus sp. LG101-27. Next base: position 23,388 of record NZ_JAQEUJ010000002.1, read on the forward strand.
ATCTTGCCCGCAGATACTGAAGTCCTGTTTTTACATTTGTGGACTCCCCATTGTAACCGTAGTAATTGACACCGTCTGCTGTTCCTGATGTAAGGTTACCGTATGAATCATACTGATAACTGTTCGTCAGATTAGCTGTTTCGGTCAGGATTCCGGTCACGCTGTTTCTTCCGTCATATAAATAATAACTGCTTTCTTCCGATTTATCAACGCTTACCCGTTCTCCGATTCCACTTTCTCCATAAGTATAAGCCTGACGTACTTTCTCGTCTGCTCCATACTCTGCAAGGACTTCTGTATTCTCGCGATTGATATCGTTGATATACTCTGTCAGTGTGTATCCTTTGGCATTGGAACCGCCTTTTACCAGAGAGGCAAGCTGCTCTTTCGGGCTGTTTCCATCTTCGGTACGCTGGTTCGCCGGGATCAGGACTTCATCGCCATAGCAGTCTTCCCATTTATAGGTGTTATCAAGTTCGAATACCCGGTTGTTATCTCCATCGTACATGGCTGCCATCAGGACTGTTCCACCCTGTTTTACTACTGCCAAACGATTCTCTGCTGTGTATTCATAAGTAACCGGATCTGCACTGTTTGTCTTATCACATTCCTGGATCAGATTGCCATCTTTATCATAGCTGTAGGTTGTTCCCGGATCGCCCCAGATCTTTGCATTGGTGCGTTTGATGAGCTGGTTGGAATCGTTGTACTTATAGTTATATTTTGCTTTGCTGACACCATCCTCGATCTTCTCGTAAGAGGTCCGGTTTCCAATCTTGTCATAAGTATAATTATGGACTGTCTTTTTACCGCCCTCTGCTTTTTCTGTACAGCGTGTCAGTTCCCAGTTGTCATCGTATTCATAGGTACGTGTCGTCTGGATCTCTTTTTCCTGATGCTCACAGTCTGCTTTGTCTGTCTCTTTCTGTGTATCGCCCCAGTTGTACCAGTCTTCCCAGCTTGGCGTCTTTCTTGTTCCAGCTTCCAGTTCCGTAGCTGTTTCTCCAACTACATATCCCTGATCATTGTACTTGTACTCATAAGTACTGATTACTTTGCCGCAGGAACCACAGGTATTCACAATCTTTGTGATATGATCTTCTGCATCGTAAGATACTTTCCTGTATTATCGTAGGTATAAGTCCAGGTTCTTCCACTGTCATCTGATTTTGATACCAGATTGTCTGCCACATCATAAGTATAAGTGGTAACTGCACCTAATTCATCTGTCTCTTTAGCGAGTCTTCCGCAGTTATCATATTCCTTGGAATGGCTGCTTCCATCTCCATAAGTAATCTTGGTTTCATTTCCTAATGCGTCATATTCATATTTGGTTATATTACCAACTGCATCTTTGGACTGAAGCACCTGTCCAAGAGAATCAAACTTGGATACGGTTGCATTTCCATTTCCATCGGTATATTTTTTCAGATTTCCTGCTTTGTCATATTCATAGAGCTTTGTTCCAAAATCTTTATTACTCTCTTCTATGACACGTCCCATGCTGTCATACTTATAAGTAATTGTATTTCCTTTTGCATCGGTTGCTTTGACCTGCTGATAATTCTTATCATAAACGTAGCTGATCTGATTTCCTTTCGGATCTGTACCACTGGTCATCACATAAAATTCCCATAATATATACCATAAGTGTATTCCAGACATGATGTTGCCAGTCTGCCTGATATGCCACTGTTATAATTAACAGAGCTATCAGCTCAAAGATCAGATCTCCGTACATCGTTCCCCACTGCATGCTTCCCCAGCATGAAAGCAGATATGCACAAAAATATGCAAATAGCTTTTGTGTATCCTCATTTTTTGGATACAGGATGGTATTGTAACGGAACACAGTATAAATCCAGAATAATTTACTTGTCAGATAAGTGATCAAATGGATATTCATAATCTTTTCTTCTCCGTTTGTAATAGTCTTTCCCTGACCTTCTTGCGATTTGCTTTACTGATACTGAGACGTGTCTTGTCTTTCATAACCACGTTGTCATATTCGTAATGCTCCACGTGTTCCATATTGATGAGATAGGACTTGTGAATCAGTAAGAAATATTCTTCTGTTACATCCGCTACATCCTTTAATTTTCCTCGATATTCATATTCTTTTTCCGATGTCACGATATGTACTCTTTTTCCCAGACTATAAAAATACAGGATCTTGTCATAAGAAATCTTGTGGATTCCTTTTGTATCCGTATATTCAAATATTTTCTTCCGTTCTTTTAACAGTTCCCGTAATTCACCTATCACCCGGAAAAGTTCTTCCTCTCGGATTGGCTTTACAAGAAAATCAAATGGATGAATACGGAATAATTTCATAGCATATTCCTGATATGTTGAAATATAGGTAATCCGCAGTTCTTTTCCATAATTTTTCTTTCGTATCTCCGTTCCGATATCAATTCCATTCTCATGTTCCAGACAAATATCAAGGAATAACATATCGTAGGATTCTTCTTCCAGCCTGTTAAGAAGCTGCTCCGCAGAATAGTATATTTCTATAGATATCTGACAGTCATTCGCTTTCCCATAATGGAGCAGCTTCTGTTCTAACCAATTACATAGGATGATGTCATCATCACAGATTGCAAGTTCTAGCATATTTTCTTACCCTCAGTCTTTCGTAACACGACAAATGGGGAAAAGAATCCCCTTCAATTCTTTTCCCGAATGGACATCACTAATTTTGTGTCATTTTTCCGATGCAACAGCACCACTTCCTTTGCTGTCTTATTTTGTCCTCTATATAATAAACACTTGAACAAGAAAAAACTGTCGCCATTTTATAATTTATTTATATTTTTTATGTTTTATTTATATTTTATCCAAATATTACAGCGATAACTAATAATGTCACCCCCTGCATTATTCTTTTTATTTTTAGCGTCATTTGATAAAACATCAACGTTTTTGATGGCAAAAAGGGAACCTGCAAAACCAGATTCCCTTTAAAATACATGCTCTTCTCTAAAAGGATGATAAATCCACCATCCTCTGCTTATTTTTAAAAACTTTTTCCTTTTTTACAATACTTATAAATATTAAATGGTTTTTCTTTTTTTTCAAATAAAATCCCTGTTGTTTTAATAATTTTTATAAGTTCATCCGACTCCATATCTGTCGTTTTAAATATAAATATTTTCTTTTCATTTGTTATGAAAAAAAAGAAGTTTTTATATAAGAACATTCTATCAATATTTTTAAATTCATAAATTTGATCTTCATCTATTTTAATTGCGTTTTCATCGATATCCACCGTTTCATATCCTGATCTACCCCAGACAAATTCATGAACATTTTTTTCAAAATTTTTACCAATCATTTGATACCAAATAATCCAAGCCACACAAGCCACACAAGTTCCAATCCCTATTCCAAACATCAAATAACTTTCCGACAGATAACAATTAATCGACAGTAAAAATTCTACAGGTGTAAAAATATAGATAATCATTCTACTTTTCTGTCTTGTTTTAAATAATTGATTAGGAATTATAAACCCAAGCGAAAGCATTCTTTCTAATTCTTCCCTATCCTCATCTGACACAATTGATTTAATATGCATTCTTCTTAATCCCCCTTTTGCCAGAGGTCCTCTTTATAAAATCGAACCTCTGGCCATTGTCTCTTTTATTCTTTTACAATTTACAGCGCTTGAATCAACAAACCAAAAACAGTACCTGCTCCAGCTGAAAATAAAGCAATAATTGACGGAATTGCATTTACAACTAATGCACCCGCAAGAACTAATATTACGGCTCCTGCCAGTATATTACTATGCTCTTTTGTGAATTCTACAACATTAAATTCAAGACCACTATTAGAATTTAATGTCATTGTAAAAATCAAAGCAACCGATATTGTCCACTCTTTTTCCTCTTCTGGCAGCAAATCTGATGTACTAAATACAATGGAAAACTCTACACTATTGGCAAAAACATTATTTATTTCAAAAGCAATATTACCAGATTTAACCGATAAAGCAATTTTTTCTATCGTATTTCCAAAGTTATCTGCTCCCTCTATACCTGTATCTGATAAATTTGATGAAATCTCCATAATTTGATTTTTGCAAGTTTGTGTCAATTCTCCATCATTTCCTATATCCACTTTTATATTATAAATTTTACCAGTTGAACTTTCAAGCGATGTGGATATTTTAGTAGAAATATCAATTGCTCCTTGAGGACTCATCATTGTTCCCAGTGAAATTTCCTTATCATACTCCACACCCACATCCATAATTTTATTCAGATAACCAAGCGGCTCCATTACATTATAGACATATTGATTTCGTGCTATTTTTACCTTTGCCCGAAGATTTTCTTGCGCTATTTCCTCATCTGTTTTTGTCGATACGGCATCGAACTTTTTAAATCCAGTATCTCTCCCTGAATATGCATCTTTATCCAGTGGGAACGAAGGTGATGAAGAAAATGAGTTCAACTCACAAAATTGATCAAATGCCCAGTTCTTCGGCATCGAATATCCCAAATTACAGCTAAATCCAGTTGACATATCTGCCACAAATGATTTACTTGCCAATCCTGCTTCATAAACTTTAGTACATACATATCTTGGTGCATAAATGCCGACTTTATAATTTTTATCATTTGTCGAACTGAAAAAGATCATGTGAATCTGTTCAAAATAAGGTATAATAAATGTATCAATCTGATATGAATAACAATCAAAATCCACTGCAAAGTATATAGTCGTTCCACTTGGTATACCGATTCTCTCGGCTGCTAAAATTGCTGTCTGTGCATCAACACTTCCCTGGGACGGATCCTTAAAATAGTTTAATTCATATCCTCCATCCTGATATATCGGGAATACCGATAATCCTGCATTTTCAATGTTTTTCACTTCTGTTGATGTCAAATATTTCGGTGTATGTTCTTTTCCAACAGAACCTGTCAGATAACGTCCTACATGAGTATACCCTGCATTTTTTATATCTAATGCCTGTTGTTTATTTAATACTGTTGCACAGTCACACGCTTTTGCTGCCCTGTTTGTATCGCCTTTACTCGTAAGCAATGATTTCATAGTAGAAACATTTACTTTTCCTTTTGTTACAAGTCCAATTCCTGTCAGACCATAAAACTCCTGAAATTCTGACACCTTTGACTCTGTAGTCGAATCAAACACGCCATCGAATCTTCCCGGATTATATCCGTTAAAATATAGTCCGTATTGAGCAATCTTATTAAATGGAACATATTTCGTCGAGTTCTGTCCGTTCTGTAATGTACCCGGAAACGCATTTGTTGTTGCATCGCCAAAATTAACTGAATTCAAATCTGTAATTAATTCAGTTGTAACTCCTTCAGCCGCCTGCAATGCACCAACTAAAGACAAAATTGTCTGTCTTGAGGCAATTCCATCACAAGGTCCAACACCAATAACATCTGACCAGTCACTATTTAATTGCTGTTGAATAAGAACAATATTGGAATCCCCACCAGAAACCTTTGTAAACCAGTTTAGGGATAACAATCCAGACCAAACTTTCCAATCAATTTTGCCCGTAACTTCCAGTCCTGCATTTTCCTGCATCTTTTTAACTGCATTTACTCCTGATGTATAATAAATTCCAGTAATTCCTCCAGCAGCATATCCTTTGCAAAACAGAGCACACTGAATCAAGCATACATTAACCTGCGGAGTATCATTCGGATCCATTTTTGTAATAATGGCTAACTTCTTCATGGTATTAATAGTAAGTGGTCCAACCGTTCCTGTAATCGTTGAGATTCCATTCTGAATCTGAAATGCACGAATGATTCCCTGCATCACGGCTGTTCCGGTCTTTCCATCTTCATCCAGTTTTACCCAATCCTTATGTCCACCAAACATCGCATTTAAATATTTTTGTGCTGCTTTTACATTCTGATCACTCATATTCACTACCTCCTAATTCAAGTCAATTATAAAGATTTCTAACTCTTTATATGTCTATCACTAAAAGTTACAATAACAATTTATCAATCAACTGTGACTATTTTGTGACTATTTTCCAAAGGATTCATTAACTCCCTTATAAAATCCTTAACAAATTATGAAAGAAACCATCAATTTATCACCCCATATCCCATTATAGAACTGTAATCTACTGCATAATTTCTCTGCCGTACCTGATCACTGGAATTTCCCTCAATCGTGTAAACTCTTCCACCTTCACACTTTTCTACTATTCCTACATGATCCGATGTTCCATCATGATCCCAGTCAAAAAAGATGATCATTCCAGCTGTCGGAGTTGTTCCGCCACTCTGCCACTTATTCTTTCCCTGAAACCAGGACACTCCATCACTGCACAATGAGAATTTAGGAACATTCCCACTTGCAATCAGACCGCTCTGATCCGCACACCAGCTTACAAAACAGGCACACCATTCTACCCGACTGTCAAATCCGTACCAGCTCCAGAACTTCTGACCGCCACTGTTTCCAAGCTGCCCCATTGCAACCGACACAATCTGCTGATTACCAAACAAACCAGCAAACAGGCTGCCACCGGAATAATACCGCATCACATGGGGAACGTATTGGGGATCTCCGTAACTGCTCCATCCATGCGAAGCTGCCTGTTCCTGTGAAAACTGCAATGCATTGGCTTCTGTATAACCGCCTCTTTGCAATGCCCATCCTATGTAGCCATTTCCATAGTTATATCCCTGCCATGCAAGTTTCAGCTTGTCCAGATCCTGTGGACTGCTGCATCCTGCCTGTCTGATACAGTCTGCAAAGGTCTGTACTCCAACCTCTATCGAATAATCCGGATCAGTAATAGAACCAGGAGTGTGTGGGAATCTTGTATTATATGGACTTTCCGAACACTGCATCGGGTCTGTTCCCCTGCCTCCAGATTCCTGCATCATGATGGCCTGTATCGCAGACACATATTCCGGAATGCCGTATTGGGATGCATACTGCTGTATCACAGAAGTATACGCAAGCACTTCTTCACTTAGGGATTCGGAGCTTTCCGAATTACTGCTGAAAGCTGCTCCTGCAATGATTCCCACAATCAGAATAAATACCAGAAGAAATGCACTACCTCCGGCAGCAATCCATTTTCCCATTTTTTCAAGAGCTACTACCCCTTTTTGAATCGCTGCTGTAATTCCCTGTACGGATAACTTTGAACCCTTTCCAGTTACCTGAAGGACTGCTTTTCCACTTTCTGCCGATGCCTGTGCTGACTTTCTTGCCATCTGGGCTGCTCTTGCTTTCTGCATCGCCTGAAGACTTTTTTCCATCTGCTGTTTCTGCATGGATGCCTGTGTCTTTATTTTTTCTTGAGACAGACCGGATACTTTTACCACTCTCGGTGCTGCTTTCACCTGCCGTTTACCATTCTCCTTGGCAAGTGCTGCCTGCTCCGGTTTCAACTTGATTAATTTCTTTCCGCTTTCTGCCCCCTGCTCCATTGCTTCTTCGGCAGCTTTCGCTTCTTCCTGTCTGCTTTTTCTTTCCTTTATCTTCCTGTAGGTCACTCCAGCAAGTTTTTTTCCACCTTGATATGTGGTTTTCCCTATACTTTTTCCTGCCACACTCGCCGCTCTGTACTGTACGGATTCTATTTTTTCAGTTCCATACTGTGTTGGGGATTCTGACTGCCCACTGCTTTTTTCATGTAGTTCCCTTGGCTTTTCTTTTGCTTCCAGAACCGCTGAGCGAACCAGTTCTTTCGGAAGTCGGGCAGCCGGATTTCGAATCTTCGGATTCTTATCCCTTACCCGTTCCTTGATATCTTTCATCCGGTCACCCTCTTTCCGTATCTCTTATCTCATCGGGCAACATCCCGATGTTTCTTTTTTTCCTGCTGTTTCTGCAACTGCTCCACCTGTCTGATTGCCTCATTTACCAGTGGATGTTCGTTGTAATATGGCACAAGTTCCAAGTCTCCCCTGTCTTTTGATGACAACGGTAATGGATATTCCATGTCTGAATAAATTGATTCTGGATCATGAATAGAAAACTCAATAGCCGGACACATATTGGCAGATGTTCTACAATATTTCTGGTACTTTTTATATGCCTCTTCCAGCGTTCTGCATTTTGTATATTCTCCTAAATCATGGAACTCACCGCACTCTGCAGCATAAAAAGTTATCGTTACTTCTTCTTTTTTCTTCATTATGATTCTCCCGGTTTTGTTGTCATTAGTTTATAAAGGTCTGTATTCTTTGGGAACGTATTCTCAAATGGTACGATATTCCCAGAGCAACGGATTAGGCCACTGCCAACCGATACATTTGTAATATAGGACAGTTGGTTTTCGGAAATATTCAAAAGAGCTGCCAATTCTTCCCTGTCTGTACTTGCCTGATTCAAAAGAATCAAAAACTCACTGTTTGCCAACATCAGTCTTGCAGTGTCCGATTTCAGAAGTTCCTCAACATTTTGGGTTAAACCTGTCACGAATCCATTGTATTTTCTGATTCTCTTGTACAGTCGGTAGAAGAAATTTGCACTGTATTCATAGCGGAATAACAGATAGAACTCATCGGCAAATATCCATGTCGTTTTTCCTTCTTTCCAGTTCTGAATTACCCTGTTGAAAATACTGTCTAAGGTAACCAGCATTCCCAGTGGCATAAGCTGTTCCCCCAGTTCCCGGATATCATAATCCATGATCCTGTTCTTCTTATTCACATTGGTCGGCTGTGCAAAGGTGTTCAGGCTTCCATTGATAAAAAGTTCGGATGACAGTGCAAGTCCCCTTGCCTCTTCTTCCGGCTGTAACATCAACTGTCGGTACATATCTTTCAATGTCGGAACTTCTCCGGTATAACCACTTCGGATATAATCCCGGTACACATCTGCAGCACAGCGGTCCAGGATTGACTTTTCTTTTGCTGACAGGTTTCCTGCTCCAACCAACTGTTCAAATACAGACAGAATAAACTCCGATTTTTCAATCAGTGGATTCTTTTCATTGCCGTAGGCTGCGTCCATATCCATTGCATTCAGGTGATTGTCTGATGTCGCAGATACTTTTACAACCTGTCCACCCAGAGCCTCTACTAATTTTGTGAATTCGGACTCCGGATCAAGAATCAGGATATCGTCATCGGTACTCAATGCCAGATGCACAATCTCTTCTTTTGCCGAAAAGCTCTTTCCTGATCCACTGACGCCCAACCGGAAACTGTTTCCATTCATCAGTTTCTTCCGGTCGGCTACCAGAAGGTTCTTGCTGACTGCATTCTGCCCATAATAGATACCGCCCGGCTGCAGGATTTCCTGTGTATGGAACGGGATTAAAACAGCCGTTGATTCCGTTGTCAATGTACGCAGGGCATTGATCTTTCGCAGTCCGTAAGGAAGCACTGTATTGAGTCCGTCCACTTGCTGCCACTTTAATGTTGCCATCTGGCACAGATGCTTTCTTGCTATCGACAATAATAATTCCGTATCGGAATCCAACTGTTTTTTACTGTCTGCCAGATGTACCATTGTCAAAATTCCGAACATCATACGCTGGTCTCTGGTTGTCAGATCATCGAGCATTTCCTTGGTTTCTTTTCTCTGAAGTTCCATATCGTATGGTACGATTGCCGAGAAGTTATTATTAGCGTTCTGCCTTCTCTGCCAGTTGGTCACGTTGGTTTCCACACCAAGCAGTCGGTTCTGGATTTCCCTTACCGCTTCATCCGTAGGGACTGGCAGGATATCAATCGACAATATCAGATTCCGGCTGAAGTCACACAGTTCTGAAATCATGTCATCTTTAACATAACTTGCATAATCCTGCATATACAGGACTCTTCCGTACCTGTCACCGATTTTAAAATGGTCACGTTCAAATTCCATAGAATCCGGACACATCCAGTCCTTGAAACTTGTTCCCTTCTTGGCAAATTGTTTCAGATCAAACGGAAATGCCTGTGGGACATCTCCCTTGAAGAAGTCCCTGAAAATCTGGAGCCGGCTCTCTGCGTCCAGTCCTTCTGCTGTGGACGATAACTTTGCCAGATGTGTTACGATGTCTGTTCCGATACGTGCAAAATAGGTTCTTGCATCGTCAATCGATCTTTTATGTACACTGACAGTCAGATACCGTTCCTGATAGATGCTGTTGTTTGTTCCTGTAATCTTAGACAGGAGCATTTCGTTGTATTCTTCCCGATAGTGGTCCAGTCCATCTTCCTTCATTGGAAGCAGGATTGATTTTTCAAATTCTTCTTTATTGATTCTCCGGTTATTGATGGTAATTTTGGCAGAAATGCCGGAATCCAGTGAATTTAAGAGTTCGGAATAATCCAGAAACATTTCTGTCTTATTGTCCTTACTCGCAATATAATAGTTGATATCTGTAAAACGATATGTTTTTGAGAATTTCGTTCCCTGTTGAAAAATTCCATCCGGCCAGATTCGCTGGATGGGAATTGCCTGTTGGACTGATTTCGGAACTTTGAAGCGTTCCTTATCCATCCGAAGTGCCTGACTTAAGGTTTTAATCAAAGGCATCACTCCTTCCCTTGCGTTTCTTTCTCTGTTTTGCTTCTGCTCTTTGCTCCCGCTCTTTTATGATTTCCGCTCCATCCTTTTGATTCTTTTCTCCCAGCGAGATGGTCTCCTGCATGCAGGAGTAGTGGATATCTTCCGACTGAAACACCAGTTTCTTCGGATACAGCAATTCGGATTTGATCACTGCCCATAAAAACTGTTCGGCTGTCATACCATGATATTTGAAAAAGCCACAGGCAGCAAATGGAGCAGCACCAAGCACACACAGCCATCCGGTTATTTCCTGTCCGGTAATTTCACGCATTCCAAAGTAAATTCCGATTGCTGTAAGAATCGCAAGAACAGAACACACACATTGTCTCAGGTCCAGTCCCATAAACATGGATTCCTGATAGTCCCGGATTTCTTTATTCATCTTGACTTCCATAACTTATCGCTCCTTTCCTCTGCTTTGTTTCTTCGTTTTCTGTGGTTTTTCTTTCGGTACTTCTATCCCGGCAAATCTACAGTGTTCTGCAACGCCTTCCGGATCAAATTCCGCAAGTCTTGCTAGATCAAACGCTACCTTCTGATAGGTTGCATATCCTGATCTTCCTGTTTCATTCAACACTTTTCCTAGTTTATGTTCCTTGATAAAATGAAGCATATCCTTGGTAAAATCTCCTGTTATAAAAGCCTCATTTGGCTCTAAGAACTGATAGGGCAGATTAATGGTTACATCTCCAAAATCTTCCCATTCTCTCCCTTCCTTATGGCAGAGTCCTACATATAAATTTCCATTGTTCCGATAAGAGCTCACTCGTATTGCTACTGTCTCACGTCCAAATTCCCAGTTATATCTTAATGTTTTCTTTATATCCATATTTTTAACCTCCAAGTCCCATCATTTCTCTGACAATACGGTCAGATGCCTTAATTGCTCCAACCAGCACCAGTAAATTAAATACCAGTTCTCCGACATAGTTCCACACGATTGTAACTGCACTCAACTCCGTATCTCCGACAGCCGGAGGGCTTGCTGCATAAGCAGAAAAGATAATACATGCCAGTGCAATAATTGCCCCTTCCAGACATACGCCTACATAAGAACGGATAAAGTTCTTTCCAATGGACTGCGTGGGTTCTCCTGCAAATGAGGAAATCGGAATCGGGGCGATTGCCGTATACATATAGATTTTGAACATTCTGCCATACACTGTCAGGATCATTACAAATGACAATACAGTGATCAGCAGACTGCCAAGCAGTGTAACAATCCACAACGGAATGGATTCCAGCATTCCCACGCTCTCAATCTTATCTACAATCTCCGTTGGCAGTTCCGTCACGCTTCCTGCCATACTGGAGCCACTCATTACGGTTGTCACGATTCCCTGCACAATGGAAAACAGTGCCTGCATAAGTTCCATCCCGTATGTAATTGCTCCCTGAGCAAGTGCAAACCGGATAAATGCTTTTAGCACATGTTCCGGCTTTTTCAGATCTGTAAAACTGCCACACGTTTTAATGATTCCGGCTGCGAAAAATAATACCAGTAATCCATAAGCAATGGCTGTCAGTGCATCATTAATATTTACCATAATCCGCCAGATGCCGCCGCCCTTAAAAGTTGCCGGATTTTCGGTCAGCAGAGTCCACAGTTCTGCCATCTTTTCACTCCATGTGGATAGTGCTGAGTTTAGATTCTGTACAATCCAGTTATCACTCAAAAACTCTCACCTCCTTAAACATATTTTTGAATACAGGAGTACCTTCCGGCACTCCTGCTGTTTCCTGATATATTTTTTCAAAGAGGCTTACGCCATAATCAAATCGAGGATTTCTTTGGCGAACGTAATAATTACCCCTCCGGCCAGTGTCAGAAATCCATTTGCCCTCTGGCTTGGATCATGGCTTTTTAAAGACAGACCAACCTGCACAACACCAAATCCAAGCAAAATCAAACCGATCGCACGAATCAGAGAAAAAATAAAGGTAGACAGGTTATTGATAACGGACAACGGATCTCCGGCTGCGAATGCGGTCGTTGCTCCAACCGTTACGGTCAGTACCAGTGCCATATAAAGGCTCATCCACTTTTTCTGTTTTCTCCCCATCGGCATCGGGGTTATCATTTTTTCAGTTGTATTCTTTTTTGTTCTATTTTTTTCTCCTGTGAGAAGTTTCTTCAATACACATCACTCCAATCCATCAAAAAACTGCTATTCACCAAGGATGTCCTCGGTAGACAGCAGTTCGTAATCGTCTAATCTGTTAATGTCAATCTTTAGGTCGTCGTGAGCCAGTGGTGTTTTCGCATAATCATAAGGCGATGCACCACCGTCCTCTGTGTATCTGAAATTCACATGCTTTTTTAAATCATATTTATCGTCCATGATCGGACGCTCCCCACGAATAAACAAAATCGCTTTGCGGTTATCTAAAAGCCGTATTTCATCCGGTGTTAAAAGTTCCCTTCCTGTCTGCTGATAATTCACCGAATAGCTGCCGCTACGCCCTTTTGTCTGTCCGTAGGTATTGGTATCCAATGTCTCTTTTCCCAATAATTCCGAGACATACTTATGTCCTTCTTTTTCATTTCCACCCAGATATAAAAATTCATCGCAGTTGCCGATCAGACTCTCATACGAGTCTTTAAATAAGGCTTTCATCTGTGCAATGTTCTGGATGATGATACTGCAGGAAATCCCTCTGGAACGCATGGTTGCCAGAATCTTGTCAAAATCATCCGGCAAGGCTACGTTTGGCCATTCATCCATAATGCAGTGTACCGGAATCGGAAGCCTTCCTCCGTACTTCCGATCTGCCACATAATACAGTGTCTGAAACAGATTACTGTAAATCATGCCGACCAGATAATTCATGCTGGTGTCTGCATCCGGAATACAGCAAAACAGTGCTACTTTTTTCTCCCCAATACTGTATAAGTCCAGTTCGTCCGTACAGGTCAGGTTGGCGATTTGTTTCAGATTGAACGCTGCCAGACGGACACCAACCGATATCAAAATAGACTTTGCGGTCTTTCCGGCCGCCTGCTTATAAATGGCATACTGCTTGACCGCAATACTCTCTGGGTCCCGCATTTCCAGTCTTTCAAACAAAATGTCCAATGGTGACTGGTAATCCTCATCATCTTCTTTGACCTGTGCGCTTCCAAGCATTTCCATAATCATCGGGAAGTTCTGTTCTTCCGGTGGAGCTTCATGCAGTAAATACAGCATAAGTGCCTGTAAAAGTGCAGTCTCTGACTTTTCCCAGAACGGGTCCAAGCTTTGTGCACCTTTCGGTGTCGTGTTGCGGATCAGGTTGTTAATTAGTTTCAGCACATCCTTGTCATCCCGGACATACGCAAACGGATTATAACACCAGGAAGTCTCCGGATTGATCAAATCAAAAACCCGGACTTCATATCCATTCCGTTCCAGAACACCTCCTGTTTTGCGCAGAAGTTCCGCTTTCGGATCTGTGATCACCATCGAGCAGTTGCACTGCATGATGTTCGGAATCGCATAGGTCCGGCTCTTTCCTGCCCCGGAACCTCCGACTACCAGCACATTTAAATTTCGTTTATGCTTATATCCATCCAGTCCCATGCGGAAATGCTGTGTCAGAAGCAGATTATTCGTGTACTGCTTTTCGCAGTAACGTCTGCAGATTTCGGACACGTTGCCCCATTTTGCGGAACCATGTTCCACGCCTCTTCTATAATTTCTTTTTTGGGATTCATAAATACCAATGCCTAAGAAATAGGCTGCTGTGAATATCAGAATACATTTGAACGTATACGGTGTATACGTGATAAAAAACGGCTGTTCGAGTTTTTCGCTCAGCGTTTCTAAGATTTGAATAAAATTCTTATCCGGTGTAATGGCACAAGCGGTAATCGCTGCCGCCCACCAGACAAATGGCAGAAAGACAAGATACAGAACCCAGTCCTGCTTTTTTGTACTTATCTCTGCAAGTCAGATTCTCTTTTCTTGCGTGGCTTTTCTTCTGGATGTCCCTGTCCTTCTTTCTTATGAAAGGAATCCACTCCCGGTATCAGTGAGAGACTTCTGCCGTTGTCCCACTTAACACCAAGCTGGCCTGCATCATCCACATACTGCACAGTTCCTTCCAGTCCCTGCGGCATACCCGCTTCTCCATCCATCGAATTCAGACAGATTCTTGTTCCTGCCGGATACTGTTCTCTAAGTCTTGCCACTTTTTCTCTTGAATAAATGACCAATCAACCACTCCTTTCTCTACCAGAACATGTGTCTGCTAGTATTCGGTTTTGCAACCTGAATAATAACTTTATCTATTCCATCACTGTATCTTCCGGCTGCAAGATATTTACTTCTGAGTCTGTTCAGTGCCTTACGGATCTGCCTTTGTTCCCCGGCTGTAATCTGCAGCCGTTTCTGAGCGAGGTCGTATTCACTTACTTTTTTCAGAAGAGCTTTCGTTTCTTCCAAACATTCATCCTGCTCACTCTGCGCCTGTAGCTCATCATTCAGTGCCACCACGAACATATTTTTCATAATGTTATCCATCTTCAAATAGTATTTTGTCATCTGGCTGACCTCCTTTTTTGTTACACCAACCATATCACAAGACCTCCGTAATAGCTACTCCAACCGTCCAACTTTTTCACTTTTATCGTTCCGGCTGGTTCTTTGCTTTTTTCTCTTTTCCAGATGCTTTTTCATCCTTGGTTTCCGGTGTTTTTACAGGGTCTCCGATTGCGAACTCATCGGTTACATACTCCTGTTCCTTTGCACCAAAATTCCGTTCGATATGGTTTCGGATACTATAGGAAGCCTGACGGACATCATTTAAAAAGTCTCTCAGTTCCTGTGGATCTTTCTTTCCACATTCATTTCTCTGTGCAATATACTCCAGATTGAATCCGGTAACATCCACACCATAACGTTTCGCAATCACATAGGCTGCACAATGAGCCTGTGCACTGACTTTCTGTCGGCTGTAGGTTCCGGTATGCTGGTCCAGTGCTGCACACGCCAGTTCTCTGTTCAGTGCATGGAATGTCGTTACTTCACTCATTCCGTTGCGGATATAAATGGTACGGTATCTCGGATTGTACTGGGCCTGCACTTTGTCTGGCAGATCATCCTCAATCTGCACACGTACCGACTGGTCTTTTAAGACAGTTCCTATCAGTTCTGTCAGACTTCGCTGAGGGCGTTCTTCCAATGGCTTTCCAGACATCTGACTGATGTCAAATCCTTTTCCAATCGTATACCCTCTCCGCATTTCTCCGTCTTTTTCGTATTCAGTGGAAATCATATAAGTAATGCCATGTTCCCCGACTTTGACCGAACGGTGTTCTTCTCTCCAGCGTTCATAAGACCTTACCACCTTAAAATCTGGATGCTGTCCGTAAATCAAAAGCAGATTCGGTGTTCTCTGGGTATTACACTCTGCCATAAAGTCCAGAAAGCCTTTCAGTTTTTCTCCATCCTGAAAAACTCCCTGTGCCTGTGAATCTACTTCAGCCCATACCTCTTCTCTTTCCTGCTGTTTTTTGGCTGCATATTCTTCTTTCGTCAATTTCTGTTCAGGAACCTGCTGTTCTTCCGTTCCCCCTGAAATCATATCTGTTAAATCCATATACATTACCTGCCTTTCGTTTTCATATTCTTACGTTTCTTCCGGCTCTCTCTGGCATTTTTCCGTCTGTCCGGCCTCTTACGTTTCTCTTCCTGTTCCTTGCGGATATCTCCGAGTTCTTTCCGCACAGATGGTTTTTCATTCTTTTCTTTCCAGCTAATTTCCCGATCGGAAGAAGTATTTCTGTTGCGCGAGAAAGGTTCGGATGGATTCTTTTCTTCCCCCTCCTGCGCCTGTGTAAAATTTCCTTCCGGGAAAGCCTCATCCCCGATCTGGAACATTTCTTCCGCATCGTCCAGTTCAAATTCTATCTTGCCTTCCGGCAGGACAACGGTCTCTGTCCGTACATTCTCCCCGGTTTCTTTTTCCATCTGGTTTTCTGCCTTTTCCGGTGCAGTCTCTTTTTCCACTGCTTCCGTAACCATAGAGCCTGATTCTGCTTTTACAAAATCCAGATTCATCCGGTCTAATACCCGATTCATCTTCGCTGCATCATCTGCAAATACCATGACCTCTGTCTGGTCCGGATTCACCTTATCTTTGATGACTACATATAAGATACCTCTCGCCTTGGCTTCTTTTGCAAATTCTTTTAAACGGTCACCCGGAACGGTAAAAAATTTCATCGGGCGCTGTTCCTTTAACATTCTGGTAAGTCTTGTTTTCCCTCTTGTCTTTTTCTGGTCCTTCAAGGCGGCAGCAATAAAGACTGCCACATGCTTTGCTACATTCCCGGTGATCTTCAGCGAATACTCCATCCCTTCCAGACTGTACCGTACCACCTGATCTGCCGGTTCTGCTCCGTAATTCATACTTATCTCACCTCCTGACTTTTCTGCATTCTTTCTTTATCTTCCACACGTTTTTCATTCTGGCTCTGTTCTTCCGCTTCCTGAAGTCTCGCTTCGATTTCCAAGGAATGTTTCTCAATCTGAACGGTCATACGAACTTCCTTACGGAGTCGCTTCAATTCCTCATTGATTTCGGACAATCGTTCTTCCCCAGTCTCCCTGCCCCCATTCCGATACAATCTTCTGCGTTCTTTCATAAGTTCCGCAATCTGCTTTTGCAATGGCTCTCGGTACGCGGCAAGCTGCTCTCTGGTTATGATGTCATGTTTCAGTAGAAATTCAATCTGTTCAATCCTGCGGTCCAGTTTCCGGATATCCTCTCTGACAGCGTATGGACTCCTTTTCGGTCTTTTTGGCAGTACCCCCATTTGATATAAATAGGAATAATACAGTGCCTGAATCCCGGTCAGTTTCTTTTTGGGATGAATCTGTACTGCCTTTTGATAGACTCGTTTCACCTTTGGCTGTAGTATCTGCCCACGTATTTCCTCTTCGGAATAGTTTTTTCCGAGAGAACGCAGACGGATATACCGCTCCATTCCCGGAGCTTTTAAAGAAATGTATTTCCTGTTCAGTTTCCATGTATAACCCCGCTTTTCCATCTCTTTTAGGAATTGTAACCAGGAGTAGCTTTCCTGTACCGATTCCCTGATATCCAAACGGATCGCCATTCTCCATGTCGGTTTTCCTTCCTGTTCTGCTTTCCACTGTACATAAGGGATTGATTTTTTCTGATTGGATTCAATGATAGACAGACCATATTTTCTGCACAGGTCATCGGAAATCTTACGGATCTCCGTATAATAACTCTTAGCATTACTATGGTACTTATGTCCGTCCACCATGCTTACAGAATTCCAGACAATATGATTATGATAGTGTCTGGTATTAAGATGTGTTGTTATGACTACTTCAAACTGTCCTTTTAAGAGCCGGTCTGCCAGTTCCTGCCCGATGAGATGTGCCAGTTCCGGTGTCACCTCACCTTCTGCAAAACTCTGTACCAGATGGTATCCTTCCACACCGCCCATCTTATGGAATCTCTTTTTCGTTGTCAGCATATCTTCATACGCATTTTCATTGGTGCATCCGATGGTATCTTCGAAGACCGCTTGTTCCGTCTTTGTCCGGTTCATGGCATAATCAATGGCAGCCTCCAGAGAGTCTGCTTTCTGTGTGGTTTTTTCTTTGTCTTTCACATATTCGATGGAACGGTCCAGGCGGTGGACGGGGATAACACTTGTATAAGCCATCTGTCATTACCACTCTTCCTTTACCAGATGCCATGTCTCTTTGGTAAGCCGGAGCATTTCCTGTACACTCTGCTCACTTGCCATTCCCGAAGCATTCGCAACATGGGCAAGCTGGTTCGCATTATTGCACAGACCCGCTATCTTCCTAAGCAGTTCCGGGTGATGTTCACAAGGTTTTGCGTGTACCTGTGCTCCTAAGATCAGCGAACGCATAAACTCTTCCCGACTCAGTCCGCTTTTTTCCACCTGTTCCTCCAATTCCCTGAGTTCCCTTGCATTTAACCGCACCGGGATCACATGGTTTCGTTTTCGCATTGCATCACCGTCCCTTCTCTTTTCTCTTTCATCATATCGCCAAGCTCCTCATCGGATTTTTTCGCTGCAACCATGCAACAGGTCACTATCACTCCTATAAATCCTCCGCTCATCAATGCGATTACAATCATTACTCCATTTCTTAACATGACTTGATCCTTCCTTTCCATTTCCGTCTGTGTCCGGGGGATTGGGGTTCTCCCCAAAGTGCGTTTGGATATCCAAACGCTATGCTTGCAAAACGAGTACCGCCAGTTTCTGTAGCACCGGATTGACTCGATTCTGATTTATTTTGATTCTTTTATCTGTACCAGTCCATCAAGTGTCGTACAAATGATATGGAGTCTGTCTGCCATACTGATTTCGGTATTCATTGTTCCTGTCACTTCTTTCCCACATACGACTACCATCCGGCATCTCCGTAAAAGGATATGGGACATTCTTCCATATCCCTGCATATCTTCTGCATCAGACTCTTCCAAGAATGGTGAGAATACAAATCTCGGACAGATTGGTACATACCCAAGTTCATAGATTTTTCTGCAATATTTCTGCACTTTTACCCGGCTTTCTTCTGCTGAACAGCACACATAAGCCAGCGCCTGTTCCATACGCTCCATCTCCTTCCTGCATCCAGTTGGATGCCACTCATTTTCTCTATAAAAAACAAGATGTCCAATTGGACATCCCGGCTACTTTTCATCCTCTTTCTGCTCTGCTTCTAATGCAATTTTCACTCTGTCACTTCCCAGTTTGTAGTAGGCATCTGTTACCTCAATTCCCACTGCACGATAACCTGTCATAACCGCTGCAAGGACAGTTGTTCCTGCTCCGACAAACGGGTCCAGGATCAGCCCTCTCGGTTCACAAATCTGGATAACATCTTTCATAAGCTGCAACGGTTTCTCTGTCACATGAATCCGGTTCTGCGGATTGCCATATCGGAAGACGCCCGGCAGACAAGATACCGGACGGTTGATCGGCATCGGTCCGTTACTGCCCCACACAATATATTCAGCCTGCTGGCGGAAACGGCCTTTCTGTGGACGGGAGTTTCCCTTATCCCACACCGCTGTTCCTCGCCAGATCCATCCTGCCCACTGCAATGCATCGGTAATCGATGGATACTGACGCCAGTCAATGAACAGACAGATCGGAGCACCTTTCTTGCAGGCTTTCCGCACATCATAGAGCCATTCAGCCATCCAGTGCGTCCAAGATCTCTGGTCTTTGTTATCCCCATCGAAATCCGGAAGTGCATTGGCAGCACTCATACTGCTGTATTTCTGATTTGTAGTACGATTTCTTTCATTCTGTTTTGTTCCACCGGATGCATACGGCGGATCGGTAATAACTGCATCAAAGATTCCCGGCTGGAATGCTTTGACCAGTTTTAATGTATCTCCATGTAATATTTTCCAGTTTT
The DNA here is from genome assembly GCF_027695515.1 of Coprococcus sp. LG101-27. Lineage (NCBI taxonomy): Bacteria > Bacillati > Bacillota > Clostridia > Lachnospirales > Lachnospiraceae > Coprococcus > Coprococcus sp. LG101-27. Next base: position 43,346 of record NZ_JAQEUJ010000002.1, read on the forward strand.
CCCCTTCAGTATATTCCTCCGGGTATGTTCCCTCTTTCATAAGTTCTTCCAAACTCAGGCCATTTGTCATAGGCATCATCCTTTCTTTTCTCAGCGTTCCGGCTGATTTTTCTTCTTTGTCTTTTTATTTTCTTTGGGCGGCGGACTCAACTCAGTTTCTACATATTCGCTGATAATCAAAAGTGCTTTGTAATAGTCCCCACTTTCCAATACCCTTTTACGCATTTCTTTTGCTTCTGCTGTCTGTTTATTCTTTTTCAAAAGAGTTGAGGCATCGCCCATAATGGAAAAAATATTCCCATCATGTCCAAGGAGCTGTAACTTGGGACGTTGTTTCTCAGGCTTTGTCGGAATCTGCTCTGTTTTCTTTTCATACATTTTCGGCTGTTCCATATTAGGATGCCAAAAATGCACATTCATCGTTCCACCATCTACCTTGATATCCCTCTGTTCAAATCCTTCACCCCACCCGTCACTGTACTGCCCTGTAATGTATTCGGTGAATTCCTGTAGTTCTTCCTGACTTAAAAATTCATTTAATTCCAGTTTGGTACAGCCGTACAGGATTCCGTCTTTGTTTTCTATCGTAACAACTGCACTTTGTATCTTTTCCTGAATGGACTCACTTCCGTCAAAATACTGCATGAGATCATCTTCCCCATAGCGTTCCAGTTCTTCTCGGATGACTTCTTCATAATCGGCAAGTTCTGTTCCATCTAATGGCATTCCATATTCATCACTCTCCGACCACTCTTCTTCCCATTCGGATTCTTCTGAATAAAGATTTCCAGTCAGCTCCGTCAACAGATGTACGTGCATCGTTCCTTTTTCTTCCATTCTCTATCACCTTCTTTCTAATGGTCTGTCCCTGCATTTATTTGTCTGCTTTTTTTCTTTCGCAAGGTCTGCATAATCTGCCCCTTCTTTTTCCGGCAGATTGCAAATAATCTGATACGTTCCCTCGTAATGTTTTTTCATCTGTTCTTTCGCCCATCTCCCGGCAAAGTCATTATCGGTGCAGATTTCAATTTCTTTGATTTCCGGATGATTCTTCAGAAATTCTTCCAGTGCGTCCGGTGGCCTTTTAAAACGTTCACTCTGTATCTGTGCGTTTTCTTTCGGAGCAGCGATTCCCCCAAGGGAAAGACGATATTTATCCCTATTTCCCTCTTCCAGTGTCATGTGTGCCAATGCATCAATACACGCTTCATATACGGCAACTCGCTTTGTTTCTCTTTCAGGTGGAATGCAAAAGCTGTACTTTTTTTCACTCCCGGTCTGCTCCATCTTGAATCCCTTCCCGTTTTTTTCATAGATTCCTCGCAGGAATGCATATCTTGCTTTTCTGGATTCATCTTTCCCAACAAAAACAGCGTTATGGTACGGGACACTTTCATAAAGGATTTCATGTGAAATACAATATGTGATCACTTCATCGCTGATTCCTCTGTGGTTTAAATAAGCCCTGATTCGTCTGCAATTACAATATCTCTCCGGCAGTTTAAATAGTGGTTTTTCCTTTTCGGCAGACTGTGTCGGAATAAAAGACGGACTCTCTTCGCACAGCAGTTTTACGGCATCTGTAAATTTCATTCCATCTACTTCAATCAGAAACCGCAGTGCAGACACGCCACCGATATCTCTGGATTTCCAATGCCATTTGCTGGACAGTTCATTGATTTTAAAACTGTCATGGTCCGTCAACTGCCATTCATTTCTGGTTCTTGTCTTTTGCAGTCTCTGTGCCTGATGTGTTCGCAAATACTCATACGCAGTCATATTTTTTGCTGCCTGAATCTCTTCTTCTGTTACCCAAGGCATTACAGAATCGTATCCTGAAGAGCCAGTACCTTATCTGTCCGCTCCCAAGGAAACTCCTTTCTTCCAAAATGACCAAAAACTGCCGTCTGCCGAAAAATCGGACGATTCAGTCGAAGGGATTCCATGATCTGAACGGGTGTCACTCCAAACACCAGTGGGATTGCTGCCGCCAGACAATCATCTGCACACACTTTTCCTGTACCAAAGGTATCTACCTCAATCATAACCGGTTCTGCTACTCCGATTGCATAAGCCAGAGACACCTGACACTTGCTTGCAAACTCAGCAGCTACTATATTTTTGGCGATATACCTTGCCATATAAGCCGCCGAACGGTCTACTTTCGAACAGTCCTTTCCCGAAAATGCACCGCCGCCATGCGGAATCATACTGCCATAAGTATCCACCATCAGCTTTCTTCCCGTCAGTCCGGTATCTGCATCAAACCCTCCACACACAAATTTTCCTGACGGATTAATCAGAATCTTCGTATCCTCATCCGGCGGCAGTAATCTGAGTGCTGAACGAAGCACTTTCTCTCTGATTTCGGCATCTAACTTCTTCAGGCTCTTTTCTGCACCATGCTGGCAGGAAACAACAACACTTTCCAGTCTCACTGGTTTTTCATCTTCATATTCTACGGTTACCTGTGCTTTTCCATCGGAAAAGATATCTTTGATATATCCGCTTCTTCTGCAAGCCGAAAGTTCACGTGTAATCCGGTGTGCCAGAACAGTCGGCATTGGCATAAGCTGCGGAGTCTCATCGCACGCATATCCGACCATAACACCCTGATCTCCAGCTCCCCTGCTTCTATCTCTTATTTTTGCGCCGATATTATCCCGAAATTCTTTCGACACACTCACTGCTTTCGCAATATCTGGACTCTGCTGGTGTACAAACGTATCCATTTCTATTCCATCTGTACAATATCCGCATTCTTTCAGAACCTTTCGGATCACATCAAATACTGGCGGCTCATATCCGCTGCTGATCTCTCCTGCCACAAACACATTTCCTCTTGTGGCAAGGACTTCACATGCCACTCTCGAAGATGGATCATAACGCAGACATTCATCTAAGATTGCATCTGCTATCTGATCGCATACTTTATCCGGGTGTCCTTCTGTTACTGATTCTGCTGTATAAAAACGTCTCATCTTTCTTCTCCTTATATACAGACAGGGCAGGAGCTGCTCTATGCACATCTCCTGCCCTGTCAGATTGATTTATCCTGTAATTCTTATTTTATTTTTCTTCTGTTTCTTCTTCGTTTTCTGGCATTTTTGACTTTTTTCTGCGATATACGGTCACTCCTGCAGCTGTTCCGGCAGATGCCAGACCAAGTAAAATAAATGCCCATACTTTCTGGTTGTCACCTGTTTTTGGTGCATTTGTTTTTTCTGTTGTTTTCTCCGGTGTTCTGGCATCTTTCATTTCTACTTTCTGGACTTCCATTGTATCTTTCAATGTGAATGTGACATCTTCCGCAATCTCGTAACCATCCGGTGCTGTGATCTCACGCAGAGTAAGTTCTTCATTGACTGGGAGCTTTGCAATGGAATGTGGCTTTCCGTCCGTAATCCACTCTTCCAAAACAGTTCCGTCTTTGCGGATAATTTGAAGCTTTGCCCCTTCCAGTTCTTTTCCGGTTGTAAGGTCTGTTTTTGAAATTTCCACTTTGGAATATTCATCTTTCATCTCAACCTTTGTCACACTGCCATCTTCTTTGACTTCAAACGTCACATCGCTGGCGGACACATAGCCATCTTCATAAGGGGCCAGTTCCTCATGTAAGGTATAACTTCCTTCCGGCAGTCCGTAAATGACATGTTCTTCCTTACTGCTTACCCATTCTTCCACAACATTTCCGTCTTTATCAATGACCTGCAGTTTGGCTCCTTCCAGCTCATTTCCGGTTGTTGCATCTGTTTTTGTAATGCGTGTTTCTGTCGGCTGATTCTCAACTTCTTTGTTCAGTTCAATCTTTGTAAGATTCTGATTTTCGTAAGTTGCATCTACATTCCATACTTCCTCATTTGGAAGATATCCGGCTTTTCTGACTTCCTCTTTGACATAGTATTTTCCATGTGGAAGATCGCTGTCGAAAGTAAGTGTTCCCTTTGCATCCGTTGCTTTCTTTTCCAGCAGGGTATCTTTCTCTACGAGAACCTCTCCCTGATTAGAAAGAATATCTTCCGCAGCATACAGTCCAAAAATAACACCTTCCAGCTTTTCGCCTGTGACAGAATCTTTCTTTTCTACTGATACAGAAACTTTCTGTCTTTCATTTTTATAGGTAACGCCTTCATAAACGACTGCCTGTGTATCATCCTCTGCTGTCAGGGTAAATTCTTTCTGTTCTGTATTCAGGACAAAATTCTCTCCTGCTACAACTTCTTTCAGATAATACGTTCCCAGTGGCAGATTGTTGATAACTGCTGTTCCATTTTCATCTGTAGTCAGTTTGGCTACCAGGTCATCTTTCTCATAACGGACAACTGGATTTCCTGCTTCATCCTTTGCTCCGTCCGGTGAATAGATGGTATCCTTGGCATATACTTCAAACTGGGCACCTTCTACTCCGGTTTCTTCATATTTAAAGCCTTTATAAATACCTGTTTCTTCTTTACCAGATACAGCATTTCTTACTTTAGAGACCAGTGCTTTTACTTTTGCCAGAACAGAATCTCCTGTTACTTCGGTAAGCTGTTCTCCCTTTTTCGTCAGGAGCAGGCTTCCTACCTGTTCATCGTTTTTCTGTTCTACCTCTACAATCGCTGCTCCTGTATCTGGATCAATCTGATGTGCAGTGTTTGAGGATACTGTAATTACAATACCGCCCTGTGGATTTTCTTTATATGTTCCTTTTGTAGTCTGTTCTACTGGTGAAATAATCGTTGTTCCATCATACAGGGACTCTTCACTTCCCTGTCTTACAAATCCTTCCGGTGCTTTTACTTCTTCGATTCGGTAGGTAGCGCACTTCAGTTCCTGCGGTGTAATCAGATATCCTTCCTCGTTTGTTTTGAATACACTGATCTTTTCTTTCTTCGGATACTGAACAACCTGTTCCACATATTTCTTATTTGTCACATCGTAAATCTTATAAGAGGCTCCGGCCTTTAAAACCGTATTTCCAGTCTGTGCATCCTTCTTTACGATTTTCAGCAAAAATTCAAACGGACGGTCATCAAATACTCTCCACTGCATTGGCTCTCTGCTGTCATTTTCCACATTTACAACAAATGGATCAATGGTTTTCAGATTCTCAGGGGTAGTGCTTTCCACTACAACATAACTTCCATACGGCAGTTCCGGGCTGACTGCATATCCTTTTGTATCAGTAATTAGTTCCGGTACTGGTACGGCTGTTCCGTTCTCATAAGTAACTGCAACCTGCTCTTTGCTGAAGTCATAATTTTTGAAATCGTTTGCTGTATAGCTTTCTCCATTGGCAGGTTTCAGTTTCCCATTTTTTACCTGTGTCAGGTCGCTGATCAGATATACCTTAAATCCTGCTCCTGCAACCAGGTCTGTTTCTGTCTGCTCTCCATCTTCACTGATTTTGATCAACTGGAATGCCTGTTTCTTTACCTGCTCTTTTACCGTAAGGTCTCTTGTCACTTCCGCAACATCCTGACCTTCATAAGTTACTGATACCTCATATTTTGTAGTATCCAGCGTATATCCTTCCGGTGGAGTGATTTCTTTTACATACATTTCTCCAAGGTATAATTCTGAAAACTCCAGTGTTCCATCATCTCCGATGACTCCCTGCGCGATCAGGCTGTCCTGTTTATACAGAACTCCTGTTGTTCCATCCGGATGCACGATGTCCTCTTTGGCATACAGACCATACACCGCACCACGAAGAGCACTGTCCCCCTGTGCCTTAAATGCAAGTGTTTCTTTATCAATCTTTGCGATTTTCACCTTTCCGATGACTCTCTCATCTGTTGCAGTTACAGACAATGTCTTTCCGGCTGCAACGTCCACTTGATAGACTTCCTGATTCCGTTTATATCCGGTCGGTGCAGTCACTTCTTTTACATACACAGTTTTGAGTGCGGCATCAAAATAATCGCTGACTGCTTTTCCGTCTGTTCCGGTTGCTGACATTGTCATAAGCAGGTTTTCACACTTCTTATCGGTATAAATACCATAAACTGCTCCAGACAGTGGATTCTGTGTATTGACATCTTTCTTCATAAGTTCAATGCGTGTCATATTCAGCCACTGTACACTAAAACTTACCGGAGCTGCTGTTTCACTTTCAAATACACCGATATCCTGCTTGGAATTTCCGGTTGTCAGCACCAGTGTTCTCCATGTCTTTCCGACAGAACCATATAAGTTGCCGGAAGCATAACTGCCTGTCAGTAATAAATCCGCAGATAGATAGAATGTATCTCCACCATAAATCTGGATTTTTCCATTTGTAACACTTGTTCCTTTGGAAAGATTATGTGCTGTCACATTTTCCGGTACACTCAATGTCACATAGTTTCTGTGATCTCCAGACAGTGTGATATTTGGTGTTTTCTGGATGTTTCCATCCCGTACTGCATTCAGCTTTGTGCTTGAAAGGCTCAGTTCACCTTTTGGCGATTCTTCCTGTCCAAACAGATAATTGATATATGCGATAACCCCTGCATTTACAAGGTCATTATAATTACACCCTGTAAATCCGGCATCTCCTGCATAAGCGTAGCTGGCTGCAATGTGTGTATACACATACTTTTCATCTTCCGTTTTTCCAGACAGATAACTTCCTGTCAGATCTCCTGCCCCGCCATAACCATAATAAAGGACTTTCTGTAGATTTTTATTGCTGTCCAGTACCTGTGCTACATAACTTCCACTCGGTGGGGATGCTTTCTGGGACTGAAGGCAGTATGCAATTTTCCCATTGACTGTAAACAGGCAAGTAAGATAATTTCCAATATAACTTGGATAATAAATGGTTCGCCCCTTTGTCAATGTAACTGTAGAACCGCTGCTTGCAGCTCTTTCAGCCGCAGACAATACCATCACATTTCCCTCTTCGATGTCCTCTTTCAGTTCTTTGACTGCCTGTGCAGATGCATCTTCTTCGGATGTTTCAATTTCTACATCTGTGTAGTTCTGCACAGGCGAATCCGAATCATCTTCAGATTTTGTATCTGACTTCTGTTTCTCTCCACCATTTTCTTCGGAATGTGCCTGTCCTTCGGTATCCGTCAGAGTCACTTTACGGGTGATGGTATAGCTGTCACTCTTATCTTTTGGAACGACCATATAAGTGGCAATATATGTTCCTGCTTTGTCTGAATGATACTCTCCACCATTCTCATCTTTGATACTTACAAGCGTAACATCTTCTTTTTCTGCATCATAATGGATTCCTTCCATACTGGTTTCCACTGCAAATGTATCATCTGAAACTGCTTTTGTGATATCATCTGCTGTAACTGATGTATCTTTCTGGCTTGTTACCGCCTGTTCAGATGCCTGTACTTCCGTCTGCTGTTCCGAGCCTGTCTGTTCGGCCGCAAACGCATTCGCACTGCTCAAGGTACTGATGCCCATCAGGACAGCCAGTCCAAAAGCAGCAATTCTGGTCTTTAATTTTCTAACCTTCATGCGCTTTTCCTTCCTATTATAAATAGATTTTTTCAGTAAAATACCGCAGAAGATGTTTCCTCTGCGGTACGTTTTATCTTGCATATCGATTTTTTTCTTTTTTTACTTCCTGTCTGGTACGTTTTACCGCTTCCATGACAGACTCCGTTGGAATCTGGTTATCCTTACATCCTTCCAGAATTCCATCCAGATAAAATTTCGACGGCCTTGCCGGAACATCTTTGTGCGGAGCGTTCATCATATATACAAACACTTCTTTCTCCACACCATCCCGATTTTTTACACGAATTGATTCTTTCCCATAAAAACTTGGAAATCCTTCATAAAAATCCAGACTCTTCTCACACGCTTCTGTGATTTTCCATAAGACTCCTTCGACATAGCTTCCTTTTTCCGGCAGTACCGTTGCTACTCCGTTACCCGGAGCCCTTCCTCGAAATGCCAGCCGATAATCTTCAAGCCGGACATTTTCCACAACTTCCGCAGCCGGACACCTGTACTTCATCTGCTCCAGATTCATGTTGCTGCCATAAGCGAAGTAATATCTATCTTCCATTCTTTCTCACCTCTATCTGACTCCTTCTGTCCTTTGATTTTTCTTCAAACACTCATACGTGCTTTTATCATATCTCCACGCAAGATCACCATCCAGATTTGCCAGCAGATGTTTTCGGACATTTTTATATTCATCTCCAATTAACCCAAGTCTCAATAAAAATGTACGAAATGTAAATGCCGGATTTTCTGATATCAGTGTCTTTTTCATCTGTGTAGATCTCTGATTGATCGCCTGTGCGGAAATGGCTAATGCCAATGTAATGTTTGCTCTTACCTTTCCTGCATGTAGTGTGCTTTCAAAACAGCGCCATTCCAAAGTTCCCTTGGAAAACACAGCATGAAGATTTAGAGCATAATAACGGGTATCATCATAATGGATATGACTTCTATCCCTGCCTCCATACCAGACATTTCTTACTCGGTCCATAGTGATTGACCTATTTGGTATTTTTCGGATTTTCTCCAATACCTCCGGTTGCACTCTCTGACAATAACTATTTGCTCTTCTCTCCTGCACTTTCAGAGCCTTGAACAGGATATCTTCCTTTGCATACATAATTGTCAATGCATTTTTCAGGCTTTGCGGTGTATGATTCGATGCATCTACATGAACATGCTGACCACAGGACTCATTTACAAAACCTCCATGCTGTCGCAGACAGCGTACTACTTCCTGTAACTTTCCCATTTCATCATAGGATAATTTCGGAGATACCATTTCTGTTGAATATTCTCCACTTGCATCTACAATTCGACCGTATACTTTCCGTTGTGTATAAATGCTTCCATCAGACATAAATTTCCACTTTTTTCCTTCCAAATCTATCACTGACCAGATTCCGTAGGTAGTGCCGTCATAATATGCTTCTGTTCCAAACATTTCAGCAACAACTTCTGCAGCACGTTGTCTGGTAATCCCTGTCATTTCGATTTCTGTGCCAAAGTATTGGTCTTTTATACCGATCATGCCTAATAGATTCCTTTCTCAGACACTTCCTGTGTGTTGAGTTCGGAGTCTGCCTTTTGTAACAATCTGCCAATTGCCTCGATAACATTGACAGTTACTCCGTTTCCAGCCTGTTTATAAAGCTGTGCGTCAGAAGTGCTGTCTATGATCTTATCAATCTGCCAGTCGTAATAACCCTGCAGACGCAGACATTCCCTCGGAACTAACCTTCTTATTCTGCCGTGATACAAGATGCCATGACGATCGGTTGCAGTAATTGTAAACATCGGTTCTTCGGGTTCTTTCATACGTCTGCCGTTCTGACGAACATTTTCTTTGGCTGGTGTAAGGACTGCTCTTGCCCCTTCTTCACTTAATACGCCGGAACATTCTCCTTTGTATTTGTGGATTCCGCATTGTCGGGTATTAAGGCTTCTGCATTCTTCAGTTATCAGTGGTGGCGGAGATAAATCTACAAAATGAAGTGTTCCCTGTTGGATACCTGTAGTCAGGGTATGTGCTATCCGATGTCCGACTCTTCCTCTCCTGCTGTTGAGATTCGCATAGCCTAAATCGATGCTGTCATCCTCTCTTGCAAGTTTGTAGCCGAGCTTTGTATTTTCTTTAATTGGAACACCCACATCATATAATCCTGTCTTTCCACCCATTCCTCCGGCTTGTGATGTCAAGGTACAGCTTAATCCTTTTGGACTGTAGACTCTTTTTCCCTGACTTCCTGCCCGGATTTGAACAAGAGCTGCTCCATTTGTTTCTGGTTCAGGTAATACTTTTCCGGCACATCTGAAATCAAGATATCCGACAATATACACCCGCTTTCTTGCTTGGGGGACTCCGAAATCCTTGCTGTTAAGCACTTTCCATTCGACATGGTACCCCAGTTCAGAAAGCGTACTGAGGATGGTGCAAAACGTCCGGCCTTTGTCATGCGATAACAAACCGGGAACATTTTCAAGGATAAAATACGAGGGTCTTTTAGCTTCAAGAATCCGGGCAATTTCAAAAAAGAGAGTTCCTCTTGCGTCAGCAAATCCTTCTCGCTTTCCGGCGATAGAGAATGCCTGGCAAGGAAATCCTGCACAGAGTAAATCAAAATCTGGCATTCGTTCTGGTTCAATTGTTCTTGCATCACTACAATACCACTCCCCTTCTGTGTCAAACAGCAATCGGTAGTTCTTATCCGCATAAGTATCCACCTCGCAATGTCCGACACAGACAAAGTTTCCTGCCCGTCTTAAGCCTTCACGGAATCCCCCGATTCCGCTAAAGAGATCAAAAAATTGAATGGTTGCGGCTATCAACCTCCTTTTTGCTGATAAAAACAGGCGGCATGATTTCTCATACCGCCCTTCGTTATTCTGTATCAATTAGTTACCATTCTGTTTGTTCTTCTGCTTTGGTTTCTTCTTCCAGATCAGTTTCTCTTTCTGGTTCAGTTTCCTCTTCCGGTTCGCTTTCCCCTTCAGGTTCGTTTTCCTCTTTTGGTTCGCTCTCTCCTTCCGGTTCGTTTTCCTCTTTCGGTTCGCTCTCTCCTTCTGGCTCGCTTTCCTCTTCTGGTTCACACTCCCCTTCCGGCTCAGTGCTTTCTTCCGGTTGAGTTTCTTCTGTTCCCGATTCTTCGGTTGTCTGTTCGGATTCTTCAGGCTGTTCTTTGCTTTGCCATTCTGCCTCTGCCTTTTCCAGCGCTTCTTCTATAATCTGAATTAAGAAGTCTTTCTGTTTCATGTGTTTCTGTCCGATGACTACTTTTAATCTCTGGAATAACTCCTCTGATACCTGTACTGCTACTGTTCTTACTGCTCCCATGCTTATTTCTCCTTTTCCTTCCAGTCTGTTGAAATGTTCTTCAATGACCTGTTGTAAAAATTTTTGTGTGCTGCTTTCTGTGAGTTCGATCTCTTCTCTTACTTTTTCATGTAAGTCCATCGGGATCTTTCCGCAGATATTTTTCATCTCTGCCATAACTTTTCTCCTTTCTCTTTCGCTACACACAACATACTCCAAAGCCGCATGGAAAGCTATTCACAATACCCACCAAAGATAACGATACATTTCTGTCCTTACCCCTAGCAGATCCAACAATGTATGTATCGTGCAATCATAGGCCTCACCCCCTTTACAAATTTTCCATTTGAGATAAAAAATCCATCATCTGAGCTGGTATTTCTTCCGATGATGGTTTCGTTTTCAATTGTTCCGTAGTGCCACATATTCCTAATTCCCGAACACTTTCTTTTATCGTCTTTTGAATGACTTCTTCCAGCCATTTCCGATCCTCTTTTTCCAGAATTGCCTGAACCAGATACTGGCTTTTCTGCCCTTCTGGAACACTTTGAAATTTCTCCCATGCCCTCTGGTGTTCTGGATTTTTCAGGTTTGGGCGGAACGAATATACCGGACGTGTCATCTCGCCCACATCTGCTCTACAATCCGTTCATACCCTGTTGCGTTGGCATGGACGTCCTCTATAAAAACGGGGCGGCAAATCGCGTCCTGTGCGGTCACGTGGCGTTTTAAAATTGCGGAGCCTCCACCCATAAATACGGTTGGTACTGCCCGGAGATCAAACCCAGATTCTGTCACCGCAGACAATATTCTTTCTATATATTTCCGTCCGCTTTCCTGTATAATCCGTCTGACCTCCTCTGCCATACTGCAAGATTCCCCCCGAAGCACACGCTCAATTTGAGTTTCTGTTACAGACAGTCCGGTATTTCTACGCACCTGTTCTGCTGTCTCATCAATACATCGGATCACTCCAAGCTCCAAACTCCTGCACGTTGCTGCATTCGGAACAGCATTGTCCAGCCTCATAAGGTCAACGGTCCAGCCACCAATATCAACAAGCAGAACAGACGGTTCATTTTTCAGATACTCTGGATGAAGAGCAAGCGCAGAGTATCCCTGTGGGAACAGTTTCACATCTTTTATTGTTATCTCATATAATTCACTTTCATATAAAAATCGCACTGGCTGCTCTTTCCGCAACAGATACTCCCTGAATCCCTGTTTCTCTCTTCCGAAACTTGAAAGCGGAAGTCCGACAGCCAGAATTACCTCTGTCTTTCGTTCCGCTTTCCGATGCTTGATTTCTTCTGCAATGGCTGCCAACGTCAGCAGATAATAATTATCATTGGACGTTTTATTTTTTACCAGCGTCTGTCTTCCCGTACCACAGACATAATACTTTCCCTGATACTGCAGAACATTCTGCATGGTATACGGCTCGTAATCATACCTGATAATTCCACTTGGGAAAGACACTTGTCTTGTTTTTATTGCATAATAGCCATGATCAATTCCTATGATTATCGCAATCACATCCTTTCATTTTTCTGTTTAACGTAATGTCAAAAATGCTTTCACTGCTGCAACGGATCGTTGCAAAAGTGCCATTCGTGAACACTTTTCTATGTTCCAGTGTCCCAAAACCTGCGGAAAATCTGGCTTTTTTATACCACTATCGCCAGAGGAACACTACTGTTCCTTCCCAGCCGGTTATAAAAGATCCCTCTCCCGGTGGCGGTTCGGCCTGTCCGGGGGAGGGATATATCGCAAGTTTCCTTTTTGAACAATTGCCTGTCTTTTTATTTTTATGAGATGTTTTTCCTGCTTTTGTAAAATGGGAAGATACTCCGGTTCTGACAAAAACTTCCGTATATAATTCCCCTTTTCTCCCAGCCTGTTATCATTTTCTAACAGCTCCATTTCCACCATGTAATGGGTATCTGGATGAAATCTCTTCTCACACAAAATGCTGTCCCCTTTTATATAATCAGATTTAGCCGATTCTCTTGCTGCCGCCAAGAGTTCATAAATACTTACTTCCACCTCTTATCACCTCCCAAAAGACCAGAAAAAAGCAGACCTCTTAATCGAAGTCTGCTCCTGTCGGATATGGTAATCCTCTTTCTTCATATTTTTTATCGATATAATTTCGAATCCATTCCCTGTATTCTTCCGTTAATGCCAGTTCCTGAAATTCTAACAACCACTTTTCCCCTTTTGCTTCGTCATCAAGCCATCGATCTTCTATGCACTCCGGCTCATCTAACATTTTCATCATCGCTTCAAATGGCTCTTTTACATCATCACCAAATTCTTTCCATAAGGCGATTCCATAGTTCTCCAGTTCAAAAAATTCTGTCAGATATGTCAATCGTTCCATATCCCCCAATGTCATTCTTTTTTTACCTGACAATAATGCTCGATCTCTTTTGCCACATAGATTTAAAAATTTTCTCTTTTCCATCTCCACATCCATTATACTTTTACCTCTTCCTGTTAAAAATAATTCCTTATTACGAAACATTATAAAATTTAAATTCTTTAGAATCAATATATATGTTTCTGTATTACGAAACTTTTTATTTTATAAGGGGAGTTCATCATTATGCAAAAGATTAGACCAGATATGGATATTGGTAAAAATATCCAAGCAATTCGATATAAAAACAATATGACTCAAGACCAAGTAGTTGCAAAATTAAATCTTATGGGTATCTCCATCACCAAAAGTACCTATGCCAAACTGGAAACAAATCGCATGAACATTAAGGCATCTGAATTAGTTGCACTTGCAAAACTCTTTCATACCGATATCAATGCTTTCTTTTCCGGCTTGCTATAGTTCGACATTCCCCGACTCCCTGTGTATATAATAGCATATTAAAAATAAGAACCAGTCTATATTCTTATCGGATATAAACCAGTTCTTTTTTCTTATCAAATAATATAAAAGTGACAGGGAATTCAGATTCTTATCTTCTGTCACTCATGTAATTATTATTCTATTTTAAATTTAATGAATTTACCCATTCTTGAATTTCTTTTTTCAATGTTATTTTCTATATAAACGTCATACACATTTTTCCACATTATCTGTGTATACTGTTATTTTCAACCCCATAATTATAACTTGGTACACGCTATACACTACTATAAACTGTACTCCATTTTAAGGTAGCCGATATTTTCAGCCTGCATGGTTTCCCAGCTATCCACATAAAAGCGAGCGGTTTCGGTCTGCGGGTTTCTGCCGTTGTCATGCTCAAATGTCCAGTTCCGCATAGCGGGGTCGGTAAAGCCCCGGCGTTTCAAGTCCTCCACTTTTTCAAGGTGCTTCTGTCGACTTTCAGCGGCTTCCCGTTTTTCACGGGCTGCCCGGTGGCAGTCGCACTCTGCCGGGTGTCGGTCATGCCCTAACCATTGGGCGGTTTCTTTTGGAAAGTATGCTTCTTTTGGCGTATGGCACTTGCCGCAGTATAAAAGCCCGTCCTCGCCTGTGTAGTCCTCCGCTTCGGAGGTAGTGGCTGTAATGTCCGTAATCATAGCTTCAATCTCGTTTTTCATAAGCTCTCGCCCTCCTTGCATGAATAATCGGGTATGCCCTGTTTTGGGGCAGCCTTGCCTTTTGTAGCGTCCTCCTGCGCCCACTTGTAAATGGTGGCTGCATGGCTGTGGTACTGCTTCCCGGTGGAAGCGATATGGCAGGAAAGCCGGTCAATATAATACTCCCACTTGTCGGGCAGCTCTGTTTTCAGCCCGGAAAGCTCTGTATCGGTCAGTATCACATTGTTGTATCTGCCATAAGCGGCGGGGGCGGGGTGTCCCGTTTCTCCCTCTCTCTCTTTTTCTATCTCTATCTCTTTCTCTAACTCTATCTCTTTCTCTGGTGGACGAATGTCGGACAAATGTCCGCCTTTTGTCCGTGGCGGTAAAAGTGCCTTGTTTTCCAGCCTTGCAGCCCGTTTTCGCTCGGCTTCGGTAGAGGACTGTCCTATCATCAACTCAATGTCGGTCATATAGAAAGCCCCGCTGTCAAGCTGCTCCACAAGCCCCAACTGCCGGAAAATCTCCAAAGCCCTCTCAACCGTTCCTATCTGGTGGCGGGTCAGTGTCGCTATCATCTGCGCTGTGTAGGGGATATGCTCGTCAAGCTGCAATTTCCCGCCGTTTTTCAGCGATTTTAAGTACAGCTTCAAGAGGATATTGGAGTATAAAATCCCATCTTTCATATCTTCCAGCAGCACAATGGAGTCGCTGTCAAAAAAGTTCTCTTTCAGCTTGAGGTAATAATATTTGCGGTTATCTGCCATTGTCCCTGTCCTCCTTTTTCCGGCGTTTGGAGTAGTAGTGGGGGCAGAGTATGATAATCGCCCGGAAGCTCTGCTTGCAGCTATGGGTACAGCCCCGGCAGAGGTCATTGTATGTGATACGGTCGCAGGTGGAATTCCCGACTTTCACTTGCCGCAGGAAAAAAGACCATTCCAGCCGCCGTTTCTTGCTCATTCTTGGCATGGGTGCGCTCCTTTCTGCCGTTTCCGCTGGTGTGGCGGTATCGGCGGTAATTCTGTATCATCTCGGTATCATTTTCGGGGTTTTTCTGCCCTATAAGCCCGTTAAAAAATCCTTTGGTATTTGCGGATAGGGTACGGGGCAGCCCCCTTGTTCTGTATAGGTTCGGGTACATTTTGGGGCGGTTTTTATCGTTCCTGTTCCTGCCTTTTCACAGGCTTGCGCTCCCGGTGTAAAATCTGGTCGATATTGCCCTTGACAGTCTGTAAGCGGCGGTATTCCTCCCGTTTTGCCCGGTAATCGTTGTAGCCGCTGTTTTTCTCTTGGATAAGGGTTTCAATCTCTGCTTGCAGGGCTTTATAGCTCGGCAGCTTGGAAATGCCGTTCTCCCTGAAATAGCGGGCGGCTGCGTCTGCTATGATAAAGTCGCTTTCGTACTTCTGACGGTAGGCTGCTTTTGCTTTGGCGTTTTTCTGCTGTTTCAGCCCGTCCCGGACAGGGCGGGTCTTGGAATAGGCAAGCACCTGTCGTTGCAGCTCCTTTTTCCCGTTCAGCGTCTTTTCCACCTGCTTCAGCTCTGCAAGGCTTTCCTGCATGGCGGCATAGGCGGCAGAACAGGCTTCGTCCAGTTCCTCCGGGGAAGAAAAGCCGTACTGCTGGTAGGCGGTAACGGTAGCCGCCATTTGCTTTAGATTGTACTTTGCCGCCCAGCGGTCATAGCCCACGCCCTTGCCCTCGGCTCGCTTGGCTTCCCGGTCAACCATGCGCTGCAAGGTGTTGTCTGCCGGGGTGGTTTTTGTGGTTTTTTCCCCTTGTGACGGCTTTTTAACTGCGGCAGGGTATTCGGGTATGGCTTTGGTCTGTTCGGCGGCTCTGCGGGCGTTCTGTGTAAGCAGGGCAAGGACAGCAGCCTTGTCAAAATCGTCCCCCAGCTTCCGGGCTGTGATAGGCTTTGTCCTGTCCGGCGTGAGGTAGGAAAGCCGCCCTCGGCTCTCCTTGACGGTCACACCCTCACGCAGCAAAAGGGAAGAAAACTCGTCAAAGCTGGTAGCTTGAGAAAGTGTCTGCCGTATCGTCCGGCGCAGCTTCGCCTTGTCCGTTTCAAACTTGGTGGGCTTGGTCGGCTGTCCGGCGGCTTCTCTGGCGGCGTTCTCTTTATCAAGGGCAAGCTGCCCTTTCTTTGCCGCCCAGTATTCCCGTTCCGTTATCCGTTCCTTGCTGCCGCTTAGGAGGTCGATTTGGTAAAGCCCCTCCCGGTGGCACATCTCCATGACTTCACTCTTGAAATATTCCATAGCGGCGTTGGTGCAGCGGTGCTTGCAGCCCTCCCGTGTATCGGCTGGTCTGTCCATGTAGGGCAGAAGCGGGACTTCATAAATCCGCAGGGAGTTGATGACGATATGCACATGGATATTGCCGCTGTGGTTATGCCCGTCCGGGTGGGTGCATACAAGGGCTTGGTGTCCGGGGAAATGCTCTTTACAGAACTTCTCGCCCAGCTCCTGCGCCTGGTCTACGGTCAAGCCGTTGTCTGTCCCGTCCCGTGGGTCAAAGCTGATGATATAGTGGTGGCTTTTCACATCTTCCCGTTTTTGATTTTTCTCATAGCGGAGATTCGCCCGCATACAGGCAACAGCGAAATCCTCGCCCCCGCAGTTGAGGGAAGAAATGCGGTAATCCTCCCTCGGTATCAGCCGCCCGTTTCCATCAAGGGTGGGCTTCATGGTAAACTCGTCATGCTCAAATGTGAGGTAGGCTTCCGCTGCGCCATAGTCGGCATTTTTAGAGCTGATATGTTTGAATGTTGCCAACAGCGTCACCCACTTTCTGCAAGATTTCAAACTTTAGGGCAGCAAGGTCGGAAACCGCCGCCCGTACCTCCCCGGCAAGCTGCGGGTAGGGGCTGTGCCACTCGTTCAGCGTCCGGGCTATCTGGTTTAAGTTGCCGCCGATCCTGCCGTATTCGGCGGTCAGCTTCCCAACAGCGGCAAGCAGCTCATCATTGACGGGAGAAACGGTTATGATGGGGCGTATGGCTGCCCCGGTTATGGCTTGCCGGATAAACTCGGCTTGGCTCATGTTGTAGGCAGAAAGCCTTTCTGCAAACTCGGCGTATTCTTCCTCGGTCATGCGTGTTTTGACTACCCGGCTGCGGTGCGGTGTGTTGTATCGTTTCATGGTCGACAGACCTCCTTTCTGTGTATGGTGTCCTCTCACTAATAGGAGAAAAACAGGGTGTGAAGCGGAACTGTTTTTGAAAAATCCGAAAAAATATTTTGAGGGATTTTTAAGCGGCGTAAGCCGCATGGCAGGGTTTGGGGAAGGCACTCCCCAACAAGATTCCCGCAGGGGCAAAATGAGCGATAAGCGAATTTTGGTACTGCGGTAGAATCTTGCTCTAAGAAAACGGCGAAACTCCCCCTTTACTCCTTACTACGCAGAGAAATGCAAATATGGCAAAGTTTTGAAAAACTTTTTGATAAAACTTTTCGACAAAGCTGGAAAATCAGCGCGGTTTTTGGCGCAAAAAAACAGGAAACCTTTTCTGATTTCCTGTCATGGTATGCCGCTGTAACGGGCGGCGGTTATTCTGTTGTCATTCCCCGGAAGCAAACTTGTAGCCCATACCTAAAACGGTTTTTATGTAAATGGGCTTGCGGCTGTCCGGCTCTATTTTTTTCCGCAGGTTGTAAATCACATTTGCAACGCTTGACTGGCAGCTTTCACTTTCCATGTTCCAAACGGCTTCAAATATTTGTGTCCGTGTGAGGACAATGCCGGGGTTGGAAGCAAGATATACAAGGGTACTGTATTCAAGGCGGGTAAGGCTTACTTCCTCCCCGTCTTGAAATACCCGGCGTTGGTTCTGCTTTATTTCCAGTCCCGGAAAAGATAACACGGAAGCGGTTGTGATCTGCATGGGTTCAATCTGTATATAATCAGATATTGCCGATATGATTTTGTCAATCGCTGTTTCCTCTTGTTCGTTAAGTGTCAGCAGTAGTAATTTCCCCATGTTCATTACCTCTTTTATCCGTTGAATTTAAACTATATTTTTCTGTCGTGTTTTTGACAGTAAGCAACAAATATATATGATAGAGAGCGTAATGTCAATTTAATGCCATTAAAAGAGAAAGATGGTCTGTCTAATTATTATCATTTTGTTCATATGCACTTACGCTGCGTTTGGCATTTAGGCAATTCAATATATTGTAAATTTATCTATATCAGCGGGCTAACCTCATTTTCACAAAATAAGCTAAGTTTGTGAAGCGCTCTTGTGCAGGCAACATATAAGAGGTTTTTATCATCTTCATCATGGTAGTTTTGGCTATCTGCATCACAAATTAAGACAGTATCAAATTCTAATCCCTTTGACATATATACTGGTAAGATAAACACGCCTTGTAAATCTGATACGCTCCCATTTTTAATTAATTGAATATCAAGTTTGTGTTTAATTTTATTAAATAGATAGGTTGAATTTTTTTCGGTTTTACAAATTAAGCATATCGACTGAAACCCTTTCTCTTGGCATAATTTTATTTCCTTAACAATTTCATCAATGAAGATTTCGGAATTATCAGCAATATATACTTTTGGGCTATCGCCATTCCGATTAAAACTTTTTATCTGTGAACTTTGTTCAATGAACTTTAAACTAAAATTTAAAATTTCATTCGTACAACGGAAACTTTTATCCAACATAATAAGAGAAGATTTTTTCTTGTTCAATATTTTTTGAATTTGTTCGTAGAAAGAAATATCTTCTTTTTTGGCAAGAGTCTGTTTCATATCTCCTAAAATAGTAAATTTGGCATTAGAAAAAAGCAAATTAAATATTTCATATTGGAGAGGGTAGTAGTCCTGTGCTTCATCAATGACTACCTGCTTAATATTTTTATATTTATTTGTTCCGTATATTTTTAAATACAAATAAGCGATTGCTATTGCGTCATCATAATACAAGCTGTCTGCTTCCAAATTTTCCTTAGTATATTTCCAAATATTTTTTATGTTTTGTGACGGATTGCTATTTTGCAGCAGGCTATAAAAATAGGCTTCATTGCTAAATAATATTTTATATAATTCAACAATGTCAATTTTTATAAATTTCTGTATTTCCTGCTTGATTAGATTTTTTTCTTCTTTATGCCCCCGCCCTTTTCCTGTTCCAAATATTTGTTCTAAAATATAATCTTCTAATTGTTCTAATTTTATGCCTAATGGTGTTTCTGGTCTTCCTAATATCTTGTCTTTTAGAATTTGCCCGCTTACAACGCATTTTCCCTCATAATAAACATCTTCAAATTCTATCCACTGGCGGGGTATATCAATGAGAAATTGGTCTAAAATTTCCCTAAAAAAACTTGACGTTTTAAATTCTATACTATTTCTTGAAATTTCCTTGTATTTTGAATTGACAATCAAGTTTTCTAAAAAATCATTTCTTGACTGAATTTTCCTGCCATTTAATAACTCACTAAGTATATCTTCAAACACGGAAGAAATAACATTATCTTCTCCCAATTCGGGCAATACATTTGAAATATATTGCTCAAATATAGAATTTGGGGAAATAATCATAATGTTATTTGCGGACAGCTTTGTTTGTAAACCTTGATACATAAGATAAGCAGCCCGGTGGAGAGCAATAGAGGTTTTTCCACTTCCCGCTACACCCTGTACCATTAGCAGGTCATTTTCCATATCTCTAATAACCACGTCCTGTTCATGCTGAATTGTTTCAACAATAGCTTTCATTTTAGCAGTAGTGTTTTGTGACAGTAATTGCCTTAAAAATTCATCAACAATCTGAACATCTGAATCAAAAAAATATTCCAGTATTCCGTTTTTTATTTCATATTGGCGTTTCAAATTGAGTTCACCTGTTACTCGTCCACATGGAGCGTCATAAAACGCTTCGCCTGTCATAAAACGATAGAAAACACTGGCAATCGGCGATCTCCAATCATAAACATACATCTCTTGATAGCTGTTTTTTCGTAGAGAAGAACGTCCAATGTATATTTTTTCAAATTCGTCCTCATCATCAAATTTAAAATCAATTCGGGCAAAATAGGGCGATTTTATCATCTTTTCTAACAGAAGTATTTTATGTTCTTCTTCTTCATAATCTATAATTTTGTCTGTAACAGGATTGATATATTGGCTTAATTCAACAAGTGCCTCGAAACCGTCTGATGTGTACAGTGATGTAATGCCGTGTTCTGTATTTTCACGCACATCTTTTTTGGCTTCGATAATTTCTGATTTCTTTTTGTCTGCCGCTTCTTTTGCCTGCTTTAATTGTTCCTCGGCTAAAGAGATTGTTTGTGCTAATCTTTTTTCTTCAAACGCTTTTTCTGTCTGATTATTCCCCATAATGATTATGACCTCCTTGAAAAATGAAAGAAAGTTTTACTGAAACATTGCTAGGCTAGTTTAGCATGTGTCAGCTTATATAAACAGTCTTGTATTTATAAAATTTGTATGGTATTATTATAGTGGGAAGAAGTATGTTAGATATTTGATTTCTGCAAGCATATCAATTCTAATACGGACGTGTAATTTAAGCAATAAACAAATTGGGACAAAGCAGTTATACCGCTATGTCCCAATTTGCTATTACTCCATATCTTCAGCAGACAGAAACACAAGCCCGACAAATTCTTCCTCAATCAGTTTCTTCAACTTTTCCACTGTGCTCTATGCAGGCTCCCGTATCTCCATTCCAACCTATAATCTCTTTCTGTAAAAGCAAATCTTGTTCTGTGAAAAAATGAGTTGGATTCCGTAGTAGTCGGCATTGTGCGTAATGTGTATAACTGACTGTATCATGGAATTGTGGGTAACTCTGTTTGCAGGACGTGGGAAAGCTGCACTTTAGCTTTTCCATGTGCTGTGAATAGAGTTATCCATGATTCCATAGCCTGTTATGCACATTTCCACAATGTTTGTCTTTTGGTCGTTGGTTCGGAAAAGAAAAGCCCTGTATGTTATTATATACAGAGCCATTCTAATCTTTTTTTATCCACTACATAGAGCGTTTCCTTTCTGCAAAATTCATTTTACAGAGTGATACCCGCCTTTTTTGCAAAGTAGTCTTTTCTCCCGGTAAGCTCTGACTGTTTTTCCTTTGGAAGATTGTTGAATAAATCATCATAAAGAACATCAGCTAACTGCATTTCTCTCGCAAGCAAAAATACATTTAGACTAAGCCATTCCTCCCAAAGCCCCTCAAATAAGCTGTTACTGTCTGTATAGGTGTCAAGCTCCTCAAAGCCATGTGACGCTGTATAGCATTGCAGTTTAACAAAGCCATACCTACCAACATCAACCAACAAAATATCTTCGTCCTCTATTTCGTACAGTTCCTCAAACACATCAATCACTTTGCGACACTTTTCCCGTTCTTCCTCTGTGATATATACTGTTTTTTCCATGCTCAATTACCTCTATCCTTTCAAATTGTGGAATACTGTTTTCAGTTTTCTTCTACTTCTGAACCACATATTTGAAATGCCATATATGCCATTTTATACGGAATAGAGGTTGGCTGTCTGCATTTATCAGTGTGTTACTTTATGGCACATGAGCATTGCTGCAAGGATTCCTGCAATCGTACTCTTACCACATCCGGATTCACCAACCAGAGATACAAAACTTCCTGCCGGAAGATTCAGATTGATTCCTTTTAAAATCTCTCTGTCCTCTTCATAAGAAAAGTGCACATCTTTTAATGTAACATCTAACGCGACCTCCGGCAGTATTTTTTCTCCAGCCTGTGGTTCCGGTAAATCTAAAATCTTGAAAATCTTATCACTCGCTGCCATACCATTCATTGCGATATGGAAGAATGAACCAAGCAGTCTGAGCGGCAGGAAAAACTCGCTGGCAAGCAGAACGATACATAACGTTCCTGCCACGCTGATATTTCCTTTTAAGAATTCGGACACCGCGACTGCCATACCGATCGCTGCTCCACCATACGCCACAATATCCATCACGCTGGTTGAATTGAGCTGCATGGTCAGCACCTTCATCGTAATCTTACGGAAGTTCTGGGATTCCACATCCATCTCGTCTGCTTTCTGCTGGTCTGCCTGATAAATCTTCAGTGTGGTAAGTCCCTGTAAATTTTCAAGGAACGAATCTCCCAGTCCAGTATAGATGCTCCAATACTTATTCAGTAATTTCTTTGCAATCTTCTGTACCACCACGATAGAAATCGGGATCAGCGGTACACAGATCAGCAGGATCACACTCGCTTTCAGGCTCACTCTGCAAAGAATGATAAATAATGTCAGTGGTGCGATCAGGCTATAAAATAATTGTGGAAGATATTTTCCAAAGTATGTTTCCAACTGCTCCACACCCTCAGTTGACACCTGTACGACCTCCGAAGAGGATACCTGCTCACTGTAGGAAGCTCCCAGCTTTAACATTTTCTCATAAATCTTTTCACGTAGAATTCGCTTTACATCCACACATGCCAGATAGGAAGACCTTGCTCCCATCCGTTCACATACGAACCGGATCACCACAACCAGGACTAAAATCAGTATCGTCCGTTCAATGATCGGTACGGTTACTGCCCGGTACACGACCCGTTCCAGTAAATCTGCGATAGAAAAGACTGCCAATACCTGCGACAGGAGGGCTGCCCACTGCCACAAAATCGTATACACGATATACTTTTTTGCGTGGGACAACAGCCCCACCAGTCTTGTTTTAATCATAAGTAACTCCTTACTTTTTCTTCTCTTTGTTGCTACACACCAGATGCCAGATAGCAAGCACCGGATGATACAACAGCATCCTTGGTCCTGAAAACCGCATAACCTGCCTGATCTGTTCTCTCATCTCCGGCTTATAACAATGTACCTTACAATTCGCACAAAACGTCTTTTCTTCCATAAATGGACACTTTTGACTTCTTTGTTTTGCATAATCCGAAAGTTTTTGACAGTCAGGACACATCTGCCCTTCCTGTCTTTTTTCTTTCGGATGTTTTTTTCGGCAATACAGCCGGATCATCTCTTCCACGACATACTGTTCTTTCTGCCGTTTCTTTTCTACTTTGTCCATCTTACTCTACGCTTTCTGCCATTTCAGCTTCAGGCTTTTCTGTCTTAACTCTTAAGAAGAAGTAAAACAGGTGGCATACCCACACAACTGCGATACAGATTCTTCCGATTGGTACATTCTTCATACAGATAAAGCCGATTGCCATGACTACCGTTACCATTCCGATAATCTTGCATTTTGTTCCCATTGTCATGGCTCTTTTCTGAACAAAACTGTCCAGATGTTTCTTATAAAGATTCGTTCCTATGAACCAGTCGTGCAGTTTCTTAGAACTCTTTGCAAAACAAAACAGTGTTGCCATATAAAACGGAACGGTTGGCAGGATAGGAAGTACAATTCCTATCGTACCAAGTCCCAGACAAAGAAATCCAAGCACGATCCATACTACTTTTAAAGGATTTTTCATCTTCTTACACCGCCAATACAAATTTTCTGCCATCAACCCTTGTCACGATATTCTGTCAGATTGGTTACTTCCAATGCCCACTGGATCATACGCTCATCTTCGGCACTGTCTCCCTGCATCATTTTCTTATGAGGGGTTCTTCCGAATGCCACCAGATTCTCAACAGTGATATCGTCTGATGCACTGTTATACTGTTGAACAATCGCAACCTTTCTGGCAAATTCTTTTAAATTCAGGTTCTGGATGTTTTTACCCTTAAGGAAAATGTTCCCCTTTCTCGGATAGAGGTTCTTTGTCATCAGGGAAAACAGTGTGGATTTACAGCATCCGTTTGCTCCCATAATCGTTGTTATTTTACCTTCTTCAATCTTCAGGGATACGCCCTTTAAGACTTTATTTTTTCCATAGGAAAAATGCAGGTCTCTGACTTCCATCGCAGGCTTGTCTGCCCACTTATCCGCTTTTTTCACTTTCTTTACTGCTTCATTTTCTGTAGAAGTCAAATCCATATTCTTTTCTTTACTTCCCATACTTCTTAGACCTCCTTAACAGAATGATGAAGAATGGACCTCCGACCACACTCATAATGATGAATGCAGATACCTCATACGGAGCGGCTATCGTTCTTCCGATGGTATCTGCCAACAGGAATGTAACTGTAACATCAGCAAGTGTTCCATGCGGATTTCCATACTTATCAAGTGTATAACCTGTTGTGAAATATTTCAGCTGACTTAAATATCCAAGTTTCTGTCCCACCGTCAAACCATTGAAGTTCAAAGTAATATAATATTTACCATTCTTTACAGTCAATTTAATAGTATGATCAATCGCTGCATCCGACATAGAAGCTGTTGTTTTATCAACTTTCACCATATTTCCGGTAATAGAATATACACCATCTGCAAGATTGCTAATATTCAATCTACTATTATTTCCATTAGCTTTTTGCTAATAAATCTTTAGTTATGATGTTTAGAGTTCTACGAGAATATTTCCGGTTGCTCGTTCCTAACTCCTTGTCTGAAAGATACCATAATTTGCCATCTGATGTCAATACAATTTTCGCACAAGTTTGTTGTCTGAATTGCAACAAATGAGCCGTTATTTCCTTTGATTTTGTTGCTATTCAGACAACAACAGACGCAAAAGTGCTGTTATTGATAGCATTTTATCAACAACAGCACCTTATTGAAATTTTTTCTTATTTTGTTACATGATATGCGTAAATGAGAATTTTTCTCACTTCTTATTTATACCCAGAAATATAATAATGCAGTACTTTCCGGCATGTGAACCGGTCCTACACTACAGGTTACGGTAACTGGTACAATTCCCATTGTGCCGATTCCCGTCCATCGGTGGATTCTACACGCTTCCATCGGGATTTTCACAATATTATTCTCTATTCTTGCTTCTTCCAAAACTTCATTATGCTCATACTTTAATGTTTTCAGTTTTCCAGCCATCATTTCACCGTTCGCTCTGGAGTGTGCAGCCATCTCTTTCAGCTTTAATTCCAGATAGCTTTCTCCATTCTCCTGAACGATTTCGGCTATATCTTCAAATCCTCTCATCGCCATAGAGTCTCTTCCCTGCCCCTGCTTTTTATTCATCCGGTAAAGCCGGAACACTACCGGATGCCTTTCACATTTCTGCAAATTGTGCTGTATCTCCTGATCCAGTTCATTCTCTTTTTTCTTGTATACTGATTTTTTCTCTGCATAGGCGTTAATCATCAGTTCCAGCATGTGGATGTCGATATTCTCCACCATAACATCCAGTGATTCCCCGATTTCTTCCGGTTTTGCACCGATTTCTTCCAGATATTTTTCAAGATTCTCATACAGGTTGGAATATCGTTCCAGCCATTCTTCTCCTGCAGGAGTAAATTCCAGTGATTCTGTCAGAATTCCTCTTTCTATGCAGTTCTTAAAATAGCGGTTCACCGTTGAACGGTTCACGCCATAATATTCTGCGATACTTCCCTGAGCTCCACGTTTCTTTTCTACTTTTGACAGGCCTTGTAAATATTGCAGTTGCAGCATTGTAGGTCTGTTCTGTCTCTTTAGATGTTCACCTTTTTCCATTTTCTTTGTCCTCTCTTCGTCACCATACATGAATATTCAATTCCCGATAATCGATTGGCAATGGCTTCTGTTCAAAACGGGTAATCGCAATAATTGCCACTGCTTCTGTGACCGGAATTCCTGTATTCGCAGTATAGGTAAAGATGTCTGTCGGCAACTGATAAACACCTTTTTCTTCTTTCGCCTGTATCCATTCTTCATCTCTTCTATACCATACACATCCGATAGATTCATCTTTTTTTGTCTTGAGCCGGAAGCAGTTCTGGGACTTTTTCACTCTCAATATGACGGAGTGTTCCAGTTTCTCATACTCTGTTGCAAGGAATCTCGGATTGCGTCGCTCCGGTTCATACAGTCCGAATGCCATCGGGAAATCGCCATCCTCATAAAAGGTATACAAGTCCATATCGTCATAAATTCGATCGTATACATCACCGTACTGCAGAAAGTTTTCAATTCCTTTTAATCCTTCCGGACTGATATAATGTTCCACTCTACAGGCATCTTCCTGCGCCCTCTTCTGATCCATTCCGCTTACCATCTGGAAGAACTGTGTCAGTTTCTCATGACGTGCAAGGCACTCCATACCTTCCAGTTTTCCCTTATCGCTCAGTTCCAGATGTCCGTTTTCCGGCTCACACAAAAATCCTTTTTTCACCAGACTCCGCACCAGGCCTGCCGCTTCATATCCGGTTATGTTCACTTCTCTGGCATACTCTTTCGATGTGATCTGTCTGCCCTGCCTCCATGTCCGGTAGACATATTCCAGAAGATCTTCTTCTAATTCGCCTCTGGCTTTTGTTACATCAATATTTCTGTTTTCAATCTTCTTTACCATTTTACCTTTCCCACCTGTCTTTTTTATATATTTGTCCGTTACACGATATCCGGTATTTTCTGCAAAAGCCTTCCATCCAGTAAGCATATCGTTTTTTTCTTGGAGCCTTCCTTTTTCTCTGCGACAAACCCCAGATTACAGGTGAAATGTATTTCACCCAACCACTGCTGTTCGTACTCTATGTGAAATGCTGTGGCAGGTATTTTGATGCTGTGATCATTTACTTCTGCCTTCTTCCAGATTCCATGCATATCCTGATACCAGATCGTTCTGTCATCCTCATTTTCTGGATGCTCCGTTAGTTCCAACCAAATTTCCCAAGGTTCTATGTGCAGCCAGCCATCCCTTTCAAACCGCATATCTTCAATAGCTGCTTTTCTCTCTTTTCCGATCTCTGTGGTGTAAAAGGAATACCACATCTGAAAAATCGTCCGCAGAATATCCTTTTGCAGGTATTCTTTTGCCACTTTCTTTGTTTCCATTACTTTTTTCCTCTGTTTTGTTTACCGATTACGCTTTGGTTAGTTTGCTCAAACTATGCAATTTTAATTATATTGTCCTTTTTTCAGGTTTGTCAATGCATTTTCCGCTACAACATTATAATTCCATATAAAAATATCCAAAAATATGTTTTTATTTCTTTTTTCACATACTTTTGGATATTTTCACTCTTAATTTCCTGTTTCCTTTAATTTTGACTCATCCGTAGTCTGTACGTCAACGCAGACTGCATGGATGGCAAGCCGCTTGCTGTATCCGTTCCCTGTACAGGTAGAAAGTGTCAGTATCTTGTTACTGGTCTGCGGCTTTACTCCTGTATCAACAGAAGTATTGATTCTCTTTCCAGAAACCGTCATCCTTATATTTTTCAGGCTCCCGAACATGCTTCCGTCATTCATATTGTGACCGTAGATAATGTTGTAATAATCCGAAAAATCAGATTTGTTAAGGCCTTCCAAAAAGATACACTCTGCGATGTGGCTGTTGCCATGCAAGTCGGTTCTCAGATATTTCTGATTGTCACCTGAATACAGAATTGGATAGTTGATGCCAAGTTCATCCTGATTATCAAACCGTATCCATCCGATAACATCTGAATTTTCAGCTTTCAGTTTGTCAAATTCTACTTTTACATCTGTAGCCCACCAGTCTTTTTTCTTCTGTCGTACTGTCTGTTGCCTATCATGTCCGGCTCTGCCTAAACTTCCATGAAAGTTGTTCTTTCGGCTGGTTGGTAAAAGATGGCATACGGTGCGGCGGTTCTTGGGTTTTTAAAGATTGTGACGCTGTATCGGGATTTGGTGATGATGTCTTTTTTAGTATAAAAAATTACTACTTTTTGCAATATTCATAAATATTAAACGGTTCTTCTCTTTTTTCAAATAAGATATCAGCTTCTTTCCTTTGATGAAAATCTGATTTCTGACACTCTTGGTCTCCTTTTTCCTGCACTAAAAAACGCCACAAATTGTGACGTTTTTTAGTACCCTTTATATTTCAGTGAGATTTCTTGATTCTAAAACTCACTTTTCCATATTTTATAGTTACCACTGCAACAACTTTTTCATTCTCAAACACTTCATAAACGATAATATAGTTTTCTACAGTCAACTGCCTATATCCTTTAAAAGCATAAAATCCATATTTTCTTTCTGCCTCTCGATATGGCTGTTCTTCCAAACTTAAAATTGCTTTTTCAAGTTTTTCTGCCAGTGCAATTGCATTATCAGCATAATTACTAACAAGAAGTGCCTGCTCGTATATCTTATCAATATCTCTATATGCCTGTGGAAACATTTTTACGGTATATTTATCCCAAATGTTTCCTCCTGAGTTCTCCCAATGCCTCACGTGCATCTAATAATTCTGCACCTTCTGCGACTTCCCGTTCTGCTTTAAAAATTGCCTTATCAATCTGATTTGTGCTGAGTAATTCTTCATAAGTTTCCATACTCATAACTACTAAATCTCCATAACCATTTTTTGTAATAAATACTGGTTGCTATTGTTTGTGACATATTTCAGATATTTCATTTGTATTTCTTAAACCTGATGGAGTAGATCACTAACTTCTTTCTTCATTTTCCAAAACCTTCTGCTGATATCTCATGTCTGCCACCGTGTACACTGTGACGAAAGCCTTCGGATCAAGATTATTGATATAATTCATGAGTTTCTGATACTCATTTTTATCTACGATCGTAATGATCTCGTGTCTTTTATCTAAATTGTACGCTCCGATGGCATCATAAATGGTTGCTCCACTATGAAGCTCATGCAGAATAAAATTCCGAAGTTCTTCTTCATACTTTGTAATAATACATACTCTTCGTTTCAGATTCTGCCCGAAGATAAAATGGTCTACCACCATCCCATTAAAATAAGTACCAAGAACGCTTAAAACCACCGTCTTCTTATCATATACAAGTGCTGCCGAAAGCGCCACACACATACCGGCTAAAGACATGGCTTTCCCCAATTCGATGTGCAGATATTTATTCATGATCTTAGCCACAATATCAAGTCCGCCGGAAGAAGCATTCATATTAAAGAGAATACTGAGTCCTACACTGACTACCAGAACATAACAGAGGACATCCAGTTCCTGGGTTTTTGTCAGGGAACCGATATTCGGGAAAATCCGTTCAAAAATACCGATAAATACCGGCAGTAAGATACTGGTATACACGGTTTTCGTACCAAATTCCCGTCCACATGTTATGAATCCGATGATCAAAAGAACAACATTCAGGACCATCGTGATCACTGAAAGCGGTAAAGGTATAAAATTCGTAAGAATAATTCCAAGACCGGAAATACTGCTGACCGATGCATGGCTCGGCACCAGAAAGAAATAAACCGCTGCAGCGATAATTGCCACTGCAGCGGTAAGTGTAAATAGTTCCCATGCAACTTCTTTGCAATTGATTTGTTTTTTCATCCCCAAACCTACCCTATCATGACATTTTTATAGAACTGCTATTTTACTTCTCTGCTCGGAAGGACTTGCAGTGCTATATATACAAGTATAGCGTATGCACAAAAAAATTGATAGTATTTTTTAATTTATGTAAATTTTTATGTAAATTTTGTTGAATCCTGCTGTTACTGTTCACTCCCGTGTCAATCACTACGCTGATTGGCACGGAGGATGCACGTTTTATCTTGAACGGCATCTCGCCCATCGCCAAAGGCGATTTAAAATGGCGAGATGCGTTGCTGGTCACAGGTACTGTGAACAGTAACATCCTGTCTTTTGAATCTTATTCAGCAATTGCATTCCCGGTGTACAACTGATAATATTTTCCCTTTTCTGAAATCAGTTGGTCATGGGTACCTCTTTCGATAATGCGTCCCTGTTCCAGAACCATGATACAGTCGGAATTCCGAACCGTAGACAGACGGTGTGCGATCACAAACGTAGTACGTCCATGCATCAGTCTGTCCATGCTTTCCTGAATAATACGTTCAGTACGCGTATCAATAGAGCTTGTAGCCTCATCCAGGATCAGTACCGGCGGATCTGCAACTGCTGCTCTGGCAATTGCAAGAAGCTGTCTCTGTCCCTGGCTTAAGTTTGCTCCATCCCCGGTGATGACCGTATCATATCCTTCCGGAAGTCTGCGGATAAATCCATCTGCATTTGCCAATTCTGCTGCTGCAAAAATTTCTTCATCTGTTGCATCCAGTTTTCCAAAACGGATATTGTCTTTTACCGTTCCTGTGAACAGATGTGTATCCTGCAGTACAATTCCAAGGGAACGTCGCAGATCCGCTTTCCGAATCTTGTTTATATTAATTCCATCGTAGCGGATTTTTCCATCCTGAATATCATAAAACCGGTTGATCAGATTTGTAATAGTTGTTTTTCCTGCTCCTGTCGAACCTACAAAGGCAATTTTCTGTCCTGGCTCTGCATACAATTTCACATCATGAAGCACGATCTTGTCATTATTGTACCCGAAATCCACACCATCAAATACTACATTTCCCTTAAGCTCAATATAATCTACCGAACCATCTGCCTGATGTGTATGCTTCCATGCCCAGCATCGGGTATGTTCCTTACATTCTATAAGTTTTCCATTTTCTTTTTTCACATTGACCAGAGTCACATACCCGTCATCTACTTCCACTTTCTCATCCAGAAGGGTAAAGATACGCTCTGCTCCTGCAAGTGCCATTACAATAGCATTCATCTGCTGGCTGACCTGGTTGATCGGCATACTGAAGCTTTTATTGAATGTCAGAAAGCTTGCCAGTGCACCCAGTGTAAATCCTCCCACACCATTCAGCGCAAGGGCACCTCCGACAATCGCACAGACTACATAACTGATATTTCCGATCTGCGCATTCAAAGGTCCGAGGTAGTTTGCATAGGTATTCGCACGGTCTGCGCTTACAAAAAGTGCCTCATTCAGCTCTTTAAATTCTGCCTTACTTTCTTCCTCATGGCAGAAGACCTTGACAACCTTCTGTCCATTCATCATTTCTTCAATATAACCATTGACTTTTCCAAGATTTTTCTGCTGTTCCAGGAAATATTTCCCGCTCTGTCCGGCGGCTTTCTTGGTACCAAATATCATAATTGCAACCATGATCATCGTCACAACCGTAAGTGGAATATTTAAGATCAACATACTGACAAATACACTGATGATCGTAAATCCGCTGTTGATGATCTGCGGAATACTCTGGCTGACCATCTGCCGCAGGGTATCGATATCGTTCGTGTAAATTGACATGATATCACCATGTGCATGGGTATCAAAATATTTGATTGGCAGCTTTTCCATATGTTCAAACAGCTCATTACGCATATTCATCATCATTCCCTGTGTCACATTGATCATGATACGGTTATATGCGTAAGTCGCAACGATTCCGATTCCGTAAAATACCGCAACCCTTTCAATTGCATGTGCAAGCGGTGAAAAGTTCGGTGTACCGTCAGACAGCAAGAACGGTGTAATATATTTGTCGATCAGATCTCTTGTAAACATCGTTCCCTGCACATTTGCGATAACTCCTACAAATATAAGGATAAATACTGCAATACAATGAACTTTATAATCACGGAAAATGTAGTTTATCAGACGCATCAAAAGTTTCCCCGGATATTTCACTTTATTCTGTGGTCTTCCCATCGGTCTTGGCATTATGCTTCACCTCCGTTTTCATCAAAATCTCCTCCGCCCTGAGTCTGCGATTCGTATACTTCGCGGTAAATTTCATCGGTCTTCAGCAATTCTTCGTGTGTACCAAATCCATGAACCTGCCCTTCATCCATAACGATGATACGGTCTGCATCCTGCACACTGGATACACGCTGTGCAATGATCAGCTTTGTTGTATCCGGGATTTCTTCACGGAATGCACGGCGGATCTTCGCATCTGTAGCAGTATCTACCGCACTGGTACTGTCATCCAGGATCAGGATCTTCGGTTTCTTAAGCAGTGCTCTTGCAATACACAGTCTCTGCTTCTGACCACCGGATACGTTATTTCCTCCCTGCTCAATGTGGGTATTATATTTATCCGGGAAACGCTCAATGAATTCATCTGCACATGCAAGCCGACATGCTTCCATACATTCTTCGTCGGTCGCCTCTTTGTTTCCCCAGCGCAGGTTATCCAGAATACTTCCGGTAAACAGTACATTTTTCTGCAATACAACAGATACCTGGTTTCTCAGTACTTCCAGATCATAATCCTTAACATTCTTTCCGCCAACCAGGATTTCTCCGCCTGTCACGTCATACAGACGACTGATCAGATTCACCAGACTCGTCTTCGCACTTCCGGTTCCTCCAATAATGCCAATCGTCTCACCGGAATGGATGTCCAGATTGATATTCTTCAGGACTTTCTCTGCACTGTCTTTTTTGTAAGCAAAATCTACATTCTTAAATGAAATACTTCCATCTTCCACTTCATAAAGCGGATGTTCCGGATTATGGATATCGCTGGTTTCACCCAGTACTTCTGCTATACGCCGCATACTTGCCATACTCATGGAAATCATGACAAATACCATAGACAGCATCATCAGACTCATCAGAATGTTCATACAGTATGCAAGAAGACTCATCAACTCTCCTGTTGTCAACGATTTCACTACGATCATCTTTGCACCAAACCAGCTGATCAGGATGATGCAGGTATAAACAGTGAACATCATGATCGGTGAGTTCCATATAACATTTTTCTCTGCTCTTACAAAAATATCGTAAATATTCTTACTTGCATACTGAAATTTACTTGTTTCCTGTTCTTCTCTTACATATGCTTTTACTACACGGATCGCAGATACATTTTCCTGAACGGATGCATTTAAAGCATCATATTTTGGAAATGCCTGCTGGAAATAAGCCGTTGCATGACGAATGATAAAGAAGAGAATCACTCCCAGGATCACAACTGCCACAAGGTAAATACTTGCCAGTCTGGCATTGATCATAAATGCCATCACCATTGCACAGATCATACTTGCCGGTGCTCTCATCATCATACGCAGCATCATCTGGTACGCATTCTGCACATTGGTCACATCTGTTGTCAGACGTGTAACCAGACCTGCTGTACTGAAATGATCAATATTTGCAAACGAATAGGTCTGGATCTGATCGAACATCTTATTTCTCAAATTCTTCGCGAACCCGGTCGAAGCCTTTGCTCCGTATCGTCCTCCTGCCATTCCGGCAAGCAGGCCACAAAATGCAGCCACGATCATAATTCCACCAACTTTGTAAATATGGTGAATATCTCCGGTATTGACACCCTTATCGATAATAGATGCCATCAGAAATGGAATCAATGTCTCAAACAATACTTCCAGAATCATAAAAAACGGTGTTGCGATCGATGCCGCTTTATATTCTTTTACTTCTTTTAATAAAGTCCGAATCATGAATTCTCTCCTTTCATTTTTTCCATATTGTAATAAACTTTATCGATCACATGCATAAATGCATGTAATTCTTCTTCTGTAATGCCTTCTTCCAACTGCGCATCCATTTTCTGAAAAATTTCTCCCAGTTTTTCATGGTTTTCCCGTCCTTTTTCTGTCAGCATTACTTTTTTCAGACGCGCATCATTTGCAACCGATGCACGGCAGATGTACCCTTTTTTCTCCAGAGTCTGGATAATATTTGTTACCGCTGAACGGCAGATACCAAAATACTTTTCTATATCTTTCTGATAAATTTCCTTATCCTGATGTTCATATAGATAACGTAAGATCCAGCCATGCATCAGGGCAATCTCATCCAGTCCTTCTTCTTTTACACGCATTTCCAGCAGTTTTGAAATCGAACGGTCTATCCGGTGCACCTGATGTCCTACGTGGATTCGCTCTTCACATCCTTCACACAAATGACTTTCCTCCTTCCACTTTTTGCTTCTTCAAAAAAAGAAAACTGTTCACGAATAAATTGTTCATTCGTAAACAGTTTAATCTTAAACAAGTTTATCACAGATATTTCCCTGCTGTCAACCTGCTATTTACTATTTTCCATCCAATCAAAAAGCTCACAGTTTTTTGCGATCAAAACCGCTGAAACCGGCATTATCATTGTGCAGGAAATTGCTCCAAAAATCATGGAAATACAGTTCTGAAAAAGAATTTTGGAGTTGAGCAACAGCTCAATGGAGTAATTCTGCATTCTCAAATACGCGAATAACAACAGCGATTCTCCCAGATATGCAAACAATAACGTATTAACCGTTGTTCCGATCACATCTTTTCCAATCTTCATTCCACTTTGAACCAGTTTGTTCATTTTGATATCCGGCTTATGACATTTCACCTCATATACGGAAGTTGTTACTGTCAGTGCCATATCGATCACAGCTCCTAATGTGCTGAGTACAATTACGGCTGTTGCAACCTTGGGCATACTGATATCCAGGTTCATATTATAATAGAAAACATCTTCTCCGGCTGCCTGGATCTCATTCAAGCCTCCCGCCCCACTTTTCCATACGACCAGATAAATAAATGCAAATAACACACACATTGTAATTGCAACCGCAAGAAATGCACTCCAGGTTTTAATATTCGTCCCATTTTGATAAAACAAAGTGATACAGGAAATTAAAATTCCTGCACCGGCAGTAACCAAAAACACGGGTGCTCCGACGGCATAAAGCCAGATTGCAAGACTCAGGCACAAAATATTTCCAGCCAGAGCGATCAGAGACATGGCGCCTCTGTCCCCTCCAACAAGCACTATTACTATCATTAGAATCAGTCCCAATATGATCAACATCTTTTTTCCCTCTTTTTCACAGATAGTTTCATCATAACTGCTGTTATGAAAATAGACACTGGGATCGCCAGTACAATTCCGATACTTTCTACAAAGAAACGGCATAATTCACATGGAATATGCAATTTTACAATGGTAACAAAACGCACCTCATTGTTCATCCGGATCAAACATGTAGGGATCAGACCGCAGCCAAACACAAACAACAGCACATTGATCATTGTTCCCATAATGTCATATCCGATCTCTCTGCCCGAACGGAAAAGTTCCACAAATTTTACTTCCGGTTTCTGCTCAACAATCTCGCTTAAAGCCACCGATATGGCAACCGCCACATCCATGATGGCACCGAGTCCTGACAACAGGATCTCTGCATGGAAAATTTCATCCGGATTATCAATACTGCCCAGATATTCCATCGTCGAATAATCCAGTTCTTCCATATGCTGCATAACAAGATCAAATATCCCCATGATCATAAGCAGGACACATAGTGTTGTCAATAGTGCGGCAAAAGTTTTCCTGTGGATTCCATTTAATCCAACAAGCGTTACCACTGCGAAAAAAAGA
This sequence comes from Coprococcus sp. LG101-27, assembly GCF_027695515.1. NCBI lineage: Bacteria > Bacillati > Bacillota > Clostridia > Lachnospirales > Lachnospiraceae > Coprococcus > Coprococcus sp. LG101-27. The sequence goes on from NZ_JAQEUJ010000002.1 coordinate 78,876, forward strand.
ATCAGTCTGCTACATACACTCAGAATTTCCGATGTGTCATCCGCCGTCCAGAAACCGATCACAAAAATCAGAATATTCAACATTGCTGTTATGATCGTCAAACCGCCCTGCCGTCCGGCAATCCCAAGGAGCAGAAGTGCAAGGAAGCCAAGCATAACAACCAGCATCGTATCCCGCTTTACTCCAATGATCGATGATCCCTTATAAAACACCCGGTCACCTTTATGGTATTTTTGGTCAACCATTTCTGTTGTTGTGTATTCATTGGCAATCCGGACTTCTTTTCCTTTGTCTTTTCCGTTTAGGATCTTACCATAAAGACTCTGCTTATATTTCGTTTCTTCTGTTCCACGGGTACTTTTGCTTTTCCCTTCTACAATTGTCACTACTTTTGTCACTTTCACGATCGGTGTCTGATACAGCCAGGCATCATTCATGACAAACAAAATTGCCAGCAGATACAACACACCTGCCACACAATAAAATCTTCCTTTTTTGTTTTTCATCAAATATCTGCTAATCTTTTTCCCGTATTCCTTCATGATCCATCTTTTCTCTTCTTATTTTTTTATCTGCATATCCGCATCTGTGATCCTGCAATACAAAGTCTCATCATTTGGTTCTTTATATGTCTCGAACGTTCCCTGAACGATAATTTCTGTTTCCTGTTCCGGATAATCTTCATCCGACAATTCTTCCTCATTTTTCCGGACAAATTCCAGTCCCTGCGCGCAGCACGCCAGCGCATCTTTGATCACGCAAAAATGATAGGTATTCCCTGTCGCTTCATCCTTACTTATATAATAATTCCCGTCGATCCGGATTGTTTTTCCTTCATACTGCTCCGGTTCCATCATCATCTGGTAAACTGTCGCGTAAACCATATCACTGTTCATTTCTGTAAGATCATAATCTACATCTTCTGTCTCCGTATTTTCTGAAGTGTCTGTACTTTCTTTTTTCTTGTCCTTTTCCTCTGTCTGTTCCTTCTGTTCTTCCGCTTTTGTCTGTTTCTCTAATACATCATTAACAGATTTCCCGTTATTCACTTTCTTGTTGCTGCTTGCATTATCTCTGCATCCGGTTATCAAAAGAATTCCCACAAACAATATCAGCCATTTCTGTAATTTTTTCACTTTATTTCCCTCCCGCGATTTTTTCGATCATGCAGCAGATCAAAAAGGCCACAATATCGGCTGCCACGATCGTTGAACCAACCGGTGTTCCTGCCAGGATTGACAAAAGCATCCCACTGATCGCACAGCACACAGATAATACAACCGAACATACCGTTACACTGAAAAATGTTTTAAAGATACGCATCGCGGATAGTGCTGGAAAGATGACCAGTGCCGAGATCAGTAACGAGCCTACCAGGTTCATTGCAAGTACGATGATCAGCGCTGTGATCACGGCGATCAGCAAATTATAACGGTCTGCCCGGATGCCTGTTGCCTTTGCGAACGTTTCATCAAAGGTCACGCAGAAAATTTTATGATAAAATACGATAAATAACATAACAACCACAACCGACAATACCACACACAGCCACACCTGTTCAATCTTCAATGTCAAAATAGAAGTAGATCCAAATAATGTAGTACATACATCTCCTGAAAGATTAGGACCTGTCGCAAATACATTCATAAGCAGATAACCGATTGCAAGTGCTCCAACTGAGATCATTGCAATCGCCGCATCTCCTTTTATTTTTGTATTTTGTCCTGTCCGTAATAATAAAATCGCACATACGACCGTTACCGGAAGGATAAACAGCATATTGTTTGTAATATTTAAAACCGATGCCACCGCCATCGCTCCAAATGCAACATGGGATAAGCCGTCTCCGATAAACGAAAATCTTTTCAATACCAGTGTCACTCCAAGCAAGGAGGAACAAAGTGCGATCAGTACGCCAACGATCAATGCATACCGCACAAAAGGATATCCCATATAAAATATCAGCTTTTCTATCATTTTTTCCCTCCTGTATTTCCTAGAACACTTCTCTTCGTATGCGCCCGCAGATAATTTTCTTTCGATTCAAAAATAACTTCCTGACCAATCTGCAGGATATGACTTGCATATTCCATTGCCCCACGGATATCATGTGATATCATAATGATCGTTATCTTGTCTTCCCGGTTGATCTTCTCAATTAACCGATACATTTCTTCTGTCATTTGTGGATCCAGCCCGGAAACCGGTTCATCCAGAAGCAGAATTTTCCTGGTCGCACAAAGTGCTCTTGCAAGCAGAACTCTCTGCTGTTGCCCTCCGGACAATTCTCTGTAGCAACGTTTTGACAGATGAGTGATCTGCAGTTTTTTCATCATCTCTTCTGCGTATTTTTTCTCTTTTGTACGGTAAAACGGCCAGAAGCCAAGGTGATTCTGACATCCGGAGAGAACAATTTCTCTCACGGATGCCGGAAAATCTTTTTGCACCTCTGTCTGCTGTGGCAAATATCCGATTTCATTCTTCTTCAGTCCATCATGGAATTCTATTTTCCCGCTCACCGGTGGTAAAAGTCCCAGTAAAGTCTTCATAAAAGTAGATTTCCCAGCCCCATTTTCCCCGATCACACACAGATAATCCCCTTTCTTTACCGAAAGGTTTATATTCTGCACGACTGTTTTTCCTTCATATCCGATTGCCAGATCCCGACATATAATTTGTGCCATATTCCCTCCTACTGCAAAGCTTCTTTTAATACTTCAAGATTCTTTTCCATCACTGACAGGTAGGTTGTGCCATTCTTCACATCATCCGATGTTGTAGACTGCATAGTATCCAGTGTCAGGATCTTCTGATTTTTCTCTTTGGTGTTCTCAATGATCGTCTTTGCAATTTTCTGATTGGAATTTTCAATCGCCATGATATCCTTTAGTCCCAACTCATCTACTTTATTCGCCAGGAATGAAATTGTATCAAAGCTTGCTTCACTTTCTGCCGAGCATCCGACAAATGCAGCATAATAGCTTAATCCATAATCATCTACCAGATAACGGAATGGAAAACGATCACCAAACAGCAGTGTTTTCTGTGACGCGCCATCAACAACTTCCTGGTACTTAGCATCCAGGTCTTTCAGCTTTTCACTGTATGCAGATGCATTCTCCTGATAAATATCCTTATGATCCGGATCTGCTTTTTCCAGCGCGTCTGCAATTGCCTTACTCAGCACTTCTGCATTTTTTACAGACAGCCATACATGCTCATCATATTCCGGTTCTTCTTCCTCTCCGCCTTCTTTCTCTTCTTCAGGCTCCATTCCTTCGATCACTTCTTCCTCTTTCGCATTGTTTCCAAGTACATCGAGCAGATTGACCACCTGCATATCTTTATTCTTCGCCTGTTTTAACGCATCATCCACCCATGCATCCGATTCGCCGCCGACATATACGAACAGATCACAATCCGATACTTTCATGATGTCCTCTGCAGTCGGCTGATAACTGTGCAGATCCACACCATTGTCAAGAAGCATGGTGATATCCATCTGATCCGCTTCTTCTCCCGCAATCTGACGTACCCAGTCATATTCCGGGAAAATGGTTGTCACAACTTTAATATCAGAATCTTTCTGAACTTTTGTTTCTTTATTGGAATTTTCCTTCCGGCAGGCAGAAATGCCCAGAGTCGCCATCGCAGCGGCCAGTAGAATTGCTATATACTTTTTCATGAATAAAACCTCCATTATCTACACTTATTAAAAAATGGTACACCAAAGGAAAGGTATGACTTTTCATACCCTTTCTGCTTTATAAAAAGTTTTATTCAATCATTTAATCTTACCTTTTGATGAACTAACGAAATGGACAAAATGATCCAGAGCCCCGGTAAAGCAACAGTTTCTGCGATAAAGATCACCGGACTGGCGAAAAATCCTACTGCAGGTGTTGTTCCCAGATTCCGAAGGACCTGCTTTGCCTGATGAACGCAGGCACAGATTGGGCAGTCCTTTCCCGTACAGTTATGATTTTCCTCTCTGGCAACATAAAAAAGAGAAGCAAAGGTTACAAATATAAGAAAAATACATATAACCGCTGCCATACTTTTTTTCTTTCCTGTATCCATCTCCTTCTCCTTTCCCAGATTTCATCTGTTAATAAATTTTATCTATTCTTTCTTACTGCATTCACCGCAGATTCCGTAAAACACGGTACGATGCGGATCCATCTGAAAATCATGATGCTGCTGCATATGCTGTTTTAAGCTTTCTACCTCATTGCACTGTAAATGGATCAGCTTTCCACATTTCTCACATTTACAATGATAGCAGTTTTCATGTTCTTCCCCATGATCTCCGATATATTCAAAACAGGCACTGCTCGAACCGTCTACTACATACTTCGCGACCAGACCTTCTTTCACCATCTTCTCCAGATGACGGTAAATGGTCGTGGTTCCGACGGAAATCCCTTTTTCCCTGAAAAAATCGCAGATTTCATTCACAGTAACATGTCTTCCCTGTACCGATTTCAGGAAGGTAAGTATTTCGGTCATTTGTTTTGTTTTATATGGTGCTTTTGCCATACTGACCTCCTCCCTTCAATTTGGAAATCGTTTTCATTTTATCACATTATTTTTGTATGTCAATGGAATTTGAAAATGTTTTTCATTTTTGTTTTTCATTTTACAATAAAATTTCCCGCATAAACTTTCGTCTATACGGGAAATTTTTCTTTCTGTTATCTTCTTTTTCTTCTGACCACCCTGGTTGTTCCGTACACCTTTGCTGCCTTGTCCACCACCTGACTCTGCATACGACAATGTGTCCTTCTCCCCTTCGTACTTGGATTTTACTTTCTGACTCTTATTGATGTTCTTATACTTAACAGCATCAGAGCAGGCAACCAAATCTTTGATTCCTAAGTCTATGCCGATTCCATCATCATTAAGCGTTTTGTTGCATAAAGGAGCTGGCTTCTTTTATCCTCCGGATTCGCTTCTCTGATCAGATAGCTTAACCGACAAGATTTTCCATAGTATCTGCCAGCACCTGCGCTCCTGCAAATATGTCGTCCCATGCCGTATCTTCATATGGTGAATGACTTACGCCTCCGATACTTGGCACGAAAATCATTCCCACATCGCAGATATGTGCCATCGATAAGGTATCATGAAACGGACCACTTGGCATACGCATATATGTATATCCCCGCTTTTTGCACACATCTTCGATTGTGTCTACGATTGCTTCATTCATCATCTCTGCCTTTGCATCTTTCAGACACTTCTGGGTACTCTCTACATGAAATCTGTCCGAAATTTTCACTGCCGCTTCTTTTATTTCCCGGATTCCCTGTGCCCTGCGCTCCATATCTGTATCTCTGATGTCGATCGTATAGTCTACTCTTCCCGGAATTGTATTGATTCCACCCGGATGTACTTTGAGTGTTCCTACTGTTGCCACAAACATATCTCCCAGACGGGATGCTATTTTTTCTACTTCTGCAATATAATTTGCAGCAGCCGTCATTGCATCTTTCCGCATATTCATCGGTGTGCCGCCTGCATGATTTGCTTCCCCCTCAAAGCTTCCTTCAATCCAGTATGGACCTTTGATCCCGGTTACAATCCCTATCTGCCTGCTTTCCTGTTCCAGCACAATTCCCTGTTCAATATGAAGTTCAACAAATTTTTCATATTTATCTGCGTGCGCTGCCTCTTCCAGTTTTTCCGGATGATATCCGCACTTTTGCATTGCCGCCTCTTCACTGATGCCCTCATTGTCTGTATATTCACTAAGCGGTCGTTCCATTCCAAGACCGGCAATTACCTTACTTCCGACCATACCTGCATTAAATCTGGCACCTTCTTCATCTGTAAAAAGAATTACTTCAAACGGGCTTTTTAATTTTACATGATTTTCTTTCAGGCACTGTGCCACTTCAATCCCTGCTATACTTCCGAGTAATCCGTCAAATTTTCCTCCATTTCGTACCGTATCGATGTGGGAACCTGTTGCGATCACACCATGCAGCTCCTTTTCATTCCAGTTATCCGGATACAGGCGTCCCATAAGATTTCCAGCTGCATCGATTTCTACCTCCAGTCCTGCTTCCAGCATCATCTCTTTTGCCATCATCCGCGCTTTCGTCTCTTTTTCGCCGAACGCCAGACGTGTATAACCGCCTGTCTCATCCCGGCTCATCTCATTGATCCGCTCTATCCTTTCCTTTAATCGCTCCTGCTTGATCTGCATATCCATTACTCCTTCCTACTGTAATTTTCATTCTGCTCCCACTCTCTTTTCTATCTTGATAGTACATCAAATAGCTCTCAGAATCCACGATATTCTTACCAAAATTTTTCTTCCCGGTTCAAAAAATAACAGAAGCACCACACACAGATTACTCTCTGCATTGCGGTGCTCCTGCCTCTTCCTTTATTTAACCTTTTTCAATTTCTCTGGTTATTTTCTATTCGAATGACTGCTCTGTACGGTTGATGATCTCATCCTGAAGCGGTTTGCTTAAGTTACGGAAGAAATCACTGTATCCTGCAACACGCACGATCAGATCTCTGTAATCTTCCGGATGCTTCTGCGCTTCCTGCAGAGTCTTTCTGTCGATAACATTGAACTGTACATGATGTCCATCCATTGCAAAGTAGCTGCGGATCAGACTTGCCATATTGTCAAGACCTTTCTCTCCTGCTACGACGTCCGGTGTGAACTTCTGATTCAGAAGTGTTCCTGCTGTAGCAAGATGATCCATCTTAGCACATGATTTGATAACTGCTGTCGGTCCGTTCACATCTGCGGATTTCTCCGGTGAAATACCTTCTGAAACCGGGATATGTGCTTTACGTCCGTTAGCTGTTGCTCCGATCACATCTCCGAAGTAAACATGGCAGGTTGTAGGAAGCATATCGACTCCGTACTTTCCGCCTCTCATAGTCGGACGTCCTGTGATCAGGTCATGATACAGATAAAATACGTCCTGCATCAGATCATCTGCGTAGTCATCATCGTTACCATATTTTGGTGTCTTGTCATGAACCATACGGTAGATTGCATCGTATCCTTCAAAGTTGTGATCCATTGCTTCGATCAGTTCTTCCATTGTGAAGTTCTTCTTGTCAAATACATTGTATTTAACAGCTGCAATACAGTCTGTAACGGTTCCAATACCAACACCCTGAATGTAGTTCGTGTTGTATCTTGCTCCACCTGCATTGTAATCTTTTGCATTACTGATGCAGTCGTTTGTTACAACGGAAAGACACGGTGCCGGCATATTTTCTGCATATAATCTCTCGATTACATTGTTTCCACGGATCTTAATATCGATAAAATGCTTCATCTGTTTCTTGAATGCATCCCACAGTTCATCAAATGTCTTAAAGTCTTTTGCATAACCAAGCTTCAGTCCGAGCTGTTTGCCTGACATTGCATCATAACCGTTGTAAAGAGTCAGCTGGAAAATCTTCGGAATATTCATATAACCGGTCAGGATATATGCTTCACTTCCCCATGCTCCTGTCTCTACACAACCTGAAGATCCACCACGACGGGCATCTTCCAGAGTCTTTCCTGCATTAACAAGCTCCATGATCTGTGCTTCTGTATTGTAGAATGCCGGCTGTCCCCATCCTTTTCTTGAAATATCGCATGCTCTCTTGAGGAAACGTGCCGGTGTCTTCTTGCTGATGGTTACATTGGAGTTCGGCTGTACAAGCTTCATCTCATCCATACAGTCAAGGATCAGGTAGCTGACTGCGTTTACACCGTCTTTACCATCTGGTGTAACTCCACCTGTATTGATATTCGCAAAGTCTACATAAGTAGCACTTTCTTTTAAGGTAATACCAACCTTAACCGGTGCCGGCTGGTTGTAGAATTTGATCCATAAGCATTCAAGCAGTTCTTTTGCTTTCTCGTCATCAAGGATTCCTGCTTCTGTATCTGCTTCATAATAAGAAATCAGATGCTGATCCAGACGTCCCGGACTGAATGCATCCCATGGGTTCAGTTCTGTTGTAACCGCAAGATGTGTAAACCAGTATAACTGGATTGCCTGCCAGAAGGTCTGCGGTTTGTGAGCCGGAACAACTTCCAGGTTGGCTGCGATCTGCTCTAATTCTTTCTTACGTGTAGGATCTGCTTCTTTTTCTGCCATTTCAAGGGCAAGCTTGTGATATCTTTCTCCAAGAATGATAACCGCATCACATGCAATATCCATCGCTTTGAGTTCTTCCATTTTATCGGTAGCTTCCGGATCATTCATGAAATCCAGCGCATCCATAGTCTTTTTGATCTTTTCTTTGTATTCCAGATATCCAACTTTAAAGTTCTGTTCACCACCGCATGTATGTCCAGGTCCTCTCTGCTCCATAAACTCTGTGAACATACCTGCTGAATAGCAGTCATTCCATTCCGGAGTCATAGCTGCAAGGATCTTCTCTCTCATGCTTCGTCCTGACCAGTAAGGAATAATTTCCTTCTCCTGGATCTCACGATCTTCTTCTGTTGTATGGAAAGATACGAGGTCACGTTCACTCATAACTACCATATCTTCTTTGCTGTGGCAGCAAAGTTCCGGGAATGTAGGAGAAGCCTGTGGATCTTTTCCTTTTTCACCAACGATCAGCTCACCGTCTCCCAGATAAAGTGTCTTCTTTGAAAAATATTCTTTTAATACCATGGCTCTCATAACCGGAATCGAATATTTTCCATCATTTTTTCTGTAAAAATCTGTCTCGATTCTTGCTCTTTCGAGATCAATGTGAACCGGTGTTGTAACACTCAGTTCTCTCAGCTTCTGAATTCTTTCATTCATGCCTCTTGCCATTTTCTTATCCTCCTATTTTTGTGTTGGTATACCCTGCATCCTGAAAAAGCTTTACAAAACTTTCCATCTCTTCTTTTTCCGGTGCATGTAAATCAGTTCCCTTGTATTCCATACCCAGCTTCGGATATTTACTGCTTCCTGTATTATGGTAAGGCAGCAGATTAACCTGTGCTGGGTGAATGCCGTGTTTCTTCAGAAAATGAATGGTATCTTCCATGTTCTGCACATTGCCGTTCACTTCTTTGATCGTCGGAATTCGGATGTAAATCCTTGCCCCTGCATCTGAAAGCTTCACCAGATTATCCAGAATCAGCTTATTGTCAACTCCGATATACTTTTTATGTAATTCCGGATCCATCACTTTTACGTCATATAAAAACGTATCTACATACGGTAAAATTGCTTCAAATTTATCATACGAAACATATCCGCAGGTATCAATGGTAAGCGAAATTTCTTCTTTTTTAAGTGCTTTCGCGATCTGTAAAATATAATCCGTTGACATCACCATCACTTCCCCGCCGGAAAGTGTGACTCCACCGCCGGACTGTTCATAAAACATCCGGTCTTTCATCAGCTCTTTTACCAGTTCCTTTACCGGATACTCCTGCCCGACAATCTCCCGAATGCCTTGCGGACAGAAATTATCACATTTTCCGCAAAGCTGGCATTTCTCTTTGTCAAGCTCCGGCTTTCCATCTACCATAGTGATGGCACCGTTCGGACAGACCTTCGCACAGGTTCCACATCCGACGCACTTTTCTTTATCACACTGAAGCTCTCTCTCAAAACGCTGTGTCTCAGGGTTGTGACACCACTCGCACTTTAATGGACATCCTTTAAAAAATACAGTAGTACGGATTCCATCTCCGTCATGGATCGAATACTTCTGAATATTCGTTACTAAATTCATGGTAGCTCTCCTTCTTGTCATTTTTCTTTTTAGACTAACGTTTGTACCATAGTCTAAAGATACCAAAAAAACAAAAAATTGTCAATCCTTTGGCAAACTTCTTCTCAAATATTTTTACAATCCTGATCTTCTTTCCTTAAGTAGACGAAACTCTGCACTCAGCTCATCACATATATAAAAAAGAAGAGATACTTCACAGACTGTTTTTATCTGCAAAGTACCTCTCACTTCTCTATTGTACATTCTTCAAAATCACACACTGATTACCTCTGGAACGAAAAGCCGATTCAAACTGTGCTCTGTCATAGCTCACAATCCCTTCGATCGGGTCTGCAACAGTCACACTGTCTGCACTGTATCCGATCAGTACAACACAATGATCGTTCATCGCCCAGCTGGCTTCTCTTCCATCTTCCGTATTCCAGCTTTCCATTATCTGACGTTCTTCCATACCAATTGTTCCCCATACAACCACGGGGGTTCCTTCACTTACAAAACGATACAGCTGTTCCGGCTCTGATCCTGTCTCGTCCTCTGCTTTCATTGCATTTCCATTATCTGCAAGATAGCCATCTGCTGCCGTCACGATTGCTCCCGCTCCGCAGCTTAATCCATCCGTCTCTGACTGTGGATTTCCTATAAAATAATTGTAAATATCATTTCCATATAAAGTTTCATTGTCTCCGTAATAAGTGTTGGTCCATCCAACTGTCGGTAAATATTTGAGTGCCATTGCCATCTTATCTGCAGAATATCCATAATAATTCAAAGCCATTGTAAGAGATGTGATCTCACATCCGGTAGGAAGCTCCGGCATCTGTCCTGTAAATGCAAAATCAGAAATACTGCTACTCTCCGGAAGGGGTGTCTTTTTCACCATTTCCGCATTTTTTATCTTCTGCGTCTTTGCTGTCGTTTTCTCCACTGCTGTAACAGACTGTCTTGCTCCTTTGATCTGTTCTAATTTTGCTTCTATATATGTAGTATCTTTTAATGTAAATCCTACGATAACGGCGCCAACCAGTATCCCTGCTGCCGCTGCGATCCATTTTGCTGCACTGCGAATCTGCATTCGTATCTCCGTTTCTTAACACTTCTGTAACAATTCCGTCATATATACTACAACTTTTTTCGTGTTTCGTCAAATCTGCGGGGGAGTTTTCACAAATATTTCATAAATGAGAGTTGGCAGCACAAGTGATTCCAGATAGAAGGATTGCCTGCGCAATGGGTGCAGATCCGATAAAAATTAATCTGTCCTGCTGTTTTTTATCAATCGAATGAAATCCTGGCAAATACTATGCCATATATTTCTTCTTCAGTTCTTCCACCTTCGCGGTATAAGCCTCCTGCTGCTTTTTCTGCATGATCTCACTCTTAATCTGCTCTTTTACATCATCAAGCTTCGCATCTTCGGCTTTTTTCTTATCTTCCACTTTGATCAGATGGTATCCAAACTGTGTCTTGACCGGTCCAACCACATGTCCGATTTCTGCTGCAAATGCGGCATCTTCGAATTCTTTGACCATCTGTCCTTTTCCGAATTCGCCAAGATCTCCACCGTTTGCTCCTGACGGGCAGGTAGAAGATTCTTTTGCAACATCCTCAAATGCTTTCCCACCACTTACGATGGATTCAAGTAGTTCGTTACATTTGTCTTCGGAATCAACCAGAATATGTTTTGCATGAACAGATGCTCCTTTTGCAAATCTTGCTTTGTTTGCTTCAAAATATTCTCTGACCTCTTCATCTGAAATTGTGATTCCCTCAAAGATCTTGCCGATCGCCATCTGTGCAAGGATATCTTTTCTTGCATTTTCCAGAATTGCTTTAAACTTTTCTGTCTCGTCTAACTTTTCTTCTTCACCATATTTTGCAAGTGCATAAACTGCGATCAGCTGATCAACACACTGTTTGCGGAAATCCGGATGGGATGCGTATACCTGCTGTTCTCTCGGAAGGCTTGCGATAAATGCATCTACCTCTGCTGATGTAATTTCATGTCCGCAGATTACTGCTTCAACTGTTTTTTCCATAATTTCTTTGTACTCCTTTTTTCTCGTAGTGTTTCAATTGTACCATTTCATACGGTGTTAGTCAAAGTTGGTTTTATTTCTATGAAACTTCTCTTCATCTGATATCTTTTCTTCCAACTTCATGTTATACTTCGTTTAGGTATGTTTTTTTAGTTTTTTCATTGGAGGTTATTAACATGTCAAACGAAAGTACAAAAACCAATCAGATTACCGAAGGAGTTATCTGGAAGCAATTATTGATTTTTTTCTTTCCTATTGTGGTTGGAACTTTATTTCAACAGCTTTATAACACCGTAGATGCTGTCATCGTCGGTCGTTTTGTCGGAAAGGGCGCACTTGCCGCAGTCGGGGGATCTTCTGCCGTTCTTTCCAATCTGATCATCGGATGTTTTACGGGACTTGCAAGCGGTGCATCTGTAATTGTTTCTCAGTTTTATGGAGCAAAGGATGAGCGGAATCTGCAAAAGAGTCTGCATACCGCCTATGCTTTTTCCGTTATTCTCAGTATTGTATTTACAATACTCGGATGGGCCTTAACACCATTTCTTTTGAAGCTCATCGATACACCTGCAGATACACTTGCCGATTCTATTCTTTATCTGCGGATTTACTTTTTAGGTATTTTCGGTACCTTGATCTTTAATATAGGCTCAGCAATCATGCGCTCCATCGGTGATTCCCGCAGACCACTATATTACCTGATCGTCTGTTGTTTTCTAAACATCATCCTCGATCTGGTACTGGTAATCGTATTTGATATGGGAATTGTCGGAGCCGCTATCGCGACCATTATTTCACAGGCAGTAAGTGCAATCCTTGTTACCAATGCACTGATGAAAAAATATGATGACTGCAAGCTTTATCTGAGCAAACTGCACATAGACCTTTTGAAGCTGCGTCTGGAATTCCGCATCGGTATTCCAAGTGCACTGCAGGCATTTATGTACAGTATTACCAATATCATTATTCAGGCAGCGATCAATGGTTTCGGAACCGATACTGCCGCTGCATGGGCTTCTTTTGGTAAACTGGATGCGCTTTTCTGGACAGTCAACGGAGCATTCGGAATTGCAATCACAACCTTTGCCGGACAAAATTATGGAGCAGGTAAAAAAGAACGTATTTTCAAAAGTGTACGTATCTGCCTTGCCATGGCAGTGGCTGTATGCGGAGGGATCGTGCTGTTTTTAGCCATCTTCTGCCGCCCACTGTTCTCAATTTTTACGACAGATCAAAATGTGATCAATATCGGTATTGATATGCTGCGTTTTATGGCACCGTGCTACACTATTTATGTATTTATTGAAGTTCTCTCCGGTGCACTTCGCGGAACCGGCGATGTCCTGCTGCCGACACTGATCACACTTGGCGGCGTATGTCTGATCCGTATTCCGTGGATTATGTTTGTCTTACCGGCACACCATACCACAACCTGTGTAATGCTTAGTTATCCGATTTCCTGGATCACTACCACAGCTTTGATCATACCGTACTATTTATATAGAAAAAAACATGCCTACGATTAAGGAGAATTGAACATGGCCAAATCCGAATCTACCAAATACCGGCTCGCCGAAGCAATGAAAACCTGCATGAAGACCACTTCTGTCGATGATATCACCATCCGCCAGATTGTGGAAGTCTGCGGCGTCACACGCCAGACCTTTTACCGCAATTTTCTTGATAAATACGATCTGATCAACTGGTATTTTGACAAACTTCTTCTTAAATCATTTGAACATATGGGCGAAGGTACCACTGTTTATGACGGACTGGTCAAAAAATTTGAATATTTAAAGGAAGAGCACCTGTTTTTCGCTGCAGCATTCCGCTCTGACGATCAGAACTCTTTAAAAGAACATGATTTTGAACTGATTCTGGAATTCTATTCAAACCTTATTTTCCAGAAAACCGGAAGACGCCCGGATGCAGAAACTTCATTTCTTTTAGAGATGTACTGCCGTGGCTCGATTTACATGACTGTCAAATGGCTGCTTGGCGGAATGAAATTTCCGCCTGCGCAGCTTGCAAAACAACTGGTACTTGGCATGCCGGAAAAACTTGTGCAACTCTTCACTGATTTGCATATTTTGTCTTAATTTTTTGTATAAATGTTACACTTTTCATATTCTGTAACTTTTTTTACCACCTTCTTATTGTTAAAATAGTATCAGAAACAAGTGATTTTATCATAAACGAAAAGGAGATATGTATCATGGCAAACAGAATTATGTTAAATCAGACATCTTATCATGGAGCAGGTGCAATCGCAGAGATTGCAACAGAAGCAAAAGCTCACGGTTTCAAAAAAGCTCTTGTATGTTCTGACCCGGATCTGATCAAATTCAATGTTACTTCCAAAGTAACAGATATCTTAGACAAAGAAGGACTTGCTTACGAAATCTACTCTGATATCAAAGCAAACCCGACTATCGAGAACGTACAGCACGGTGTACAGGCTTTCAAAAATTCAGGTGCTGATTACATCATCGCAATCGGCGGCGGATCTTCTATGGATACTTCCAAAGCAATCGGTATCATCATCGCAAACCCGGAATTTGAAGATGTAAGAAGCCTGGAGGGTGTGGCTCCGACAAAGAAACCTTGCGTTCCGATCATTGCCGTTCCGACAACAGCCGGTACTGCTGCAGAAGTTACGATCAACTATGTAGTAACAGATGTAGAAAAGAAACGTAAATTCGTCTGTGTAGACCCACATGATATGCCGATCATCGCTGTTGTAGACCCGGAAATGATGTCTTCTATGCCAAAAGGACTGACCGCTTCAACCGGTATGGATGCATTAACTCATGCAATCGAAGGCTACACCACAAAAGCCGCATGGGAAATGACAGATATGTTCCACTTAAAAGCAATCGAGATTATCTCCAAATCTCTCCGCGGTGCTGTTGAAAACACCAAAGAAGGAAGAGAAGGAATGGCTCTTGGACAGTACATCGCCGGAATGGGCTTCTCAAACGTAGGTCTTGGAATCGCTCACTCAATGGCTCATACCCTTGGAGCAGTCTATGACACACCACACGGTGTTGCATGCGCAATGATGCTTCCGATCGTAATGGAATACAACGCAGACTGCACAGGAGAAAAATACCGTGAAATCGCCCGCGCAATGGGAGTTGAAGGCGTAGATAATATGTCTCAGGAAGAATACAGAAAAGCAGCTGTAGATGCAGTCCGCAAACTCTCTGAAGACGTAGGAATCCCATCCAAACTCGAATCCCTCAAAGAAGAAGATCTCCAGTTCCTCGCAGAATCCGCCCACGCCGATGCCTGCGCACCTGGAAATCCAAAAGACGCATCCGTAGAAGATCTGAAAGATCTGTTTAGAAAACTGATGTAATCAAAAATTTATATAATCTGGCAAGAAATCTAAAATGATATCCACATTCTAAAAATTGGTATCCCACTTGCTTTTCTTACCAACCAACTAGAAAAAGCAACCCCCACAAATCCCGCCCAAAGTGGAATTTGTGGGGGTGAACTTTTTCTCCCCGTATCTTAGTTAATGCAACCCACTTGAGGTATCAGCGCCCGAATCGACATACATCTTGTTTGGATGCATTGAGAAAGCTGCTCGCATTCTGCATGAACGTCGGTCCACAATCATAATCCGAAAACTGATAATGCAGTGGATTTTTCAAGGTTATTCCTCCGTTCCTTTTCCCAGGAATTCTGTGTCTACAAGATTCCAGATCTCATCCCGTCCCTGCTTTGTCTCTGCTGAGAAAGGAATCACAACAGTTCCCGGAAGCAGCTTCAGTCCGGTCTTAATTGCCTTTACCTGCTTCTGTACCTGACTTCTCTTCAGCTTATCAAGCTTTGTCGCGATAATGATCGGATTGAATCCCTGATCCACGATCCAGTCATACATCATTTTATCATTCGCAGATGGATCATGACGGATATCGATCAGAAGGAAGACAGCTCGCAGCTGTTTAGAGCCATGAAGATAACGCTCGATCAGCTTTCCCCACTGTGCCTTCTCCTGCTCGGAAACCTTTGCATAACCGTATCCCGGAAGGTCCACCAGATACATTTCTTCGTTGATATTGTAAAAGTTGATGGTCTGTGTTTTCCCAGGTTTTGCCGAAGTTCTGGCAAGCGCCTTCCGGTTCATCAGTGCATTGATCAGAGAGGATTTACCGACATTGGATTTTCCGGCAAATGCGATCTCCGGCAAAGTGTGATCCGGCAATTTACTTGTAATTCCACAGACTGTTTCCAGATTTACATTCTTAATTACCATCTTTTTTCCTCCGTGTGCGCATAAGTGCGATTTTCAGAACCTCTTCCATCTGCGATACCGGAATAATCTCCAGTCCCTTTGTGATCTCAGAAGAAAGTTCATCCACATCTTTTTTGTTCTCCCTCGGTACAAGTACCGTCCTGATTCCGGCATTCTTTGCCGCCAGGAGCTTCTCTTTCAGTCCTCCGATCGGAAGTACTCTTCCCCGCAGCGTAATCTCACCCGTCATGGCAAGATCGGCACGCACTTT
This sequence comes from Coprococcus sp. LG101-27, assembly GCF_027695515.1. Taxonomy (NCBI): domain Bacteria; kingdom Bacillati; phylum Bacillota; class Clostridia; order Lachnospirales; family Lachnospiraceae; genus Coprococcus; species Coprococcus sp. LG101-27. The sequence continues at coordinate 95,143 of NZ_JAQEUJ010000002.1, forward strand.
CTTGTCTGTAATTGCAGAGAGCATCGCAGTCGCCATCGTAATACCGGCTGAAGGTCCATCTTTTGGAACTGCCCCTTCCGGAATATGGATATGGATATCATGTTTTTCAAAGAAATCTTCAGCAACCTTATATTTACTGCTGATTGATCGGATATAACTGATTCCTGCCTGCGCAGATTCTTTCATCACATCGCCAAGCTGTCCCGTCAGAATAATCTCACCCTTTCCTGGCATTACATTCACTTCAATCTGCAGGGTATCTCCTCCTACACTGGTCCATGCCAGACCACGGACGATTCCCACCTCATCCTCGGCATTTGCCATCTGATAGGTGTACTTTTCTTTTCCAAGATACTTTTCAATATTCCGCTCTGTTACCTGAACTCTCTTTTTATCATGTTCATAGATCTCTCTGGCAGCCTTCCTGCAGATATTACCGATTTCACGCTCCATCTGACGCACACCGGCTTCCTTGGTGTAGTTCTGCGCAATTTTCCAGATCACGCCCTTACTGATCGTAAGCTGTTCTTTTGTTAGTCCATGTCTTTCCAACTGCTTTGGAATCAGATGTTCTGTCGCAATATGCAGCTTTTCGTTCTCCGTATAACTGCTGACCTCAATTACTTCCATACGGTCAAGAAGTGGTCGGGGGATTGTCTGCAGCGAGTTAGCCGTCGTTACAAATGTCACCTCAGACAGATCGACCGGGACTTCCAGATAATGATCACGGAAACGATTGTTCTGTTCACTGTCCAACACCTCCAGAAGCGCAGAAAAAGTATCTCCCTTATAGTCTGTGCTGACTTTATCAATCTCATCCAGAAGGAGCAGTGGGTTCTTTACCCCGGCGCTCTTAATACCGTTTGCGATCCGTCCCGGCATTGCACCAACATAAGTTTTTCTGTGTCCACGGATTTCAGCCTCATCACGGACACCGCCAAGAGAAATTCTCACATACGGTTTTTTCAGTGCTTTTGCAAGTGATCTTGCAATGGATGTCTTTCCAGTTCCCGGAGGACCTACCAGACACAGGATCGGGCTGTCACCCTTTTTCGTAAGAGCACGTACTGCCAGAAATTCCAGCACACGTTCTTTAACCTCTTCCAGTCCGTAATGTTCTGCTTCCAGAAGCTCTTTCGCATATGCAATGTCTGTAAAATCCTCAGCCCGCTTATTCCATGGCATTTCCAGCATGGTTTCAATATATGTACGGATCACGCCCGCTTCTGCCGGACTCTGCATGGAATTTTTAAATCTGCTGATCTCTTTTTTCAGCTTTTCTTTTACCTCATCCGGTGCATCCAGCGCTTCTGTCTTCTGTGCAAATTCCTCCGCATCGGAAATTGTAGTATCCTCACCAAGCTCTTCTCGGATCAGCTTCAACTGTTCGCGCAGGATATATTCTCTCTGATGCTTATCCACACGCTCTTTCACCTTCATCTGGATCTCATCGCGGATGTTCATGATCTGCATCTCATTGACCAACTTAAAGGAAATAAGCTCATAACGTCTGTCAAAATCAAGTTCTTCCAGGATTTCCTGCAATTCCCGGTAATCCAGAGGCATATTCGCTGCCACCTGATTCACCATCTTTTTCAATTCCGTGATCTCTTTGATCTGGTTTACCATATCTTTTGTGATCTTCGGCATTCTCGCCGCATAATCCAGATACAGATCCCGAAGTCCCCGCATCATCGCTTCCCGGTTGATCTCGCCTGCAATATCCGGATCACTCTCTTCCGGGATCGTAATATTTGCCCGAAGATACGGATCTGCAAATTCTATTGTATTTAAAACCGCCCGCTCTTCTGCAGATACAAGCACCCGCAGAATCTGCTTTGGCAGTTTGATGATCTGTTTTACTGTCGCAACTGTTCCCACACGGTAGAGATCTGCTTCTCCCGGATTTTCCACTTCCACATCTTTCTGTGTCAGCAAAAAAATCTTCTGGTCGCTTGCCATCGCTTCCTGAACCGCTTCAATCGAGCGTTCCCGGCTGATGTCAAAATGTGCCACCATCTCCGGCAGAATTGTCATTCCCCGCAGGGCAACCATTGGCAGACTTCCTGTTCTGTTCATATAGTTTTTTCTCCTGTTAAATAAAAATGGATGCTTCTGGCCTTAACCGTCAGCACCCATTTCCATACGTCTGATTTTCTTATGCACTTTCCGGTCTTGCTTCGATCTTTTCTGTACTCGGTGCTTTCTCCCCAAGTACTGCCTCTTTTGTCACAAGACAGTATTTCAGATTCTCATCAGACGGTGCTTTATACATGATATCCATCATTACATTTTCCATGATCGCACGGAGTCCTCTGGCTCCTGTCTTACGCTTCAGGGAAGTCTCAGCAATCGCCTCCAGCGCCTCTTTGTCGAATTCCAGTTCCACATCATCCAGCTCCAGAAGCTTCTGGTACTGTTTTACAATCGCATTCTTTGGTTCCGTCAGAATGCGGATCAGATCTTCCTTATCCAGAAGTTCCAGGGATACAGTTACCGGCACACGTCCTACAAGTTCCGGGATCAGTCCAAACTTCACAAGATCCTGTGGAAGGATCTGCTGCAGAAGCCGGTCGATATCTTCCTCATGCCGCTGCGCGATCTGTGCCTCAAATCCAATGGATTTCTTATCTATTCTGTTCTCTATAATCTTATCTATTCCCTCAAACGCTCCACCGCAGATAAATAAAATATTGGTGGTATCGATCTGGATCATCTCCTGCTGCGGATGCTTACGTCCACCCTGTGGCGGTACATTTGCGATTGTACCTTCCAGGATCTTCAGAAGTGCTTGCTGAACACCTTCTCCTGATACATCACGGGTAATCGACGGATTTTCAGATTTTCTTGTGATTTTGTCAATCTCATCGATATAAATGATTCCGTGCTCTGCACGTTCAATATCACCATCTGCTGCCTGAATGATCTTAAGAAGAATATTCTCTACATCTTCTCCGACATATCCTGCTTCTGTAAGCGCAGTTGCATCTGCAATTGCAAACGGTACATTCAGAATTTTTGCGAGAGACTGTGCCAGAAAAGTCTTACCGCATCCTGTCGGTCCTACCATCAGGATGTTACTCTTCTGAAGCTCCACGCCCAGATCTTTTTCTGCCATAATACGCTTATAGTGATTATATACCGCAACAGAAAGTACTTTCTTTGCTTCGTCCTGTCCGATCACATAATCATCCAGAAATGCCTTGATTTCTTCCGGTTTCAGAAGATTGATATCATCATATGCATTTTCTTCTTCATAACCAAGTTCATCTTCAATGATCTCAGTACATACATCCACACACTGGTCACAGATAAACACCCCATTTGGTCCGGCGATCATCTTGCGTACCTGACTCTGTGGTTTATTGCAAAAAGAACATCTTACGATTTCTTCATATTTTCCTGCCATATTCTTACCTCGCACTTTTTTACACGTAAAGGGAATGTCCCAATAAGGACATTCCCTTTTCCCGTTAACGGCTTGTAATAACCTTATCAATCAATCCATATGCCAAAGCTTCTTCGGCAGTCTTCCAGTTATCTCTTTCCGTATCTGCACAAATTGTCTCATAACTCTGACCTGTATTTGCAGCCATCAATCTGTTCATTCTTTCTCTGATCTTCAGAATATGCTGTGCATTGATCTCAATCTCGGTTGCCTGACCCTGTGCACCGCCTGAAGGCTGGTGAATCATGATCTCTGCATTCGGAAGGGCATATCTCTTTCCCTTTGCTCCGCCTGCGAGAAGGAAGGCTCCCATACTTGCAGCCATTCCCATACACATCGTAGAGACGTCACATTTGATGTAATTCATAGTGTCGTAGATCGACATACCTGCTGAAATCGATCCGCCAGGACTGTTAATATAAAACTGGATATCCTTTTCCGGATCTTCTGCTTCCAGAAACAGCAGCTGCGCTACGATCAGGCTCGCTGATGCATCATTCACTTCGGTATCCAGGAAAATGATTCTGTCTTTTAAAAGTCTTGAATAAATGTCGTAAGAGCGTTCTCCACGGCTTGTCTGTTCAACGACATAAGGTACTAAACTACTCATGTAACACTCCTCCTGCTATATTAAAGTATGAAACAGATACTTATTTTTCTACGGCATTGTCAACTACAAATGTAATTGCTTCCTGAACTGCCATATCCTGCTTCATCTGTTCTTTTTCTTTGTCGCCCATAAAGCTCTTAAGCTTGTCAGCTTCCATCTGGTAAGCTTCTGCCATCTTAGCGATCTCTTCGTCTAATTTTTCATCTGTGATTTCGATGTTTTCTGCTTTTGCAATTGCTTCAAGAACAAGTCTTGTCTTGATTCTCTTCTCAGCCTGCGGACGAAGTTCATCCATCATCTTGTCAGCTGTCATGCCTGTGAACTGCATGTACTGGTCAAGAGTCAGTCCCTGCTGCTGCATTCTCTGAGCGAATTCATCAAGCATCTGTCTTGCCTGTGTATCAACCATAGCTTCCGGAAGATCCATCTTAGCTGATTCGATGATCGCATCTACAGCTGCATCTTCCTGTGCTCTCTTGCCATCGTTTACTTTCTGCTCTTTAATCTTAGCTTTGATATCAGCTTTTAATTCATCAAGAGTATCGAATTCTGATACTTCTGAAGCAAATTCATCATCAAGCTCCGGAAGTTCTTTTGCTTTGATCTCATGAACTGTGCATTTGAATACAGCTTCTTTTCCTTTGAGGTCTTCTGCATGGTAATCTTCCGGGAATGTAACCTTAACTTCAACTTCTTTTTCCGGTTCTGCACCGATCAGCTGTTCTTCAAATCCTGGAATGAAAGATCCTGAACCGATTGTCAGCGGATAGTTTTCTCCTTTTCCACCTTCAAAAGCTTCTCCGTCTACAAATCCTTCAAAATCAAGGACAACTTCGTCTTTATCCTGTACCGGACGTCCTTCTACTGTGATTGTTCTTGCGTTCTTAAGCTGTTCTTCCTCAAGCTTAGCGTCGATTTCTTTCTGTGTTACGCGGTTAGAATATTTCGGAACTTCGATTCCTTTGTATTCGCCAAGTTCTACTTCCGGCTTTGTAGCTACTTCAGCTGTGAAGATGAACGGTTTTCCTTTTTCGATCTGTGTTACATCGATCTTCGGCTGAGATACGATCTCAAGTCCGCTTTCATCGTATGCTTTTGAATATGCTTCCGGAATCAGAGCGTTTGCTGCATCATCATAGAAGATTTCCGGTCCGTACATCTTTTCGATGAGCTGGCGCGGAACTTTTCCTTTACGGAATCCAGGAACATTAATTCTGCTTTTCTGTTTCTGGTATGCTTTCTGAAGTGCTCCTTCTAATTCTTCTGCTGAAACTTCGATTGTGAGTTTCGCCATATTGTGTTCTAACTGTTCAACTTGTAAACTCATTACCATTTCCTCCTAAATTTACATATGCAAAAAGTCGACAGACTTATCTACATTACAATCATTTTACAAGTATAGCACAACTTCTACAGTTTATCAAGCTCTAAAATTCGTTCTATAAAGTCATTTAATTCCTCATCACCGATCGACCAGGTATTCCGCCCTTTTTGCGTCACGGTAAAGGTATATTCCTGCTTCTCTCCATACTGCATATCAAGATAAGAACTTCTTAAAAGGCTGTATGCACCGGTCATGTAATCCAACACCATTGCCTCTTTGATTTCTTCATCTGTTCCGCTGTACTTTCCTGCATCTTTGTCTGCCTGGATCTTCTCGGACTCTTCCTTCAGCTTCGGCATGAAGCGGGTAAATACATCCACCGGCTGGTACTTTACCGTCACCTCACAGGTCTTACTCCCTGTCTTTTTTACACCACTTACCTGATAACGGACAGAACTAAAGATCTCTTTGATCAATACACCATATGTCTCAGAAAAGTCATTTTCCGTCTCCACACCATTTAGCAGACAGTCCTGGACAAAAGCATTGATCCCGTTCTCATAGACCTTTTTCAGATCACTGTCTGATGCTCCGAGGATTTCTTTTGCTTCCTGGGTTTGTCCCTGAAAAGTCAGATCCAGGTTCGCCTGCACATATTTTTCCGCCTTTCCTTCATTGATCCCACATCCGGCAAGCAGTGTAGTCAAAAGCAACACTGCCAGAAACACACTGCCTGCTTTTCTCTTTTTCCAGAAACTACCGTTCATAGACTACCTGCTTTGAAATGGTATCTGCGCTTTCTTTATCCCGCAGCTCGCTGATCAGCGCAAGTGCAAAATCGATCGCGGTTCCAAGTCCCCGGCTGGTTGTGATATGTCCATCTGTCACTGCCGGCTGACAGGTAACTTCCGCTCCGGTAAGTCCTTCTTCCATTCCCGGATAGCAGATTGCCTTCTTTCCTTTCAGGATTCCCATTCCGCCAAATACGGTCGGTGCCGCACAGATTGCAGCCAGATATTTTTTTTCTTCATTATGTTTTAAGATCAGCTTTTCAAGACCTTTGTGTTCTTTTAAATGGATTGTTCCCGGCATCCCCCCCGGAAGCACCAGCATCTTCACCTCTGAAAAATCTGTATTTTCAAACAAGCTGTCTGCTTTTACTATAATTCCGTGTGCCCCCTGGATCTCTTCCTGTCCCATGATGGAAACGGTTCTGGTCTCGATCCCGGCTCTTCTTAAAAGATCAACGACCGTAAGACCTTCAATTTCTTCAAATCCATCTGCAAGAAATACACATACTTCACTCATAATCTTGTCCATCCTTTCTTTTTCCTGATGTTCCCCATTGTAACAGAAGCCTGCAAAAATGGCAACTTTCTGCCTTGTCTCCCCCGAAAAACTCCGCTATACTGTTAATGAATATATAAGGAGGGCTTTCCCATGGAAATAGAACGCAAATATCTGATTCATAAGCTTCCGGATCACCTTGAAGCTTATCCGCACCGCACACTTGAGCAGGCTTATCTATGCACCGAACCGGTTGTCCGTGTCCGCAGGGATGCTGATGACTACATCCTGACCTACAAATCCAAAGGTCTGATGATTCGTGAAGAACATAATCTTCCTCTTACCGAGGAAGCCTACTGCCATCTGCGCGAAAAGGCAGACGGGCGCATTATCACAAAAGAACGCTACTGCATCCCTTACGGAGATCATCTCACGATCGAGCTTGATGTCTTCGCCGGTGATCTCGCCCCACTTCTCCTTGCCGAAGTCGAATTCTCTTCCGAAGAAGAGGCAAATTCCTTTACCCCGCCGGATTGGTTTGGTGAGGATGTCACCTTTTCCAGCAAATATCATAACAGTACACTGAGTCAGAAAAAGGATTGAGAAATTTCCCAATCCTTTTTTCTTCCGCAAATGCGCCATCCGGTACATTTGCGACCACATTCTTTTTATTAGTCTTCCAGACCAAATCCGTCATGGATTGCAACCAGTGCACGGTCTGCATCTTTTTCATCGATCAGAACCGTGATACGGATCTCTGATGTAGAAATCATATTGATATTGATATTGGAATTGCTAAGTGACTCAAACATGGTCGCAGCAACGCCCGGATTGCTGAGCATTCCAGCTCCTACGATCGATACCTTTGCAACTTTTTCGTTATAATTCATCTCTTTGATCGTAAGGGCTTCTTTTCTGGCTTCCATAACTTCCATTGCCTCTTTAAGATCATCCTGTGATACAGTAAACGTAATGTCTTTTGTTCCGTCACGTCCAACTGACTGAAGAATAATATCTACGTTAATATTATGCTTTGCAAGTGTATTGAAAATCTTAAATGCAGTACCTGGTTTGTCTTCTACACCCATTACTGAAATTCTCGCTGTATTTTTATCTGCCGCAACGCCGGTAATTAACATTTTTTCCACCTTTGCTACCTCCTTGACCAGGGTTCCTTCTTCTGTATTCAGGCTGGAACGTACAACCAGCTCAACCCCGTATTTTTTCGCCATCTCTACAGAACGATTATGTAAAACCTTTGCCCCTGATGTTGCAAGCTCCAGCATCTCATCGTAGGTGATCTCTTCGATTTTGCGTGCATTCGGTACCACTCTCGGGTCTGCAGTGTAAACACCGTCTACGTCTGTATAAATCTCGCATTTGTCTGCATGCATTGCAGCCGCAAGTGCCACAGCTGTCGTATCGGATCCACCTCTTCCAAGTGTGGTATAGTCTCCATAATGGTTGACTCCCTGGAATCCGGTTACGATCACGACCTTACGGTTCTCCAGTTCATGGGTGATACGGTCTGTATCCACTCTTTTAAATCTTGCATTTCCGTTCCGCGCCGTAGAATGCATCTTTACCTGGAATGCATTCAGCGAGATTGCCGGAACATTCAAAAACTGAAGTGCCATTGCCATCAGTGCCACAGATACCTGCTCTCCCGTGGTAAGGAGCATATCAAGTTCTCGTTTTGATGGATACGGATTGATCTCGGCTGCCTTCTCAAGCAGTTCATCTGTTGTATCTCCCATTGCGGAAAGAACAACGATCACATCATTCCCCATCTGATACTCTTCTGCGCAGCGTCTTGCCACATTAAAGATTCTCTCTTTATCTGCAACCGAACTGCCGCCAAATTTCTTAACTACCAGCATAATTTCCTCCTACAGTTCCTGCATTTTTAGACTTCTTCTTCTACTCTTATCATATGCAGGATTTCCGGATAAGCTTTTGCTTTTTCCTCGTATTCTCCCTCGGTCATCACCGGTGTGACAAAACCGAATTCTCCATTGACTCCTGCCTCTACAAATCTTACTTCACCAAAATCATTGCCGATTCGTTCTTTGAGCGCATCCTCATTTCCACGGATTCGCACCAGGAACTTCTTGCTGGTCTTGCTTCTGTCTTCCAATGTAAGCTTTTCTTCGCTCCAGAAATTCATGATATCTCTGCCCTGATTCTGTACAACTGCCACAATGTCAGCCACAACCGCACTTGCAGTCGGAAGCTTTCCTGCCCCACTTCCGTAGAACATCGCATCTCCCAGCATATTCCCCTTTACAAATACGGCATTAAATACACCATTCACACTGTAAAGCGGATGTTCTGCATGAAGAAGCACCGGTGCAACTCCCGCATAAAGAGTTCCGTCCACATGCTTACACTCAGCAAGAAGTTTGATATTCATTCCCAGAGTCTTTGCATACTGCATATCTTCTGTTGTGATCTTTGTAATACCTTCGGTATAAATTTCTTCAAAATCCACATATTTTCCTGAGATGATCGATGCAAGGATCGCGATCTTCCGGCATGCATCCTGTCCTTCCACATCAGCAGTCGGATCTGCCTCTGCAAATCCATTCTTCTGTGCTTCACGGAGAACCTCTTCATAGTTCGCTCCCTCGTAGAACATCCTGGTCATCATGTAATTGGTTGTTCCGTTCAGGATTCCTGCAATTTCTTCGATCTCATCACCTGTCAGGGATGATCCAAGTGCCCGGAGGATTGGAATTCCCCCTCCCACACTTGCTTCAAAAAGGAAATTCACATTCTTTTCCCGTGCTGTTTTAAGAAGTGCGGATCCATGCTTGGCAACCAACGCCTTATTGGATGTCACGACACTTTTTCCTGCTTCCAGCGCTTTTCTGACAAAGGTATTCGCCGGTTCCACACCGCCCATCACTTCTACTACAATTCCAATCTCCGGATCATTCAGGATAATCTCATAATCATGAACAATCTTTTCCTGGATCTTATCTCCCGGAAAATCCCTCAGATCCAGCACATATTTAACTTCAATTTTTTCTTTTGCCCGTGACGCGATCAGCTTCTGATTTACATCCAGAACTTCTACCACACCAGAACCTACGGTACCATAACCCAATACTGCAATCTTCATCTTTTTGTCTACTCCCTGCCTACGATTTTCAAATAATGCACACCTGAATGCTGTTCAATCTCTTCCACCATCTCCGACAGATTCTTCGTTGTCTGCAACACCTCCACACTGAGTGTCAGTGTTGCCACCCCGTTGATCGGAATACTCTGGTGAATAGTCAGGATATTCGCCTGATACCTTGCCACCGCGTTTAAAAGCTCTGCCATAACCCCCGGTGTATCATCAAGCTGAATAACCATCGTAACAGTCCTTCCTTTTTCATTTTCGTGAAATGGGAAAATATCATCCTTATATTTATAGAAAGAACTTCTGCTGATACCGATCTCTTCTGTCGCTTCCTGAATAGTCATTCCACGTCTGGTTGCGAGCAGTCTCTTTGTCTCGACAACCTTTATGAGCACCTCCGGCACTGCTTTTTTCTTTACCACATAGTACTTTGTATTATCCATTGTTACTCCTCTGTTTCAGATAAGCATTGATAAATGGATCCAGCTCCCCATCCAGAACTGCACTTACATTTCCGGTCTCTTCACCGGTACGGTGATCCTTGACCAGATTGTAAGGATGTAAAATATAGGATCGGATCTGGCTTCCAAAATTGATATCCTGAATTTCCCCCCGGATACCGGATACCTTTTCTTCCTGCTCCTGCTTTTTCAAAAGATACAGCTTGGCTTTCAACATCTGCATCGCTTTGTCCTTATTAAAAAGCTGCGAACGTTCATTCTGGCACTGCACTACGATTCCTGTCGGAAGATGCGTGATCCGCACCGCAGACGAAGTCTTGTTGATATGCTGTCCTCCGGCTCCGCTCGAACGGTAGGTGTCGATCCGCAGGTCGTCGTCATTCAGCTCAATGTCAATATCATCTTCAATATCCGGTATCACATCACAGGATGCAAAAGATGTCTGCCTCTTGCCTGCTGAATTGAACGGAGAAATACGCACCAGACGGTGCACTCCCTTTTCTGACTGAAAATAGCCATATGCATTATCTCCCGTTACTTCAAACGTGATTCCTTTCAGTCCGGTAATATCTCCGTCCTGATAGTCCAGCACGGTTATCTGAAATCCTTTTGACTGTGCATATCTTGTATACATACGATACAGCATATTTGCCCAGTCACAGCTGTCTGTTCCTCCGGCTCCTGCATGCAGTGTCACGATTGCATTGCAGGAATCATATTCTCCCGAAAGAAGCGTCCGGATCCTGAGATCTTCAAATTCTTTTTCAAATTTAGCGATCTCACGCTGGATCTCTTTGATCATCTCCCGGTCTTCTTCCTCTTCCGTAAGTTCGATCAGTGCATTGATATCTTCATATGAACTTTCCAGATCCCGGACCTCCTTCACACAGTCCTGCATTTTCCGGAGTTCTTTCATGATCCTCTGCGAAAGCTCTGTCTTGTCCCAGAACCCCGGTTCTTCTATCTTTCTTTCCAGCTCTTCAATCCGTTTTTCTTTGCCTGCCAGGTCAAAGTGAATCCCTCATTTCCTTCAGGGGTTCTTCATACGCATTTAATGTCTGCTTAAATCCGTCTAATTCAACCACTGTATCACCTCAAATCTCATAAAATTATATAAAAATCCAAACAGTCGTATTTATTTTCTTCCACAGCATTGTTTGTATTTCTTGCCGCTTCCACACGGGCATGGATCATTTGGATATATCTTTTTCTCGGCACGTACCTTTGGTCCCTTCGCAACGCTGTCATCTTTATTGGTACCGGTTACCTTTGCAACCTGTTCTCTTTCAACCTTCTGTTCTACATTGACATGGAAGAGAAGTCTGACTGTATCCACTTCGATTGCACGTGTCATTTCACCGAACATATCATATCCGATCATCTTGTATTCAACCAAAGGATCTCTCTGTCCGTAAGCCTGCAGACCGATTCCCTGACGTAACTGATCCATATCATCAATGTGATCCATCCATTTTGCATCGATCACACGCAGAAGGAACACACGCTCCACCTCACGCAGATGCTCTGCTTCCGGGAACTGTGCTTCTTTTTCTTCGTATGCTTTTGCAGCACGTTCTTTCAGGAGATGCTTGATCTCTTTTGGCTCTTTATCCTTTGCATCCTCCTCCGTAACCGGCGGAAGCGTTGGAATCACATCCAGAAGGTCACGGTTCATTGCTCCAAGATCCCATTCTTCAAAATCCTGTTCCTCAGAAAGATTGGCATCGACAGTATTTTCCACAAAGTCTGTGATCATATGGAAGATAGAATCTCTCATATTCTCACCGTCAAGGACTCTGCGTCTTTCATCGTAGATGATCTCTCTCTGTTCGTTCATTACCTGGTCATATTCAAGCAGGTTCTTACGAATACCAAAGTTATTGCTCTCAATCTTCTTCTGAGCCTTCTCAATCGCACTTGAAAGCATCTTGTGCTCGATCTGTTCTCCTTCTTCTACTCCAAGCTTGGTAAATACATCCATCAGTCTCTCGGAACCGAACAGACGCATCAGGTCATCCTCCAGAGAAATATAGAATCTGGATTCTCCCGGATCGCCCTGACGTCCGGCACGTCCACGCAACTGGTTGTCAATACGACGGGACTCATGACGTTCTGTACCGATGATCTTCAGTCCGCCGGCTGCTCTTGATTCTTCATCAAGCTTGATATCCGTACCACGGCCTGCCATGTTGGTTGCGATCGTAACAGCCCCATGCTGTCCTGCCTGTGCAACGATCTCAGCCTCCAATTCATGGAACTTGGCATTCAGTACATTATGTTTTACGCCGCGTTTACTGAGCATCTTACTGAGGAGCTCGGAAGTTTCGATCGTGATCGTACCAACCAGAACCGGCTGTTCTTTTTCATGCGCTTCACAGATTGCATCAATAACTGCGTTAAATTTCTCTTTCTTTGATTTGTAAACGGCATCCTCCAGGTCAATTCTCTGTACCGGAACATTCGTCGGAATCTCAATAACGTCCATTCCGTAAATATCACGGAACTCCTGTTCCTCTGTGAGGGCTGTACCTGTCATACCGGATTTCTTCTCATATTTATTAAACAAATTCTGGAATGTAATGGTAGCCAGAGTCTTGCTTTCTCTCTTGACCTTTACATGCTCTTTTGCTTCGATTGCCTGATGAAGTCCGTCAGAATAACGGCGTCCCGGCATGATACGTCCGGTAAATTCATCAACGATCAGGACCTCATCATCTTTTACTACATAATCTTGGTCACGGAACATCAGATTATGTGCACGCAGTGCCAGAATGATGTTGTGCTGGATCTCCAGGTTCTCCGGGTCAGCAAGGTTCTCAATATGGAAGAACTTCTCAACCTTCTTCACACCCTCTTCGGTCAGGTTGATATTCTTTTCTTTTTCATTGACAATGAAGTCTCCGGTCTCTTCGATCTCTTCTCCCATAATGGCATTCATCTTAGAGAATTCCCCGCTTGCTTCACCTCTCTCCAGCTGTCTTGCCAGAACATCACATGCTTCGTAAAGTCTGGTTGACTTTCCGCTCTGTCCGGAAATGATAAGCGGTGTTCTCGCTTCATCGATCAGAACTGAGTCAACCTCATCGATAAGTGCATATTTCATACCGCGCTGTACCAGCTGTTCTTTATAGATAACCATGTTATCACGGAGGTAATCGAAACCAAGTTCATTATTCGTCACATAAGTGATATCGCAATTATACGCTGCACGTCGTTCATCATTATCCATCTGGTTCAGAACAACTCCAACAGTCAGTCCCAGGAATTCATGAACCTTTCCCATCCACTCAGCATCACGCTTTGCCAGATAGTCGTTGACTGTTACAATATGCACCCCTTCTCCGGTCAGTGCATTTAAGTATGCCGGCAGTGTAGATACAAGTGTTTTACCTTCACCGGTCTTCATCTCGGCAATACGGCCCTGATGCAGGATGATACCACCGATCATCTGTACACGGTAGTGGCGCATTCCAAGTACACGGACAGCTGCCTCTCTTACAACAGCAAACGCTTCCGGAAGAAGATCGTCCAGTGTCTCTCCTTTTGCAAGCCTCTCCTTGAATTCTTTCGTCTTTTCTTTCAATTCCTCATCGGAGAGCTTCTGCATCTCCGGCTCCAGCGCATCAATATGATCCACGATCGGGTAGATTCGCTTCAATTCATGTTCGCTGTGCGTTCCAAATATCTTTTCAATAATTCCCATTTTATTAAGCTCCTTATATTCCTTGCTTATCACTTCTGTCTGAAGTGTTTTGCTTTTTTCCGCTATAGATAGACAGTATCCATTGTAGCACCATTTCTTTTATTCTTCAATCAGTTTATTTCACCGGTTCTGTCAGCTCGGCATACGGAATCTTACCGCCAAAAAGATCCAGTGCACTGCCGATCGTATAGTCCAGCTTTTCCCCGCTGATCCGTGCAAACTCCCGCAGATCCTCCATGCTTCCAATTCCACCGGCATAGGTGATCGGAAGTCCGTCCCACGCCGCAAGCATCCTGACCAGCTCCTCCTCTGTACCAGATGCTTTTCCTTCTACATCAACCCCGTGAACCAGAAATTCATCACACCATCCGGACAGTTCTTCCAGGACCTCCGGTATCAGTCTGAGCTCAGTAAATGTCTGCCATCTGTTGGTTACAATATAATAACTGTTCTCGCGCCTCCGGCAGCTGAGATCCAGTACCAGATGCTCTTTCCCTACTGCCTTTTTCAGCCGCTCCAGCCGGTCATACCGCACCTGTCCATTCTGAAATACATAGGATGTAACGATCACATGACTTGCCCCTTCTTCCAGATACTCTGCAGCATTTTCTGCAGTAATTCCTCCGCCGATCTGCATTCCGCCCGGATAGGCATGTAGTGCTTTCAGTGCCTGTGCCTTTGTCGCATCATAGTATTCCGATGCCGGCGGATTCAGCAAAATAATGTGTCCTCCGGTAAGTCCATCTTTCTTATACATTGTCGCATAATAATCTGCATCCTGTCTGGATATGTAATTTTCTACCGCTGCATTTCCCGCATCTTTCAGGCTACCACCCACAATCTGCTTGACTGCACCGTTATGAATATCTATACATGGTCGAAATTTCATGAAGTCCTCCGCTTTTTCTGTTGATCTCGTCTTTGCATACCGTCATATTGTATCACACCCACGGACATTTTACTACCTTTTGTCTGTAAAAAGGCAAGACTTTTCCGCAAAGTCTTGCCTTTTCCCTATTCCTGACCATCTATTGTATGATTATCATTTACATTCCGGTCCTCTGTCCTGTTTCTGGTCATATCATCGACTCCGTCTTTCACATCATCTACTGCATCCTCAACGCCATCTCCGATATCGTTTGTGACATCATTTACCGTTCCATTCTGATTCGTCCCACCGGTATTCGTATCCGGATTTGCAGCGTTATCACCATTTCCACACGCCGTAATTCCTCCCATCAGCATCACACAGGTAAAAACCAGAACCATTCTTCTTAGATATTGCATGTTGTAATTCTCCTTTTTCTGTAAAATACTTGTACTATTACTATCCGCAGAAAAAGGATTTTTATACTTATTTTTAATTTTTTTCGTAACTGTTCAGAGCCAACCTCCAAAATGCTACGCATTTTACACCTGTTTTATGAAATTTTGCTTGGCTCTGAACAGTTACATTTTTTCGATGATCTGACCACTTCTGTAAGCGTCCAGCAATGCCTCCAGATCCGCGATCCGTTCCTTCAGTACTTTTCCAACATCAGTATCTCCTACCGTCTTGCGTTCGAGTGTCCGTTTTACGATCACACTGTCCGAATGGATATCTCTTTCTTTTTCAATAGCTGCCTCCGTCGATTCAAACGGATCATGCGCCGCAAGGATCAGTCCATAGGAATTATAGATCAGCGTGTATCCTGCAATTCCGGTTTCTTTCTGGTACGCTTTTGAAAATCCGCCATCAATAACAAGCACTTTTCCACCACATTTGACCGGATTCTCTCCATTTTTCGTTTTCACCGGAACATGTCCGTTGATGATATGGGAAATTTCTCTGTCCAGACCAAATTCATCCAGAATTCCGTTCATCACATTTTCATCTTCAAGAAGAAGATAATACGCATTCTTTTTCTCTTTCCACAGCTCCTTTTCTGCAAGGAAATAACGCTCAAAGGTCGCCATTTTATCTTTGCCGAAAAGAGGAGAATTCGCACCCTGCCAGATATACCACATCAGGTCACGCCCTTTTTTCTTTTCATCCGGATCTACCGCAAAAAATCCTTTTCTCACATAGGACTCCATCACATCATAAAGTGTCCTTCCCTGATAGCTTTTACCGTATATCTTTACCTTTCTGAGTGATCCGTCATCATTCAGTGGAACACAGCCGTGATACAGCAGATTGGAATTATAAATCTTGTAAAGACTTCCTTTGTTCAAAAGAAAACGCATATGCCTCTGCAATTTTTCACAGCTCTGGAACGCTTTCACCAGGCGGTTCATGATCTCTTCTTCTTCAGCTGAAAGCTGATATGGATTCTTCGGATCTATGGTCGGAAAATAATCATCCAGAAGCTGATAGATTTTTCCTCCTATCGTTATAGTCCCTTCCTCGTAGTTGATCTTATCCAGAAAGTTTCTTCTCTGGAAACCAAATTCCGGATAAAGCTCTGCTGCCTGTCCTTCTACTTTGAACTGGATAACAGAAATTGCCTTGTGCATTTTCATATTCAGTTCCAGCTCCTGTGGTTTGCAATTGTCCTGCCCTTTTAATAAAAAGCATTCACAGGGATCTTTTGCATACTGTTTCCATGCGAAAGTTGCAAGCGGAAGCAGATTGATCCCATATCCATCCTCCAGAATATCCAGATTCCCATAGCGGGCACAGATACGGATTACATTCGCAATACAGCATTTCTGCCCCGCTGCCGCTCCCATCCACAGGATATCATGATTCCCCCACTGGATGTCCACCGAATGATACTCCATCAGCTTGTCCATAATCAGATGCGGTCCCGGACCTCTGTCGTAAATATCACCGACAATATGCAGGTGATCCACAACCAGACGCTGGATCAGTTCACACAAGGCTACAATAAATTCCTCCGCTCTTCCGATCTGGATAATTGTACTGATGATCGAATTATAATATGATTCCTTATCTGTCATTCCTGACTTTTCTGTGATCAGTTCCTCGATCACATATGCAAAATCCTTCGGGAGTGCTTTTCTGACCTTCGATCTGGTATATTTGCTCGCCGAACGTTTTGCTACCTCGATCAGACGGTACAGCATGATCTTGTACCAGTCATCCATATTCTGTTCTTCTTCCCGGATCCGCTCCATCTTCTCCCGCGGATAGTAGATCAAGGTTGCCAGTGTCTGCTTGTCCCGGCTGCTCATTGTGTTTGCAAATACATCATCGACCTTGCGCTTTACCGAACCCGATCCGTTCTTCAGCACATGTGCAAACGCTTCATATTCTCCGTGAATATCCGTCAGAAAATGTTCCGTTCCTTTTGGAAGATTCACGATTGCCTGTAAGTTAATAATTTCTGTGGACGCAGCTGCGATTGATGGAAATAATTCCGACAGCCCTTCCAGATATTTCTCCTCTAATGCTTTCATAACTTCCTCCCTCTTGTATAAAAGCTTTTTCTGCTTACAGTCCGATCACATCACTCATATCGTACATTCCTGCCGGTTTTCCAGCCAGGAATTTGGCAGCTTCAACTGCACCTTTTCCAAAAATTGCTTTTGAATATGCAGTGTGGTGGAATTCGATCACTTCATCTGCCCCCGCAAAGATGACGTCATGCTGTCCAACGATCGTACCTCCACGTACTGCAACGATCCCGATTTCGTTTTTCTCACGTTTTTTTCGTTCATGACTGCGGTCATAATTGTATACATACTGGTCAGCCATCGCTTCATTAATCGAATCTGCAAGTGCGATCGCTGTTCCACTTGGAGCATCAACTTTCTGATTATGATGTTTTTCTACAATTTCAATATCAAAGCCTGCCGGAGCAAGAACCTTTGCTGCATCCTTTAAAAGCTTCATCAGAAGATTGACTCCCAGTGACATGTTTGCAGAACGGAGAACCGCAACTTTTTCTCCTGCTTCTTTCACCTTTGCAAGCTGTTCCTCAGAAAGCCCTGTTGTGCAAAGAACAACAGGAAGAGTTTTCTCCACACATACATCCAGAAGCTCATCAACTGCTGCTGCGTTTGAGAAATCAATCACAACATCTGCCTGCACATCACACTCTGCAAGGCTTGTAAATACCGGGTACGGATTCTCGATTCCGGTGAATTTATCAATACCTGCCACGATTTCGATCACATCATCTTCCTTTACAAGCCCCGAGATCACCTGTCCCATTTTTCCGTTACATCCATGCATAATTGCCTTAACCATTTTGTATTCCTCCTTGTTATCTCCATTTTCTTGTGTATCTTTTCACAAATTCCTGTATAGCACAAAAGGAACTGATGGATACTCCAGTCAGTCCCTTTTCTCTATAATCTGACCCTTTATTATGCCAGTTTAATTCCAAATGCTTCCAGTTCTTTTGCAAGCTGTGCTGTATGTGCTTCTGTCATCTCTGTCAAAGGCATACGCAGAGGACCTGCCTGCCATCCCATCAGATTTAAAGCCTTTTTAACCGGAATCGGATTCACTTCACAGAATAACTTCTCGATCAGCGGAATCGCATCCAGCTGCATCTTACAGCTTCCCTTGACATCTCCTTCAAAGAACTTTGCACAGATGTCATGTGTATACTGCGGAGCCACGTTCGCAAGAACTGAGATGACACCCTTTCCTCCAACAGAAAGGAGCGGTACGATCTGGTCATCATTGCCTGAATACAGATCGATCTTGCCATCTGTCAGCTGCATGATCTTTGAAATCTGGGAAATATTGCCTGATGCTTCTTTTACCGCAACAATATTCTCTATATTTTTATGTAAAGCTGCAACTGTCTCCGGAGCAATATTCACACCGGTACGGCTCGCCACACTGTAAAGGATGATTGGTGCTTTTGCTTCTTTTGCAACAGCGGTATAATGTGCGATCAGTCCGTCCTGTGTACATTTGTTATAATATGGTGTTACAAGCAGCAGTCCGTCTGCACCGTCTTCTACTGCCTCTTTTGACATCTGGATTGTTGTGTAGGTACTGTTGGAACCGGTACCTGCGATCACCGGGATTCTTCCCTTGACACGCTCGATTGCAAATTTGATGCATTCCATGTGCTCTTCTTCTGATAAAGTAGAGGATTCACCTGTTGTTCCGCAGATGATAATACTGTCGGTTCCATGTGTACAATGGTAGTCCAGCATTTCATCCAGTTTGTCATAATTTATACTCTCGTCTTCATGAAACGGCGTTACAAGTGCCACTCCTGATCCTGTAAATATAGCCATAATATTCCTCCTGACATGTTGCTTTATGATACTAAACAATCAAATTAAGTTTAGCATTAAATACAGGCACTGTCAATCAGAGTCTTTTCCAGCTTACTGACCGAAACTTCATAGGCAATCCTCTTTTCTGTCTCGGTATCTGAGATCCGTTTTACATATTCCCTGCTCTGGATCCTTCCCAAAAGCTGTACATGCTCTCCCACTTCAAAGCCGGAGGCATATCTTGCATTTCTCCCCCAGCAGATGCATGGAATATAATCAGATTTTCCATACGGGCGGTTAACCGCAAGCAAAAGATCTGCGATTTCCCTTCCAAGCGGTGTCTTTCGGTAGATCGGTTCCTTGCAGATATAGCCATCCAGCCAGATACTGTTGGTCTTTGTCCCGTCAGGTTCTTCTTCCATAAAGGAAATCTCCCGTACAAACACGGATAATACCAGACGGTTTTTCTGCTCTTCATGCCGGTTGTAAGAGCGGAACTGCCCGTGCACCATAATATACTCTCCGGTATAATCCTGTGTCACATCGATCAGTCTCTCTGAGATCATCAGCGGAATACGGTCTTCTGAATTGCTCAGTCTTTTCACTTCTACCTCTACCATATAAAAGCCTTCTCCGAAGACCTCATGGCTGAATGAAAATTCAGTTGCTACCTTTCCCATGATCGTTACCTGGTTATTTTCAATAATCTTATCTGACATAATAATGTAAATCTCCTTCCTCTTCGCAGGCGTATTTTACCGCGTTCTTACTCTTGATCACTATCTAATCTATGAAGCTTTTCCAGTTTTTAGAACAAAAAGTAAACTCTTTTTTTGCAGAAAGTCAAATTTTTTTCTTTCTACTTGTAAATTTTTCAAAATGTGATAAACTATACGGGTTGTAACTTTAAATAGGTAATAAGAAGGGTTTTGAGAATATGAAGACAAAACGTGAAGACATTAGAAATATCGCTATCATCGCCCATGTTGACCATGGTAAAACAACATTAGTAGATGAACTTTTAAAACAGAGCGGTGTTTTCCGTGAAAATCAGGAAGTAGCCGAACGAGTAATGGATTCCAACGATATCGAACGTGAACGTGGAATTACCATTCTTTCCAAAAACACTGCAGTTGTTTATAAAAATACAAAGATCAATATCATTGACACTCCTGGACATGCCGATTTCGGCGGAGAAGTAGAACGTGTCCTTAAGATGGTCAATGGAGTGGTTCTTCTGGTTGACGCTTTTGAAGGTGCCATGCCACAGACCAAATTCGTTTTGAAAAAAGCTCTTGCACTGAAGCTCCCGGTTATTGTATGTATCAACAAGATCGACCGTCCGGAAGCACGTCCGGATGAAGTTATCGATGAAGTTCTTGAACTTCTCATCGATCTGGGCGCATCTGACGAACAGCTTGACTGCCCGTTCCTTTTTGCTTCTGCAAGAGACGGATATGCAACTTACAATATCGACGATGAACCGAAAGACATGGTTCCTCTGTTTGAGACCATCCTGGATTACATCCCGGCTCCGGAAGGAGATCCTGATGCAGGTACACAGATGCTGATCAGCACCATCGATTACAATGAATACGTTGGCCGTATCGGTGTTGGAAAAGTCGATAACGGAACGATTTCTGTCAACCAGGATGTAGTTGTTGTAAACCATCATGATCCGGACAAACAGAAAAAAGTAAAGATCAGCAAATTATATGAATTTGACGGTCTGAATAAAGTAGAAGTAAAAGAAGCAGGCATCGGTTCTATCGTTGCAATCTCCGGTATTGCAGATATTTCCATCGGTGATACGATCTGTTCGCCGGACAATCCGGTTCCGATCGAATTCCAGAAGATTTCCGAGCCTACGATCGCAATGCAGTTCGTTGTCAACGACAGTCCGTTTGCAGGACAGGAGGGTAAATTCGTCACTTCCCGTCACCTCCGTGACCGTCTGTTCCGTGAACTGAATACAGACGTCAGCCTTCGTGTTGAAGAGACAGACAACACAGACAGCTTCAAGGTATCCGGACGTGGAGAGCTTCATCTTTCCGTCCTCGTTGAAAACATGCGTCGTGAAGGTTATGAATTCGCAGTCAGCAAAGCCGAAGTTCTTTACAAAAAAGACGAAAACGGCAAGCAGCTCGAGCCAATGGAAACCGTATACATTGATGTACCGGATGAATTTACAGGTACAGTTATTGATAAATTAAGCCAGAGAAAAGGCGAACTCCGCAACATGGGAATGTCTAATGGCGGATACACCCGTCTTGAATTCTCCATCCCGTCAAGAGGTCTGATCGGTTATCGTGGAGAATTCCTGACCGATACAAAAGGTAACGGTATCATGAACACAGCCTTTGACTGCTACGCTCCGTATAAAGGAGATATCCAGTACAGAAGCCAGGGATCCCTGATCGCCTTCGAGACAGGTGAAGCTGTAGCTTACGGTCTGTTCAACGCACAGGATCGTGGAACACTCTTCATCGGACCTGGTGAAAAGGTTTACTCCGGTATGGTAATCGGTCAGAATGCGAAGACAGATGATATCGAACTGAATGTATGTAAGACCAAACACCTTACCAATACCCGTTCTTCAAGTGCTGATGAAGCCTTAAAGCTTACTCCGCCGAGAATCCTCAGTCTGGAAGAAGCACTTGATTTCATCGATACCGATGAACTTCTGGAAGTCACACCGAAGAGCCTGCGTATCCGTAAAAAGATTCTGGATCCGAAACTCCGTAAGAGAAGCAATTTCCAGTAAAAAACTATAGATTTTTCTTTACACTTCCCCCTTGTATCCGTTACAATCTTTGTATACAACGAACAAGGGGGATTTTTTATGAAAAAATACTTAAACGCAGCACTCCATAAGCTGACCGTACTTCTGGAATTTATCATTTCATTCGTTCTGGCTGCCGGAATCATCATTCTGCTTGTCCAGCTGATCCTGTCCATGCCAAATGTTCCGGATCTGAATATTTATCCAAATTACGAAGACCTGGTAGAAACCTGTTTCAATCTGATCATTGGTGTCGAGCTGATCCGTATGCTTTATCAGCACAAGCCTTCCACTGTGTTTGAGGTGCTGTTATTTGCCATCGCCAGACAGGTGATCATGGCACATAATAATCCGGTATCCAGCCTGATCGGTGTGATCTCCATCGCACTTTTATTTGCAACCAGAAAGTTCCTTTTTATTGAATTTGATGAATCTGAAAAAATCATTTTCCGTGCTACTACAAAAGCACGGATTGTAAACAGCATCCTGCACGTCCATATTCCATATGAAGATGAACAAACCTTATATGACGTGATCACTAAAAGATTTGAACAGGAAAAAACAGAAATTGGTGTTGGTGCAAGTACATTCTTCGATAATTTTGGTCTGCGCGTTGCCAAAATGCATAATGGCAAGATCAGTCGTATCGAAGTAATCCGCTCCATACATTGACAGAATTTTCTGATAATTCAGTTTTCTTTACAGAATTTTAATAATTTTTTTGCATTTACCATTGCATCTCTCCCCTATGATAGAGTATAATGTAGCTATAGCCGGAAGGATATAAAAACTATCTATACATCCTGCCGGTCAAGCTCTTATAGATGCACTTATCTCCGTACATACTATGAGAAATATGAGAAAAAAGGAGTTGAGCTGTATGAATTTTATCATTAGCGGAAGAAACATTGACATCACACCTGGTCTCAGACAGGCTGTAGAACAGAAATTAGGAAAACTGGAAAAGTATTTTACTCCTGAAACTGACATTATTGTTACACTCAGTGTAGAAAAAGAACGTCAGAAAATCGAAGTTACGATCCCTGTAAAAGGAAACATTATCCGTTCCGAGCAGGAAAGCAGCGATATGTATGTATCCATTGATCTCGTAGAAGAAATTATCGAGCGTCAGCTCAGAAAGTATAAAACCAAACTGATTGCAAAACAGCAGGGCGGACATGATTTCCGTCAGGAATTTATTGAATCCGATACTTCGGCAGCAGAGTCAGACGAGATTGAGATCGTCCGTACCAAACGTTTCGGCATCAAACCAATGTTCCCGGAGGATGCCTGCATTCAGATGGAACTTCTCGGACATAACTTCTACGTATTCAGCAATGCTGAGACAGACGAAGTCAATGTTGTATATAAGAGAAAGAATGGAACCTACGGTCTGATCGAACCGGAATTCCAGTAAACCAATAAGCTCATACAGAGAACTTGCTATCTGCAGTTCCTCCTGTATACTAAGACATTAAAACCCCTATACAGAACGGATTCTCCGTTCTGTATAGGGGTTCTTTTTCCTGTTCTATTCCTCAAAAACCAGGATTTCTTTTCCATCCTCCGCAAAATAGCAGCTGTCTCCTTTTTCGATCACAGCCTGTCCATTTGTTCCCTCTGTAATCTCGGAAACCACACATTGCTCCTGATCATAAGGCAGAATCACCTTCATCAGCACTTTATCCGTATACTGTGTATCCTGCACACTGATCTGTCGTTGTCCGAGGATATACTGGATCTTCCCAAGTCCGGTATAATCCGTTCCAATCTCATACCGGTAACCCAGGCGCTTTGTGATCACAGTACTTGCCTGAAGACCTTCCTTTACTGCTCCCTGATAAGCCCGCACCAGACCACCTGTTCCCAGAAGCGTCCCGCCAAAATACCTGGTCACAACAACCGCCGTATCGTGAAGACCTTCCCCTGTAAGCACATCCAGCATCGGTTTTCCTGCTGTACCTGCAGGCTCCCCGTCATCACTACATCTCAGAGTTGGATTTGTTACACCAATCACATAAGCAAAACAGTTATGTCTTGCGTCCCAGTATTTTTTCTTCACTTCTTCTATAAATGCCAGTACTTCTTCTTCTGAGTGTACCGGTCTTACCGTTGCGATAAAACGGGATTTCTTTTCAACAATTTCCCCTTCTCCTCCCCGGTATACTGTTTTATATTCTTCCTGCATGTCTGCGTTTTTCCCTTCATTTTCCTTATATTTTCACTATTCCCAGTATACAAATCTATTTCTTCAGATGCAAGAAAATTACAAAAATGTTACAATTTCCCTATATTTCCGAAATTTTTCTTAATTTTGTAAAATGGAACATTGAAGTTTTCAAGTTTTCCTTTATTTAAATTATCAAGTTTGATATAATATTGCAATATGAAGGAGGAAGCATTCATGAATTATGGAAAGCGAAAAGCTTCTAAAAAACAAAAACGCATAACATCGAAAAAGAATATGCACAAAAAGAAACTGGGCGTTCGCCTTTTTAAAGGTTTTCTATTATGTATCTTTGTCTGCTGTATCCTCGCAGCGATCGGAGGTGGCTTTATCATCAGGCATGTGATTGATAATGCACCTGAGATTACAGCTGACAGCATCAAACCACAGGGTTATACGTCCACCGCACTTGCAGATGACGGCACGACAACAATAGCCGAATTCACCGGTGCAGGTGCCAACCGTGTATATAAGACGATTGATCAGATCCCGGAGGATCTGCAGCATGCATTCGTCGCAATCGAAGACTCCCGTTTTTACAAGCATAACGGTATTGATATTCAAGGTATTATCCGTGCTTTTGTTGTTGGTATCACTCATGGTGGCAACTTCTCTGAAGGAGCCAGTACCATTACCCAGCAGCTGATCAAGAACAATGTCTTCCCTGACTTTGTAAATGAAAGCACTTTTGAAGAAAAGCTGGAACGTAAGATCCAGGAACAGTATCTCGCAATTCAGGTTGAAAAGCAGCTTGATAAAGATTCAATCCTTGAAAGCTACCTGAACACGATCAACCTTGGTCAGGACTGTCTGGGAGTACAGTCAGCCGCACAGAGATATTTTAATAAGGATGTCAATGAACTTAACCTTTCCGAATCTGCAACCATCGCTGCGATCACACAGAATCCGGGAAGATACAATCCGATCACCAATCCGGAAGACAACGCAACCCGCCGCAAAAAAGTTCTGGATAATATGCTCGATCAAGGCTGGATCGACCAGGCTGCCCATGATGAGGCACTGGCAGATGACGTATATTCCAGAATTCAGAACGTAAATACACGGATCGAAGAGACCAACACCGTCAACTCTTATTTTGTTGATGCCCTGTCTGAGCAGCTGATCGAAGATCTCACCTCAGAAGACGGACTTGGATATTCCCAGACACAGGCAGAGAACGCACTGTACAGCGGTGGTCTCACCATTTATTCAACTCAGAATCTTACGATGCAGAACATCTGTGATGAAGAATTGAATGATGACAACAATTATCCGGCCAATATTGACTGGGGTGTTGATTATGCCCTCACAGTCTATCATACTGATGGCTCGGTAGATAACTACAGTGCCGGACACCTGAAACAATTCGGGGCAGATCAGTACGGTGATGATGAAGGACTTCTCTTCGGATCACAGGAAGCTGCACAGGAAAGAATTGACGCATTCCGTAACAGTCTTCTCCAGGATGGCGAGACCTATGATGAGTACGTCAACCTCTCTCCACAGCCGCAGACTTCACTTACCATCATCGATCAGAAAACAGGGCAGATCAAAGCTCTTGTCGGTGGCCGTGGACAAAAAACAACCAACCGTGGACTGAACCGCGCATACAAGGGTTCTACCCGTAACGCAGGTTCTACATTCAAGATTCTTGCCGTATACGCTCCGGCATTGGACAGCGCAGATCTTACACTTGCTACCACCGAAGTTGATGAAGAATACTACTATCAGCACGACCTTGAACATCATCAGGTTCATAACTGGTGGGGCGATTACTATAAAGGTACCGTAACATACCGTCAGGCGATCGAACAGTCCATGAACATCATTGCGGTAAAGACATTGAATAAGATTGGTATCAATCTTGGTTTTGAATACTGCGAGAAATTTGGGCTTTCCACACTTACCGAAGACGATGCTGTAGAGTCTCTTGCTCTTGGTGGTATTTCCCATGGTGTTTACAACTATGAACTGACAGCAGCCTATGCATCCATTGCAAACGGCGGTGTATATAACAAACCATCCCTGTACACAAAGGTATTGGATCATGATGGTAATGTCCTGATCGACAACTCCAATCCGGAAAGCCACACTGTGATCAAAGATACAACTGCAGCACTTCTTACCAACGCCATGCAGGATGTTGTCACAAAGGGTACTGCAACCGATGCACAGCTCAATAATATGCCTGCATCCGGTAAATCCGGTACAACCTCCGACAACCGTGACTTCTGGTTCGAAGGATTTACACCGTATTATACCTGTGGTATCTGGATGGGTTACGATGGTAACCAGGAAATGTCTGAAGGAAGCTGGAACTATCATTTCAAGATCTGGGCTAAGATCATGAACCGGATCGATGAAGCTTTGGGACTTACCTACAAAGACTTCGAGATGCCAAGTTCTCTCGTTCAGAAGAGCGTATGTACAATTTCCGGTAAACTTGCCGGTTCCGGCTGTCCGTCACAGACCGAATGGTTTGATCCGGATACTGTCCCGACCGAGACATGTTCCGGACATGCAAGCAAGTCAACTACCACAAACAGTACAAAAAATTCGAATGACAAATCCGATTCTAATAGTACAACGGGTGGAAACTCCTCCGGTAACTCTACCGGCACTAATGGGGATACTACCGGTGGTACCGGCGGTGATTCCGGCAATACCGGCGGCGGCACTGATTCCGGTAATAATAGTGGCAATTCTGGTAATACCGGTGGCGATTCTGGTAATACCGGTGGCGATTCCGGTAATACCGGTGGCGGCACTGATTCCGGCAATACCGGTGGCTCAGATTCTGGCAATGGACAGTAAGAATCTATCATCTAATTAGAATAAAAAGAGATCAGTGAATATTTGAAATTCACTGATCTCTCTTTTTTATCTATCAATCTGGTTTCTATTTCTGATATACGATCTTACCTTCAATCATCGTATAGTATACCATTGCATCGGTATCAAGTCCGAGTTTTCCTTTCATTACAATAATATCTGCATCTTTTCCTTCTTCCAGGCTTCCCAGACGGTCTTCTACACCCAGCACCTTTGCAGCATTGATCGTAACCGTTCTTACTGCTCTCTCCTGTGCAAGTCCTTCACGCACTGCTTCTCCCACATGATGATACAGGGATTCTTCACTCAGAATCGGTGAATCAGTGATCATCGCCACATTCACCCCTCTGTCATCCAGCATTTTTACAGCTTCCACATCGATTTTTCTACGTTCTCCAGGACTACGGTAAGTTGCAATCGGTCCGTAGCATATATCGCATCCGCTTTCCACGATTTCATCCAGATAATCGGTTGCTCCCCATGCATGTTCTAATGAGAAGTGTACGTTGTATTTTTTCGCAATCTCGATTGCTGTGAGCATATCATACTGTGTACAGTGGATCTTACATGGAATTTCTCCTTTTAAAGCCAGGCAAAGAGCTTCCATATCCGGATCATACTCCACTTCTTTATTCTGTTCTTTGTCTTCCATGTATTTCTTTGCTTTTGCAAAGGTATCATCCAGAACCTTAGCGATTCCCATTCTCGTCATCGGAAGCCGTTTCATATCACCATATGTATTTTTCGGATTTCCTCCAAGTGCGATCTTCACCGCACATGGTGATTTGATTGTCATATCAAACACATTGTTTCCATAAGTTTTAAGTGCAAACGGAAGTCCGCAGAATACATTTCCGCTTCCAGGTGTCAGAAGCATGGTTGTTATTCCGTGCTCATAAGCTACTTTAAATTCTCTTGCTTTTGGATTTGTTCCAAAACGTGCATCAACAGAAAGAGTAACCGGATTTGTCATCTCATTGGCATCGTCTACACACGGATCCACATTGAAATCAAATAATCCGATGTGAGAATGTGCATCGATAAGTCCCGGAAGAACATAATATCCTTCTGCCTCAATGAGCTTATCTCCATCCTCTAAGCAGTCTTCACTGATATGTTCTGCTACTTCTTTGATCTTTGTTCCTTCGACGAGAATATCACCCTGAAAGATGCCCTTATCCTCTGTCATTGTATACAAAATACCATTTTTGATTAATGTCTGCATTACGATAATACCACCTTTCCATTTATCATACAAAACTGTACATGTGCCGCATAAGATTTTACAGGATGATCACTGTAAATTGTGATGTCCGCATCTTTTCCAACTTCGATACTTCCGATCCGATCTGCAACACCAAGCATCTCGGCTGGCTGGATCGTCATCATTTTTACTACATCCTCGGCATCGATTCCTGCACGATATACTTCGATCGCACTCCAGATGAATACTTCTCTACCTTCAGAAGCACCTTTGCATGTGTTTGTAAATGCGATGCGGTTTCCGTTTTCTACCAGTTCTTTTAATCTGGAAAGGTCGATTTCATGTTTTGAAATCTGTGACAGATTGCTGAAATTACCAAAGATAATTCCAACTTTCTTTTCTTTCAGTTCTTCGATCGCATCGCCGAATTCAAATCCATCTACAATTGTAAGCTGGATATCTTCATCTTTCAGAAGCTCCATAAGACACTGAATCTCACCTGCAGTTTCTGCAGCGATGACAAATGGCATCTGATATTTCTTCAAAAGGTCATCTTTTCTGATTGCTTCTTTGAGCAAATGGAAAATTCCCATTCTTGTTTTCGGCATCTGGTTACTTGCACCATACACATCCTTAACGGTTGAGCATACGCTTCCTTTCATTGCTGCATGCTCTTTTACAATACGGTTCGCCATATGATCCGGAGCTGTCTTACATACTGTGATCTGTCCTCCAATCACATTGCAGTGATCCGGTGAAAATCCAACTGACGTAATTCCTGATTTATAGAATTCCTGTGCATTCACTTCATCTGGATCGATGGCATACTTCACGCTCAGATCCGGATTAATTACATTTGTAGTTTCTGCATTATCTCTGTAACGAGTCGGAATCCCCATAGCTCCGATAGAAGAATGTGGATCGATGAAACCAGGGAAAACCTGTTTTCCTGTTGCATCGATAATTTCTGCATCTGCTTCACAAAGATTCTTTCCAATCTTTCTAATCTTCGTTCCTTCAACTAAAATATCATGTTCTTCAAGCACTTTCCCCGTCCCTGTATGAACGGTTCCGTTTTTAATTAAATACATATTCTTTCTCTCCATACCTTCAGTTCTTTTCTCCTTTTTTCTTTTGATTTTCGTACAGAACATGCGGGACAACCATGTAGTGGAATTCTATCTCTTTACAGATATCTTCGACTGTCCCTTTATGAAACAGATCCAAAATTCTCTGATGATTGATGTGGACCACATCAAATGGTACCAGAGTTTTTGTATCCATCGTATAATATGCCGCCGTATTCCCTCCTTCCAGTATTTTCCAGATTCTATGAAGTTTTTCACTGTGTGCGGTCTTCACAATACATTCATGGAACTGTTCATCGAATTCTATAACTTCATACAGATTTTTCTGATTGGCCGCCTTCTCCATGGAAAGGATAAGCTTCTGCATCTCTTCATCCTGTTCTTTGCTGATCTCTCCCCCGCACATCTGCACTGCCAGTTTCTCAAGCGTAGACTGGATCAGGTATGTTTCCTGCATCTCTTCATAAGTCATCGTCTTTACTACGCAGCCTTTCTGTGCTTCATATACAACCAGCCCTTCTTCTTCAATCTGCCTGAGAGCTTCTCTTAAGGGACCTCTGCTGACTTTCAGCTCTTCTGCTACTTTTGCCTCTATAATTCGTTCTCCCGGTTTGATCTCTCCTGATAAAATCTTGTGTCTTAAAATTTCAACTACTTGCTCTCTTAATGTTTTACGTATTATCATTTCGTCTTCCTCTTCATAATTTTTTAGAGTTCATAGGCTTATTTAATAATATTACTATGATAAGTCTACATCATTTTGTGCAGAATGTCAAATGTAAACATTTTACATTCTTCATTTTCTTCTGTAAAAAGCAAAAATCTTGCAAGAACGTTAAATATTTCTCACAAGATTTTTGTTTTTTTTAATATCTTTCACTTATTTCAGTACCAGTTTTGCTGCTCCGCAGATTCCTGCATCATTTGCAAGCTCTGCGAGTGCAAATTCTGTATCTTTGTCTGCAAAGAATGCCATTTCTTTAAATGGACCTTTGATGTAATCCAGCAGAACCTCTCCGGCTTTTGATACCCCTCCGCCGATTACGATAACCGCCGGATCACAGGCAGCTGCAAGGTTCGCCAGCGCATGTCCCAGATACTTTCCAAATTCAGTTGCGATTTCGATTGCAACTTCGTCTCCGGCTTTCACTGCATCAAACACTTCTTTCGCAGACATCTCTGCCACATTTCTGAGGGTACTTGGTTTCTCATCTTTTGCAAGACGCATATTGGCAAGTCTTGTGATTCCTGTTGCAGAAGCATACTGTTCCAGACAGCCTTTCTTTCCACATCCACAGGTTTCTGTCTCCTGGTAGTTTACACACAGATGACCGATCTCTCCGCCAGCACCGTGTGCCCCTACAAGGCACTTTCCATCCACGATGATTCCACCGCCAACACCGGTTCCAAGGGTAACCATAATAACATTCTTGTGACCTTTTCCGCCACCTTTCCACATCTCACCAAGCGC
Source organism: Coprococcus sp. LG101-27 (assembly GCF_027695515.1). Classification (NCBI taxonomy): domain Bacteria; kingdom Bacillati; phylum Bacillota; class Clostridia; order Lachnospirales; family Lachnospiraceae; genus Coprococcus; species Coprococcus sp. LG101-27. The sequence continues at coordinate 125,897 of NZ_JAQEUJ010000002.1, forward strand.
AGCTACATTTGCATCATTCCCCGGAATCACTTTCATTCCGTCAAGAAGTTCTTCCAGTTCACGTGTGACTTCTTTGTATCCCCATCCGAGATTTGCTGTATTCTGAACAATTCCATCCTCGTTTACCGGTGCCGGAAGTCCCATTCCGAGTCCAATGATCTGTTCTTTCACCAGGTCCTTTTCTGCCATCTTTGCTTTCACTGCCTGCGCAATATCCGGGAGGATTGCTTCTCCCTGGTTCTCCGTACGTGTCTTGATCTCCCATTTGTCAAGAAGCTCTCCGTCTTCCTGAAAAAGTCCCATCTTTACTGTCGTTCCGCCTATATCGATACCAAAACAATATTTCATCTGTCTCCTGCTCCTTACATATTCTTTTTTAGATTTTCCTGTACCCGGCGGTACAGCTCCTGAGCTGCGTTATAGCCCATTTGTTTCTGTCTGTGGTTGACTGCCGCTGATTCTACGATAATGGCAACATTACGTCCCGGACGGATTGGAATACTGTGGCATACAACCTTATTACCAAGAAATTCTGTATACTCCTCAGTAAGTCCAAGCCTGTCGTACTCACGATCCTTGTTCCAGTCCTCAAGCGTGATGACGAGATCAATATTTTGTGTCTCTCTTACACTCTGCACACCAAACAGCGTCTTTACGTCAATGATACCAATTCCGCGAAGTTCAATAAAATGGCGGGTAATATCCGGTGCTGTACCAACAAGAGTATCATCACTCACCTTCCGGATCTCCACCACGTCATCTGTTACCAGACGATGGCCTCGCTTGATCAGCTCCAGTGCCGCCTCACTTTTACCGATACCGCTGTCTCCCATGATCAGAACACCGACTCCATAACAGTCCACCAGTACCCCGTGAATTGAAATACACGGTGCCAGTTCCACTTTCATCCAGCGGATCAGTTCTGCTGAAAAGGAAGAGGTCTGTTTATCCGTAATAAATACCGGAATATTGTTCTTCACTGCTTTCTCCAGAAATTCCGGATCCGGCTGCAGATTTCTGCAGAAAATAAAGCATGGAATCCCATAATCAAGCAGTGTATCATATATTTTCATCTTATGCTCATATTCCAATGTCTGCAGATAAGTGTACTCTACATACCCGATAAGCTGAATCCGTTCGCAATCAAAATGATCAAAAAATCCGGCGAGCTGAAGTGCCGGACGGTTAATATCCGGAATTTTTACTTCCCGCTGTGTCATATCGACATCCGGAGTAAGATTTCTAAGTTCCATCTTCTCTACGATTTTTGTTAATGTTACTCCCATAGTCCTGTCTCCTTTTATTGTTCTTCCATCCGAGTAGCTTCTGTATCTTCCATTTCGCTTCCTCTGAAAAAATTATACACGCTTTTGGCTGATTTTTCATCCATTGATGGAATTTTTTTCAAATCTTCCACCTCTGCATTCTTAATCTCATCCAGGCTGTCAAATGTCCGCATCAGTGCTTTCCTTCTCGCAGGTCCGATTCCCGGAATATCATCCAGGATCGAATGCACTTGTCCCTGACTACGCAGTTTCCGGTGAAATTCTATAGCAAATCTGTGTGCCTCATCCTGCACTCTTGTGATCAGCCGAAACCCTTCGGAATTGCGGTCGATCGGAATCTCAATATTCTGATAGTAGAGTCCTCTCGTCCGATGGTGGTCATCTTTGACCATACCGCATACCGGAATGGATAAATGAAGTTCATCCAGTACTTCCAGTGCTATATTAACCTGTCCTTTTCCACCATCCATCATGATCAGATCCGGAAAAACATTAAAACTTCCCAGCTCTTTCCCGCTTTTCTGTTCCTCCAGACCATGCCGGAATCTTCTGGTGAGGACCTCACGCATACTTGCATAATCATCCGCCCCCTGCACACCCTTGATGTGGAACTTACGATAATCGTTTCGTTTCGGTTTGCCCCTCTCATAAACGATCATCGACCCTACCGAAGCAAATCCATTGGTATTGGAAATATCATACGCCTCCATACGCACCAGGTTATTAAGATCAAGCAACTTTTCTATTTCTTTTACTGCACCGATCGTTCTTCCTTCTTCACGCTTGATACGCTCCTTATCTTTTTCCAGTACCATCTTTGCATTTTTCGCCGCAAGCTCAACAAGCTTTTCTTTTTCCCCTTTTTTCGGGATACGGAAATGAACCTTATGCCCACGTTTTTCTCCAAGCCATGCTTCCAGGATCTCCCGCTCTTCCGGTTCCACCGGAAGCATCAGTTCGCCCGGAATATATGGCGTTCCGGCATAAAACTGCTTGATAAAGCTGGAGAGGATCTCTGCATTTTCATCTCCCTGGGCAATCCGCAGATAAAAATGATCTCTGCCGATCAGACGACCATTGCGTATAAAGAATACCTGTACCACCGCATCCTCATGCTCTCTTGCAAGAGCCACAATATCCCGGTCCTCGCCCCCTGTATCGGTAATCTTCTGCTTCTGTGCAATCTGCTTCACGCTGTGCAGAAGCTCCCGGTATTCAATTGCTTTCTCAAATTCCAGATCATCCGATGCCTCCTGCATCTTTTTCTCCAGATCCTTTAAGATTTTATCATAATTTCCTCCCAGGAATTTGAGTACTTCATCAACCGATTCTCTGTATTTTTCCTGCGAAATATACCCCTGACACGGTGCATCGCACTGCTTGATATGATGATAGAGACAGCATCTTTCTTTCCCGATATCGCGCGGAAGGATGCGGTTACAGCTACGCAGACGGTAAAGCTTCCGGATCAGTTCGATCGTATCTTTTACCGCCGTCACACTGGTATAAGGGCCGAAATACTTTGACTTGTCCTTCTTCATCTGCCTTGCCATCATAATCCTTGGATATGCTTCGCCGGTTGTCACTTTGATAAATGGATAACTCTTATCATCCATCAACATCGTATTGTACTTTGGCCGGTGTTCCTTGATCAGATTGCATTCCAGAACCAGTGCTTCCAGTTCCGAATCCGTCACGATATACTCAAACCGGGTGATATGCGTCACCATCTGGTCAATCTTGGCCCCCCTGTTCCTGCTCGGCTGAAAATACTGTCTGACACGGTTCTTCAGGCTGATCGCCTTTCCAACATAAATGATCTCGTCCTTTTCCCCATGCATCAGATAGACTCCCGGTTTCCCAGGAAGTTTTTTAAGTTCGTCTTCAATAATAAATGTCTGATTTTCCATAGTCACATTATACCTTGCTTCCTGCAGACAATACAAGTCATTCTTTCAAAAGAATCTACAGAAAAAAAGAGGCTCCAGAACCTATTGTTCTGAAACCTCTGCATCTTCTGTTATTTTAGACTAGTCACGCTTCTGCGGAAGGATGAATCCGTCTTCGTCTCTTTCTACTTTCTTCTGCGTTTCTTTCTCTTCCTGCTGTGCTGCTTCGGTATCTGCCTCTTTCTTCGGCATCTCGATCGTCTGCTCTTTTACAGGATTCTCTTCTTTCTTTTCTTCCGGTTCCGGAATTCCTTCACATCTGCGGTAAATCTTCATGAATTCTTTTCCGGTGATCGTCTCTTTCTCAATCAGAAATCCGGCGATCTGATCCATCGTTTCACGATGCTCGGAAAGCATTCTCTTCGCTTCTGCATATGCTCCCTTCAGCATCTTCATAACTTCCTGATCGATTTCTGCCGCGGTTGCCTCTCCGCAGTTCATAACAGCTCTTCCGTCCAGATAACGGTTTTGGATAGATTCCAGTCCGATAAGTCCGAATTTTTCAGACATACCATACTGTGTTACCATCGCTCTTGCGATCTTGGTTGCCTGCTCAATATCGTTCGATGCTCCGGTTGTAACTGTGTCAAACACCAGTTCCTCTGCTGCACGTCCTGCAAGGGCTGTCACCAGCATTGCTTCCAGCTCAGCCTTGGTATTCAGGAACTTCTCTTCCTCCGGTGTCTGCATCACATAACCGAGTGCACCCATGGTTCTCGGAACGATTGTAATCTTCTGTACCGGTTCTGCGTCCTTCTGAAGGGCAGTTACCAGTGCATGACCGACTTCATGGTATGATACGATACGGCGTTCTTTCTGGCTCATGATACGGTCTTTCTTCTCTTTACCCACAAGAACGACCTCAACAGCCTCAAAAAGGTCTGCCTGGGATACAACATTTCTTCCTTTTTTTACTGCATTGATCGCAGCCTCGTTGATCATATTGGCAAGATCAGAACCGACTGCCCCGGAAGTTGCAAGTGCAATCTCTTCCAGATTGACTGTCTCATCCATCTTAACATCTTTGGCATGTACTTTCAGGACATCAATACGTCCCTTGAGATCTGGCTTATCTACGATGATACGTCTGTCAAATCTTCCCGGACGAAGAAGCGCCGGATCCAGGATCTCCGGACGGTTCGTTGCCGCAAGAAGCAGAAGACCTTTATTACTGTCAAATCCATCCATCTCTGCAAGGAGCTGATTCAGTGTCTGTTCTCTTTCATCATTACCACCAAGCTGTGAATCTCTGCTTTTTCCGATCGCATCGATCTCATCGATAAAAATAATACACGGCGCCATCTGCTGTGCCTGCTTAAAGAGGTCACGTACTCTTGACGCTCCGACACCGACATACATCTCAACAAATGCAGAACCCGAAAGAGAGAAGAACGGTACTTTTGCTTCTCCGGCAACTGCTTTTGCAAGAAGTGTCTTACCGGTTCCGGGAGGGCCTACAAGAAGTGCTCCTTTCGGAAGCTTCGCTCCGATTCCGGTGTATTTGCCAGGGTTATGCAGGAAATCGACTACTTCCTGCAAGGATTCTTTTGCTTCATCCTGACCGGCTACATCCTTAAATGTGACTCCGGTAGATTTTTCCACATACATCTTGGCATTGCTCTTTCCAACGCCCATCATGCCGCCACCCTTTGTCATACGGCGCATCAGCATCACGCCCAGACCGATCATGATCACAAGCGGAACAATGTTGACCAGAAGATTCATCACCATATAAGATGTAGAATCCGGTATCTTCTGTTCATACTCAACACCTGCTTTATACAGTCTGTCCGAAAGGGTATCATCCTTCACAATACCGGTATAATACTGCTTCCTTGTCACATTACTGAACAGACCTGTACTGTCATCGCTGCTGTCCTTACTGCTGCTGTCGTTGTTATCTGCTACAGAACCTTCGACCACATCGCTCTCCGAAGCGCCTTTTTTCTTGCTGTTCTTCATCTCAGCTTCTGTCTTCGCTGTGATCACAATCTTGTCATCCTCGATCACAACTTTCTTAACTTCCCCGGAATCTACCATGTTCAGGAACTGATCATAGGTAATCTCCCGGGCATCTGTGTCTTCCCGGAACTGATACAACGCAAATACGATAAACGAGATCAGCATAACGGTAAATAATATAATATTCCATCTTTGGCGGTTATTTTTATTATTCGGGTTATTATTTCCCGGAAGGTTTTGCTTATTTCTATTATTCTGGTTATCCATACCTACCTCCTAAGTGTCGTCCTCTCTATTATAAGTAGGCGTTTTTTAGAAATCAATGAAAAATTTACTCAAACCCTGTTTTTTAATTATTATTTTATACTTTATTCATTTTCTACACAGTGTATTTAGTATGTATAGGTGTGCTTTTCGCTATTCACACATATTTTTAGTATCATTTCAGTATCAAAAAACGGGTGGTTATGCGCCACCCGTTTAGTCTCTGTCTCTTATTCCTAATTCCCGTTCTGCCCAGCGCAACGCCTCACGCTCAACTTCGCTCTCCCAGGTCCTTTGAAACTGTCTCACTCCGACATGGTGAATCGGTGCGGCACTCAAATATACCTCATAATATCCCCGGAATACATTGCAGCGTTTTGGCATCCGCAGCGCCCGTAACGCTTTCGCTTCGGTCTGCCGAACTCTTTCAATACTCACTCCCTGCTGTTCTCCTATTTCTCGCAGAGTATTCCCATCTACATATCTAGATCGGATCACTCCACTCTGCTGATCGGGCAAATTGTCAACCATTTCCCACAACTCCCGGCTCATACGCTCATGGTCAAATTTTCTGGCCACTTCCTCTTCCAGATCTTCCCCGGATACAACTGCATCTTCCAGAAATACATCTTCGCTATCTTTCATTGGTTGACTCAGGCTTTGTATTTGCCCCATTTGAACAGTTTCTTTTATGCTGTCAAGTTCTTCTCTGCCTATTCCCATTAACGAGCGGATTTCAGCGTCTGACGGACTTGCACCATATCTTTTTTGGTATTCTGCCACAATCTTCTTGTATTTTCTGGCTGACTGCTGCCGATGTACCGGTATGCGAATACAGTTCCCGGAGTTCTCAATATATCGTTGCATTCCTTGCCGGATATAAAACGCAGCATAATTGATAAACGGGACTCCCTGATCTGGGTTATAATGTCTGACAGCTTCACACAATGCCAAATACCCTTCTTGTTTTAGATCATCCATTTCAGCATAACCGGAATATTTCACCGCTATCATACCAATAAACCTTTGATTTTGTTTCCATAGCTGCAGCATATTGGCAGCAGTATCTTCTCCGGCTCTGATCCGAATGACAAGTTGTTCGTTTGACATGATAGCACCTCCCAGTATGAAATAAGCCCCAGGCACTGGCCCAGGGCTTTGTATTTGCTTCATTTATGATGGTTGTCTCTCCTGGTAATAGATGGCCATCTTTTTATTGTCCAGAACGTGCGCATCATAAGAAATACGCCCTTCTGTCAATGTTCCACTAATTCCCGGTGGATCCTGATGGGTTCTATAATCAGCTAATTTAGTCGGAGTGACTGTCGCGCAAGGATGAGCTACCATAAATCCGAAGTTTTTCGGTACTCTCTTTGATGAAACTTTGACAACATTCATTCCGTCAAGGTTGGAGATCACACCATGCTGTCTAAGATCATCACCAATGTTCGTATTAAGCACAATCTTTTCACTGTCTTTCATCATCTGATAGACTGCTGGCACCACCAGAAGAACACGCCCCGACTCATTTACTTCGTTATCATCCAGAACCGTTGTAGCACTGATGATCTCGTTGTAGATATTTGTGGAATCTAATGTTTTAGCCGCTGGCTTTGTGCCCGCACCCTCGCACATCTTCCCGTAGGTGTACGCATCTACTTCCGGGATCACAACTTCTCTAAGCTGTCTTGCAAGAGCTGTAGCCGCCTCAAGGGCTCCACCTGTCTCATTACTGTCTAACTTATCAATCACGAATGTGAATGATCTATCTTTTGTAACGAGCATTGTCTGTGTCGTTGCCTCCAGGTCTGTGATTTTTCCGTAGCGTGATGCATTTTCACCGGTTCCGGCACGATCATAGTCATTCATCGGCGCCGTGCCAATCTTATACACTTTGATTGTGTGCGCTCCTGTCCAATCAAAATCATCATTAGTCAGAAGCGACTTTTTGCTTTCAGCCTTAAAAATCTCATCGACATAAGGCGAATACTTGGTTGCTAATTCAATAGCCATTTAGGCTCCTTTCTTACTTAAGCCCCATAGCTTTCCTAATAGCATCACTCTCGCTCTGTGCTCCTCCTGCTGTAGGACCTACAGCGTTCAGAATCGGCTCTGATGCTTTCTTTGCATACGGAGCAAGTATCTTTAAACATTTGTCAATAGTTGCTTTGTCCATGCCTTTCATTTCTTCCAGCAGATCCTCAGACAGTCCGTTGGCTGTGACCTGCTCTCTTAAATAAAGCGCATTTTCTCTCTTTTCCAGTTCAAGCTCCCGGGTATCCGGTTCCTGCACTGTTTTCGCACGTGCAAGCCGTTCTTTCACGATTCTATTAACATCATCCTGGGTAAACATCTTTTCACCCTGCGTTGCGGTCTGCTGTGCTGGTTCCTGCTGGCTTACGCCTGCTGTTACATCTTGTTCGCTCATGTGAACACCTCCATATTTTACGCCCTGTCGGGCTGGTTGCCTGCTTATGCAGTAGTTATAATTTCAGAAGGAAAGAACAAATAAAAAAAGACGCAATAACAGCCTATCCCACAAAACTGTTACCACGTCCGGCGCTTCCAGACTTACAACCGGGAGAGGTAGTCCCGGTTGCGGTATCTTTATACTATTTGTTCCAAAACTATTATATCAAATATCGCCACCCCATGCAATGTTAAAATATGTCAATATCCCCTGACCATTTCCCGTACTTCATCCGTAGTTCATTTTGATTTTATATTAAAATAATTTAAAGAGTTCCACCATTTCGGGGAACCCTCTAAAATCAATCATTATTCTGTTTTCTCAGTGTTCCCTCGGAGTTCAGCATAAGCCTTTTTATATCGTCCCTCTTTATTCCTGGATACTCTCCAGGACTTCATCACCGGAGAGAGCAGCCGGATCACACCGGCAAGCTCTTCATCTGTATTATACGATATCTTAATTTTTATCATCGTTGTCCCTCTCAATCACAACAAGAAGTTTATCTTCACCTTCTGCGAAAAACGTACAAACACGGGCAGACCAAATTTCTTTCGGTATCCGGTCGAAGCGTTTAAACGCTCCTATATATTCCGCATCCATAGTGTTTCCACTCTCTGTTGACTTAATTTCTGTTACCTTATCAACTTTTACCACTGTGTTATATCCCATTGTTAAAAATATCTGACTGAATCTCATTTTATTGCTCTCCTTTTCTTTATGCTGCCGTCCCGTTCCGATGTTGGCGCACCATTCCGGGAAGGGCAGCAGTTATTTCATGTTGTTTTGTGAACGTTCGCTATTTATTTTTGGTAAATGTTCGTTATTTATCAGAATATTCCTTCACATTCAGATAAGTTACCGCCATAAAAAAACCCTCTTTGGTTAGATAGGACACGGAAGTATCACCTATTCCAAACCCATTAAACATTCCCGGCTGTTTTGCAAATTTAACCGCTTCCGGTCCTACAATCTCATCTGCTACAGATATCGGGATCACGTCTCTCCCGTTAATAAGGCATGAATTATTTTCAAAAATATTTGTTGCTTTTTCTTTATTCATCATTTGCTTTTCCTCCACAATTGCCCCGCCGTCTGTTTCCAGTATTGGAGTACTATTCACAGAAAGGCGGAATATCTATTAGCACTCTTTTATCTGTCTTTTCTTTTTTTTTGCTCTTTCTATACGTTTTCCACTAATCATACCAGCTTTGAACGCAATGTACGCCGCCGAAATCGGATCTTCTTCATTTATTAGGTGTGTCACATACTTCCTTTGTGTATCATCCAATAAATTATTCAATGCCTGAAATGTTCTCTTGTCAAATATGCGATACTTAAATACTTTTTCAAGTAGCTTCACTGATTCCACTATACCTTCCGGCGCATTCTTCAGCAGCTCCTTCCGTCTTTCATAATCTCCGTTTAAATATGCCGTTGCTGTCATCAAACAGGTCTCATACATATCATTATCTTCATTCAAAACAAGTAGTTCTTTTTCTCTGTCGTAAAACATTGTCAATGTCCCTATTTTAGAATCATCTCCCCATGACTTCAAAAAATTATGTACTTGTCCCATTGTTAAGTCGGCAATACTGCATTTTGCTATTTTTAACTCTTCATTTATTACTTCATAACTCATAATATCACTTGTCCTTTCTTATCAATCCATGCTATTATGTAGGCGTATCCTTTCCAAATGCGCCCGCCCGTGCATTAAGGGTATACAACGGGGTGACTGTTTCAGGCAGTCCCCTATTTTTTGTGTTAATCCTTATAAACAGTTCCACCAATGCGGAGGAAGTTAAATCCTTTTGATCCTGACGGTGCATATATTGCCGGTCTTTCATAGCCAATGCACTCTCTCAACTGTTCTGCTGTGCCCTGCAGCTCCTCCAGGGCGTCAAGCCTTGTTTCTATTCCTTCTAAGGCATCTGCTATTCTGGTATCTTCTTCGAGCTCATACCTGTCAAGATTCTCTGCCCTCGCTTCGTCCAGACCAGAACCACCATCAAAAGTAAGTGGAATGATGTATCCAAGTTCATTGAGTCCAAACGCTAAAACCGGTAGTTTGAGCTCGTCCCCTTCATCCAAATTGTATATTGCATATAATTTTTCATTGCATGGTATAATTTGCTTCATTTTTTTCTCCTTTCGTCACATACTCCCGTAGGGAAATCGGGAAAAATAAAGCTCTCACTTCATTAACTTATTTTTTTCATTTCTTTATAGGCGTTATTGAAAAATAGGTGTTGTTTTTCCCTTTTTCCCGCTTATTCAAACGGGATTTTAATATTTTTCAATAACTCATACTCAAAAATGCAATCCTGCTTGTTGTAAACCTTAATCTCTGCATACTTCTCCATTTTTCCGCGAAGCGTTCTCCTGCTACACTGTTTATATCCGTTATCCTTTGCCCAGTTTTTGTATTCATCAAATACACTTTTAAACTTCGTTCTTGCACTCTCCGATTTGATAAGACATTCATTTACAAATTGCCCTATAATGTCACTCTCGTCCCGGTATTTATCAAATAAAGCCTTTGACTTATCCGGAATCGTAAATCTCCCCGCATGTTCTAACATTTTATATCCTTCATAGCACCAGTTAAATATACCGCTTAACGCTCCCGGTTTTATAAACTTACTTTTGAGAGTATTATCTCTGCTATACTGATCAAAATGTGCGTTGAAATTCAAAAGAATCAGGCGATCACTTGAAAAAATAGTATCATCCAGTATCTTTGGTAGAAAATTTGTGTTGATCACAATCTTAAATGCTGGCATATATGTAAAAGAGTTCTGCCGGAGGAAACGCGCCTTGATGGGATCACCACCGGTTAGCGTTTTCACAAGATCGGAATTTAACACCATATTTTCACCGGGTTCAGAGACACATACATAACGCGCACCGGCAAGGTTTGCGATTGACTCGTTCGGTGCTTCACTATTGTTGTAAAAGCTCTTTACCGTTAAAGATTCAGGATTTAATACTTTCGCGTAATCTCTGTGCATTTTCATCATTGTGCTGTTGAACGTACCCTTTCCGTTCCTCGTACTTTTTCCATAAAGCATGAAGAAACACTCAAACCGTGTAGAACCTGAAAGACAATATCCCGAAATCATCTGCAGTAGGTTTTTACTTGCCTGATCTTCTTTCATCACTTCGTCTATAAACCGTTCCCATCGTTCACACTTTGCTTTTGGATCATATGTGACATTGGAAATCTGCGTCAATAAATCATCTGCATTATGTTCCTGCAGTTTTCCCGTTTTCAAGTTAAAGGTCCCATTTTGACAGTTATACAAATCTGATTTTTTATCAAATTCGGAATACTCTATAAAATATACAGACTGCGCATCTTTCACCAGCTTCTCCCGTGAATTGTATCCGTTGAATTTGTTATAGTACTTCACATATTTTCCGCGCATTTCATCATCAGTAATCTTATTAGCTTTCCCGATCAGCTCTATTGTAAATTGCTTCGCTAACCTTTTCGCATAAACTCCATTTACGTCCTTGATCCAGATTTTGCCGTTATAGTAGTAAAATACTCCCAATTCACGAACAAAGCGCAGTTTGTTCTTGAACATATCCGCATATAATTTAGAGCTTCCTATATCAGTCAAAGGATACTCTAAAAAATTCTCTAATACATTCCCCGCATCCAATTCCCGGACGTTTTCGCCAGTTCCGCTTCTTGCTGTTTCCGTGATTCACTCACTCCCTTCTTATCTGTGTCCTGTTTCGCATACCATTCAGATACGCGCTTCATTTCCTGATCATGTTTATGGTTATATTCCGACACGATACAGGTATAGTAATCTCTGGCTTTACTGCATCCCAAAATCTCCAATCTTTTAATCACATCTTCTGCAAATCCTGGGCGCGTTATTTCGTACCCATAGACTTTTAAAAAGAAATTCTTATCAAGATGCATACCAGGTTTTAGACTGTCAAGTAATTCTCTTCTACTTGCCATCTGCTGCCACTCCGAAAAATCTTTCCTGCAGATAGGCAGCAGGAACCTTTCCTTGTACGGTCAAGAATCCCTTGCCTCGCAGTTCCTCATTCATGATCCGGATGAACTGATAGGCTTTTGACTCTCCTACTCCGAGGATCTCTTGAACATCCTTCACGTTGTACATTAGTCTCGCCATAATAACGCTCCTTTCTTCCATCGATCTGATACGCCCGCCCGACGTCCTAATCTTCGATTATTTCTGTTACATCAACGCCGAGAGCTTTGGCCACTCTTCCAACAGCTTGAGCTGTTGCCTTTTTACTGTTGATAATCGTGTGAAATCTCGGTCTCGACATTCCGGCACGGTTGGCAGCTTCGCCAATAGTTAAACCACTATTTGCAAGTGCAATTGCAAACTTGCGATCATCAATAGTTAAACTCATTTGTTTTCACCTCCATCTCCTCTCTTTAGCGTAATTTTATTACTCCATTGCGTATTTGTCAATATCTTTTTTACGCTTTTGCGTAAAATGTTTACATTACAAAGTAAATATGCTATTATCTTAAATAAAAAAGGAGTATAGAAAATGGGATTCGGAAAGCAATTGAAGAATGTTCTTGAAGAAATTGATATGTCCGTCGCTGCACTATCCAGAGAAACTGGAATTGCATCAACAACACTGTATTCTATTATTGATAGAGATACCGATAATGTTGGTCTTGATAAAGTAAAAAAAATTGAAAAAGCTGTAAATGCTATACCCGGCGGAATTATATATAATCTTCTTTATGGAATATCACCAGAAAACGCAGAAGTTTCAACGCGTCAATACGATTATTATTCTTTAGGAGATGATGCTCGAGAATATTGGATGCTTGAAAGATATAATTCCTTAAATCCTAAAGGACAAGTTAAAGTAGCCGAATATGTCGAAGATTTAACTAAAATACCTGAATACCAGGCAAAAATAGAAAAATCTGAAGAGATCCAACTCAAAATCGATAAAAATGGAAATTTAATAGAATAATTCCAGGAATAACTAAATATAAGTATCCCGCACGTCCGAAAACCGGACGCACAACTAAGGTCGTATTTTGCGACTATTGGCAGAACTTCCACCTATCTGATACGCCCGCCAGCGTCAGGAAGGAAGAATATAGAAATGCCAACGTATAAGGACGAAAAGACCGGATCTTGGTACTGTAAATTCTATTACACAGACTGGACCGGCAAGAAGAAACAGAAATTAAAACGGGGATTCAAGCTGCAGCGTGACGCAAAAGACTGGGAACGGCTCTTTCTGGAACAGTTTGCCAATGCTCCAGACATTACCTTTCGGACGCTCTGCCAGAAGTACAAGAACTTCAAAGAGAACCGGGTGAGACCGTCAACACTGCAGAGTCAACTCAATACGATAGAACTGCATATGCTTCCGTATTTTGACCGGAAAGTAATTGCAGAGATCACACCTGCAGATATTGTTGACTGGCAGAATCATCTGCTCAAAAAGGGATTTACGGCAGCCTATACCCGGCAGATCAACGCCACTCTAGGGATGCTTTTCAAATTTGCGGTTGATTATCTGGGACTTGCCCGCAATCCGGTCAAATCAAAGATCTGCAAGCCTGCACCCAAAAAGGTAGACTTTTGGACACCGGAAGAATACAAGTGTTTCTCTGATGCAATTCGGGATAATATTGAGCTATTCACAGCTTTTGAGATCCTGTTTTACACCGGCATGAGAAAAGGGGAACTCCTGGCACTTACTCCGGGAGATATTGATTTTCAGGAAAAGAAGATTGCGATCAACAAAACATTGGCATATGTAGACGGCAAATACACCATACAGCCACCCAAGACACCGAAAAGCAACCGGATCATAGATATACCGCAATTTCTTCTGGATGAAATTAAAGACTACATGGCGAAGATCTACGGTATGGATCCAGATGACCGGCTTTTCTCCCGGTCCCGTGTGTGGCTCGGTGAAGCACTCACAAGAGTATGCAAGAGGATCAACTTGCGTCCGATCAGAGTGCATGATCTCCGGCATTCTCACGCCAGTCTGCTAATCAACCTGGGTGCGAATCCGCTTATGATTGCGGAACGTTTGGGGCATGATGATGTAAAAATGACTATGAACACATATTCTCATCTGTTCCAGTCTCACCGGGAAGAAATTATTGAAAAATTGGAAAAAATAAAATTTTAGTATCATTTTAGTATCATAGGCAATTATATATAGCATTTTTACTGGATTTGTGGCTATTTTCTATCAATAAAAAATTTATGAAAAGATTGTAAAAAAGTCATATTTTATAGTATACTAGGTTTGAATTGCTTCTATGAAAGTAAAATTATGGACAAAAAGGATGGAACTTTATGAAAATTGGGTTTGATAATGAAAAATACCTGCAAATGCAGTCTTCTCACATTCGTGAGCGAATCAATCAGTTTGACAACAAACTGTATCTCGAATTCGGTGGAAAGCTTTTCGATGACTATCATGCTTCCCGCGTGCTTCCGGGATTTCAGCCGGACAGCAAATTACATTTACTAAAAGAATTATCGGATACCGCAGAGATTGTGATCGTTATCAGTGCAGCCGATATTGAAGCCAACAAAATCCGCGGTGACCTCGGGATCACTTATGACACTGACGTTCTCCGCCTGAAAGACGAATTTGAAGCCAATGGTCTCTTTGTCGGAAGTGTTGTTATCACACAGTACTCCGGACAGAACAGTGCCGATCTTTTCAAAGGACGTCTGGAAAAGCTTGGCATTAAAGTTTATATCCATTATGTAATAGAAGGTTATCCTTCCAACATCCCGCTGATCGTAAGTGACGAAGGATACGGAAAGAACGAATATATTGAGACAAGCAGACCTCTGGTTGTCATCACCGCACCTGGACCTGGAAGTGGAAAGATGGCTACCTGCCTTTCCCAGCTCTATCATGAGCACAAGCACGGAGTCCGTGCAGGATATGCCAAATTCGAAACCTTCCCGATCTGGAATATCCCGTTAAAGCATCCGGTCAACTTAGCATATGAAGCAGCTACTGCTGACCTTAACGATGTAAATATGATCGACCCGTTCCATCTGGAAGCTTACGGTGTTACTACCGTCAACTACAACCGTGACGTAGAGATCTTCCCTGTACTGAGTGCAATTTTTGAGCGCATTTACGGAGAAAATCCATACAAATCACCAACAGACATGGGTGTTAACATGGCTGGTAACTGCATCTGTGACGATGAAGTCTGCAAAGAAGCTTCCCGTCAGGAGATCATTCGCCGCTACTACCGCACCATGGACCGTTTCCTTTCCGGTGAATGCCCGAAGGAAGAGACTTATAAGGTCGAGCTTCTGATGAATCAGGCAGGAGTTACCGTACATGACCGTAAGGTTGTTGATGCCGCTCTTGCACGCGCTGAAGAAACCGGTGCACCGGCTGCCGCTCTGGAGCTTCCGGACGGACGCATCGTAACAGGAAAAACCTCTGATCTGCTTGGCGCATCTGCTGCCCTGATCCTGAACGCCTTAAAAGAGCTCGCCGGAATCGATCATGATATGCACCTAATCTCACCGACTGCCCTGGAACCGATCCAGAAAGTTAAAACCGAATTCCTTGGAAGCAAGAACCCAAGACTTCACATCGATGAAGCTCTGATTGCACTTTCTATCAGTGCCTCTTCCAATCCGGTTGCTGAACAGGCACTCAGACAAGTCCCGAATTTAAAAGGCTGCCAGGCTCATGTATCCGTTATGCTTGCAAATGTAGATATCCGTCTGTTCCAGAAGTTATCCATCCAGGTTACATCTGAACCGAGATACGAGAAAAAACCGATCTATCAGTAGACAAATATTATATTTTTGATTTTTATACACCCATTTCAAAAAAAATTGTTGTATTTTTTTCTGGAATGGGTGTATACTTTTAAAGTATTTTATAGGGGAATTGATTTCAAGGGGAAATCAAAGTAGCGAGGGAGCCACATAAATTTGTTTTTATGGGGTTTTTTTCTATTTTTATCTGTCAGAAGGTTATACCGGACTTTTCTGATGAATAGAAATCGCATTCTATCTTATTTTTTACAGAACACAATGAGTAGTAGACAAAAAAAATTACCATAAGGAGGGAACTGGAACTATGGCAGTTAAGTATGTATTTGTTACCGGAGGCGTTGTCTCAGGTCTTGGAAAAGGAATCACAGCAGCTTCTCTTGGGCGTCTGCTCAAGGCACGCGGGTACACAGTTACAATGCAGAAATTTGATCCGTACATCAACATTGACCCGGGTACAATGAATCCGGTACAACACGGTGAAGTTTTTGTAACAGACGATGGAGCGGAGACAGACCTTGACCTTGGACATTATGAAAGATTTATCGATGAAAGTCTTACCAAGAACTCGAATGTAACGACAGGAAAGATTTACTGGTCCGTTCTTCAGAAAGAACGTCGTGGAGATTTTGGTGGAGGAACCGTACAGGTCATCCCGCATATCACGAATGAGATCAAGAGCCGTTTCTATCGTAACCCTGCAGCTACAGATACCGAGATTGCGATCATCGAAGTCGGTGGAACCGTCGGAGACATCGAAAGCCAGCCTTTCCTGGAATCTATCCGCCAGTTCCAACATGATATGGGACATGACAATGTTGCGCTGATCCACGTCACACTAATCCCATATCTGCATGCTTCCCAGGAGATGAAGACCAAACCGACTCAGGCAAGCGTAAAAGAATTACAGGGAATGGGAATCCAGCCGGATATTCTGGTCTGCCGTTCTGAGCATCCACTGGATCAGGGAATCAAAGACAAGATCGCCCTTTTCTGTAACGTGCCATCTGATCACGTTCTTCAGAACCTGGATGTGGAATACCTTTACGAAGCACCACTCGCCATGGAAGAAGAACATCTCGCTTCCGTTGTATGCGAATGCCTGAAGCTTGACTGTCCGGAACCAGATCTGAAAGACTGGAAAGAGATGGTCGAATGCCTGAAACATCCGACACAAGATGTAACAGTCGCCCTGGTCGGCAAATATATCCAGCTCCACGACGCATATATCAGCGTTGTTGAAGCATTAAAACATGGCGGCATCTACAGCCACACAACCGTAAATATCAAATGGATTGACTCTGAAACTGTCACACCGGAAAATGTCGATGAACTTCTCGGTGATGTAAGTGGTATCCTCGTACCTGGTGGATTCGGTGACCGTGGTATCGAAGGTAAGATCGAAGCCATCAAATATGCAAGAACACATAAGGTTCCGTTCCTCGGACTCTGCCTTGGAATGCAGCTTGCCATCGTAGAATTTGCAAGAGACGTTGTCGGATATCATGATGCACACAGCGTAGAACTGAATCCAAACACTACACATCCGGTCATCCACATCATGCCTGACCAAATCGGTATTGAAGATATCGGTGGAACCCTTCGTCTTGGTTCTTATCCTTGTGTTCTTAACAAAGAATCAAAAGCTTATAAATTATATGGAAAAGAAGAAATCCACGAACGTCATCGTCATCGTTATGAAGTCAACAATGACTACCGTGATGCTCTTACCCAGAACGGTATGCTCTTATCCGGACTTTCTCCGGACGGCAGAATCGTAGAGATGGTGGAAATTCCGGAACATCCTTGGTTCATCGGAACACAGGCACATCCGGAACTCAAATCCCGTCCGAACAAACCACATCCGCTGTTTAAGGGATTTGTGGAAGCTTCTCTGGAATATAGTAAAGAGAAGTAATAAAGTGAAATTATATCATTTCTAAGTAAAAGAAACTCCAGAATCAGCAGTATAAAATTGATTCTGGAGTTTTTCTTTATTCATTCTTTTTTAACAATTTTAGAATTCCGTATATACATATGATTGATAAGATCGGTCCAAACCATTTCAATATGAAAAGAAATGTGTTTTGAATGGAAAATATCCATTCACTATTTGCTACCAAAATACCATTTCCTGTTATAATTTGAAACTGGATCCAGGTATCTAATGCGGTATAGCCATAATATACAATTAACATAATGCCTAACGGAATCGAAATCAATAATATAATATTTCTTCTTTTCATACCATGATTACCTCCCTCCACCATCCATTTGTATTACTTTAATTATATATTATTTTCAGTTTTTTTCAAGTATTTTTTTATATTTACAGTCTTTTTATATTTCTGCACAATAAGAAAGAATGCGCCGAGGCACGTTCTCGCGCCGAGCGCGTTGCTGAGCGCCAGTGGCGCTCGTTAAGCAACGACCGAAGCAGAGCATAGACCGCTTGCGACATTCTTCATCTTCGTGCGAGTGCGCATCTCCGGCACACAGTGCCTTTTGTTTCATAGGAAGTTCCTTCGGAATCTCCTATGAAATAAAAAACTGCCGCCAATTACGGCGGCAGCAAAACATTCTTCTATTATCTGTAATTAATTTTCATCAGCAATCTCAATCAGTTTATCCAGCAGTTCAGAATAACTATATCCGTAATCTTCCATCAGCTGCGGATACATGGAGATACTTGTAAATCCCGGAAGGGTATTGATCTCATTCAGGTAAACGTGATTGGTCTTCTTATCCAGGAAGAAATCCACACGGCTCAATCCGTGTCCGTCAATTGCCTTAAAGGCACGAACAGCATACTTACGGATCTGTTCCTGAATCTCTTCATCTACTTTTGCAGGGATACATGTCTTGCTCTCTGCATCTTCATATTTGGATTCAAAGGTATAGAATTCACCGTGTGGCATGATCTGTCCGACTCTGGATACGATAATGTCATCATTTCCAAGAACAGCAGTCTCAAGTTCGATACAATCCACGCACTCTTCTACTACAACATGATTGTCATATTTTGCTGCCTCTTCCAACTTCGGAAGTAAATCTTCAACTTTATCACAACGATAACAGCCCACACTGGATCCGGAACGGCTTGCTTTGATAAAGCATGGCATACCAAGTTCTTTCATAATCGAAGCTTCTACTTCTTCTGTTTCTTCCATGTCTTTTTCGACAACGACCAGTCTTCCGTCATTGCGCTTCTTTACATATACAGATTTGACCTGCGGAATTCCTGCACTTTCAAATACTTTCTTTGCAAAAATCTTATCCATACATGCACTGGATGCAAATACACGGCATCCTACATACGGAAGCTGTGCCAGTTCAAATAATCCCTGGATAGTTCCATCTTCTCCGTAAAGTCCGTGAAGTACCGGGAATGCAACATCCTGACTTCTCAGAAGATCGAATACACCTTCTACCACTTCTGCTCCGTCAAGCCAGGTATCTTTTGACAGGTCATTATCTTCCTGCTTTAAGATGTACCATTTCCCATCTTTTGCAATGCCGACAAGTGTAATCTCATATTTATCTTTATCCAGATGCTTCATCACTGAATTACAGGAAATTCGTGAAATTGAATGCTCACTGGACTGTCCGCCACAAACAACAAGTAACTTTTTCTTCATATCAGTTTCCCTCTGTTTCTTATCATATACTCTTCTCCGGTTCCCTCCGGATACTACTTAGAATAATTTACCACGTCCGCCATGCATTTACAATAAAAGTTTGGAATTTCAATAAATTTTTAAGCATTTTCCAGGCTTTCCACAAATGCAAACAGCTCTTCCATCGATCCCTGGTAATCGCTTTCGATTGGAAGATCCTTTTTATTTTCCTTCGTATCTGTAACAAGGAATGTCTTTACGCCGAGTTTCCGAATTGCAAGATCCTCTTCCACGTCATTTCCTACCATCAGACACTCTTCCGGTCTAAGATGAAACTGTTCAAGAATTGTTCGGTAATAGTCCACATTTGGCTTGCAGTAACAATTATCCTCATAAGTTGTGATCAGCTCAAAATCCTCTGCATCCAGTCCCGCCCATTTGATCCGGTTCATCGTTGCCACCTTTGGAAATACCGGATTGGTTGCAAGGTAGGTGCAGATTCCTTTTTCCTTTGCCTTTTTCACAACCTTGTCCGACAGACTGTTTGGCTGCGTCACCGCAATTGCCTGGTTAAATTCATTTGCATAGAAATCAAGGGCAATCCGTTCGGAATTCTCCGAATCCGTCGGAAGCAGTTCGTCCATATACTGCCAGAATGCTTCCCGGTTGGTACAACTTCCGTCATTATTCACCATCGCTCCATAGCCCTTCCACACGGATGCGATAAATGCTTTCGGATCAAAGGAAATCCCCTCGGATATATATTTTTTTGCCAGAAGCGGCATATAAAAGGTAACAAATTCGTCCTGGTTCATCGGAAGCAGCGTTCCGTCAAGATCAAATAAAATATGTCGAATGTGCATTATTCTTCCTCCAGATTCAGATGATGTAACTTTTTGTAATAAGAGTCCAGCGTATACAAAGCAGCCACCGGATTATTTCCAAGCACCCGATCCTTTACAACCAGCGTTGTACTCGGCGCCTCGGCATATTTGTAAAAGAGGCTGTCATGTCCCACGCAAAGTCCCATCACGATATTGATGTCCGTCTTCTCTTTGTTCAGCATCTGCGCCTGCAGGATTGGGTTACACATATGAACTCCGACCTCCTCGCAGCGTTCCGGAATGCCGACCTCGGTCTTTGGAACTTCTCCGATCTTACAGCCCACACCGTACACTTCAAAGCCGTATTCTCTCAAAAGTCCTGCCAGCAGGTGGCTTTCCTTTAAGAGTCCCACACAGCTTGCAATTCCGATCTTCTTGGCACCCAGTTTTTTTGCCCAGCGGATCGTCTCCTCCACACGGGTTGCCTGGCAGTAAAAATCGTGCTCGATCTCGGCACTTGCACGCATGATCTTCAGATCTTTTTCATCTCCCAGATAGGTATCAAGCGCCCTCTGCCGGTCCTGGGAATCCATATTATGCGACACGCAAAATCCAGGATATGGCTTATGATTCTCTATATTCTGCTTTACATTGCATTTCTTGACATTGCAATCTATACATGACAACTTTTTTGTTTCTTCCACTTTTTTCTGCCTCCTCTTGATATACAGATAAGGATAACTTGTATTTTCGGGAAATGCAAGTTAAAATACATCTGCTTTACCAGTCCCTCTGAAAAAAGACTAACCACCACCGTTATGATAGCACCCATGCTTTGATTATATCAGCTCTAAAACTTTGACGCAGTAAATTTATCAGTTGGATTCCAACAAACTCTTATCAATGATCTGGAAATTCGCCCGGTGTATGTACAACGCTTTCCCATCGATCATCAACTTCGTAAATTTCGGCAGATCATCCGGGATTTCCCAGTACACATCTTCTCCGCTATACGCTACGATTGGCTGTCCAAGCTGGGATTTGATAACAACAACTCTGGCTTTTCCAAACATATTTTTATACTTATTCAGGACACCTGCGATCGCAGTATTGTCTGTAATCTTACCGCTTGCATTGCTTTCAATATCCTCCTGCGTAAAATCCACATCCGCTTTCAACGCGTCCTGCGCAAAAATACAGGTATCACCACAACTCTCGATTTCCTTTCCATCGATTGTAATCGTAATGACAGAGGAAAGCTCATATCCCGTGATAACATTACCGTCTGAATCATAGCTTGAAGTTTCCACTGCATTTCCCTGCACATTGATCTTGTCTCCTGTGGTTGTCATTACACGATTCCCGTAATTATCATAGGTCGTGATCGTGTACGAATTCCCCACTAATTTTCCTGTAATATCGTTCAATTTGGAGCTGAGCATACTGCATCCCGCAAGCGCTATAGTCATGACTGCGCATACTACTGCCATTGCAAATCTTTTCTTTTTCATAAATTTTCTCCTTTGTCCTTTCGCAGAATCATCTTTTTGCCATTACCTTACTTTATCTTAAGTATCCCTGTATAATTATGTAAAATGTCGTCCGGCTGCATCGCATCCGATACCATGGCAATCTCAAGCTTATACTCTGTATCCTCATCACCAATTGATCCCTGAACCGGCACATACCGGTCAAAGCAAACATTTTGTTTCTTTTTTGTTGTGACAATTATCGTGACATAATCCTCCGTTGTCTGAAGCTTGTAGTAGATATCTTCTTCCGGGAATGTATCCCTTGCCCGGTCGATCATGTCCGCATAATTGTAATATTCCGATTTGTCACCAAGACCTGTCGTTTTTTCATCGATCGCATTCTGTAGCTTTTCTAAAACTGCTGCTGTCCTTGCCTCATTTTGCCTGCACTCGATCGTTGACGTAATATTCACATACAGTGAAATAACAAGTATAATCCCAGCCATAACCGCTATTGATGTTAGCCAGACCATGGCAAGCTTTGATTTCTTTTTCTTTACTTCCTCTTTTGTGAGATGGATATTCGAAAATTCGTTTACAAAATATATCGGATCTTCATTTCCGTAAGCAATAATCGCATCGACCGTGTCATAACCTCTTTCAACACTGTATTTCTGCCATACGCCATATTCTGAGTAAAACTTTTCCAGCCTGTAATAGAACGATAAAAACCATCCTGTATATCGTTTTCTCCGGATAAAAAACGCACAAAGCCCGCCAATAAGAATTGCAAAATATCCGACTCCCATTACGCCATAATAAAGACCTTCTATTTTCGATACCTGCTTTTCCGGCAATACCGCAAGTAACTGATATTCCCCATTCTTTTCTTTTTCCCAGTATGTCTGAAACCGACTGCCATAAGAATATTTGATCGGATCCATTCCAAGTTCTGCAAGTGTGTAACTTACATGCTCGCCTTTATTCGGATTTTTCAAGCGCAATGACTCGCCATCCTCCTGCACAACTCCAATTACGCTCTTTTTTCCTATGAGAGAATATCCTGTTACACTTTCTAACGGATCATAGCGACCGGCTCCGAAAAACCATACCAGTGAAAGGATCATATAAACGACAAAGAGTTTTATGAGTTCTTTCCACACGTTATATTTTAAAGACCTTTCTATGATCTCTTTTTCATGTGCCGGGATTCCGGGCAGTGTGCTGTACCAGGAAGCGAACCGCTCTCTTTTGGTTTCCTCATCCATTGCTTTTCTTAGATTCATTGCTGTTGCAAGCTGCATCTTCTTTTCCTCCTTTGTACATCTTCTTAAGGATAACTTGTATTTTTTTGAAATGCAAGCGTCCTCTGGTATTCTTCGAAAATCAACAAAATCATACGAACTACTTCGTTTTCAAAAAATTCCTTTTTTTTTTGACATCGTTTTATTTTTGTGTTAAAATTCAGATACTAAGACATATACATCATTTAAATTCAATCAATTATACTTTGTAATTTTTAAGGAGAGATCATACCAATGTTCAATTTTAAATTTGCTCTTCTTCCACTCCTCATCCTTTCAATTGGATTATCCGGATGTACAAAACTAAATAAAGATGTCTCCAAAACACTCTCTATTGTTATAGAACCTGCTTTTAAGGAGCAGGTTCTTGATGCTGTAAAATATGCCACATCCAAAAATAACTCTCTGGAATTTGAAATTAAAATATTATCTCCTGATCCTGATAAAAGATCTGCAGAAATTCAGAAACTCCGTACACAGATCATGTCTGGAAAAGGTCCTGACTTATATCTTGTTAACTGTTCCACCGATGGAGCTGCGCAGATGAACGAACCTCTTTTTGAAAATCCTTATAAGGCAATGCAAAGTGGTGTATTCGCCTCATTGGATAAATATATGAAAAAAGATTCTTATTGGCAAAAGGAAAACTATAATCCGTCTTTTCTTCTCCCCGGTCAATATCAGGAAAGACAATATATTCTTCCTCTTTCCTGCCACTATAATATGTTAATCTCCGATACTGTACTTGATTATACACAGGAAAATGATACCTTAGAAGATTGGATTTCAAATATAAAAAGTTCTTCTGACCACGCTCTGAAAAATACACTATTCGAATTAGATAATATCAGTGGTAACTGGTTTCAACCTGCTGCGGATTACAATTCCGGTCAGATTTTCTTTGATAAGGAAAAGTGGAGTAATTTCGCATTAGAATACTTATTATTTAAACAAGATTATTTAGAAAATGAAAAGACAAATAATACTGATACTAGCTCTTCGCATATTTTAATCTCATCTTTGTATGACATAAACGAACACACAACGCAAATAGACATAATCCCTGATATTCAGGGAAAAAAAATGGCTGCCATTCGTTGCTTTGGTGCTGTAAGTATGGCATCTGATTATAAAGAAGAAGCTTATCACTTCTTAATGTATTTTTTAAATAACGTAATTCAGGAATCAACTAGTACTAATGGAATGTCACTAAGCGCAAATGGTGTCCTTGGAACAGATTATCCGGTACAAGTATCTGCCATCCGTACAAAACTGTCCTTCTTAGATCAGTCAAAACAGGATTTAGCTATAAAAGCATTTCAGTCCTTAGAAGGAGCATATTTTCCGACAGAAGTTGAACATTTTATTTATGAAGAGATTATAGAAAATAGTAGTTTATTATATGGTCCGCAAACTGATTTTAAAAAGATATGGCAAGATAAGCTTTCGGCTTTAGCAGACAAAGCATGGAATGATTATCATACACAGGTGACAGAATAGTTTTAAGTGAAAGCGAGCGTGATGCAATGAAAAAAAAGAAGAAGGGATTCTTACTGGCTTTCCCTGCAATATCAGGATTTCTTTTCTTTTATCTGATCCCATTTTTGATTGTTTTGTGGTATTCTGTTTCTTTTGGTATCGGAAAACGCGAATTTGTAGGTCTTGATAATTATAAAGAACTATTTAAAAATACAATGTTTTTACTGGCAGTAAAAAACACTTGTAAATATATGCTTGTTACAATACCAGTTACTTTAGGGACAGCTCTCTGTATTTCTGTAATTTTACAACAGATTACGAAAGGTCAGAAAATTTTCCGACTCTCTTTTCTTTATCCAATCATCATGCCAATCGCATCTATAGTTTTAGTCATCCAGTTTTTTTTCAAAAATAATGGTTTTTTGAATCTGATACTAAACTTTTTTTATCTTCCTGAAAAAGACTGGCTTCATACATCAAGCGCTTTTTGGATCATCTGTATTTTATATTTCTGGAAATTTGTTGGATATTATATTTTCATTTATTCTTCCAGACTTCAGATGATTCCGAAAGAATATTATGAATATGCCAGTCTTCACGGAGCCGGAAAATGGCAGAGCTTTTATTATATTACCTGTCCTATATTGTTTCCGGTTATCCTTTTTACATTAATACTCTCCATAATGAATGCATTTAAATGCTACAGAGAAGCCTTTTTACTTGGCGGAACTCATCCAGACAACAGTATTTATTTTTTACAACATTTTATGAATAATAATTTACAAAATCTGAATTACCAAAAGGTTTCCGCCAGTGCAACTATTATTACCGTATTTATTCTTTTTCTAAGTGGTCTTATCTATATGATATACTATTTTCTAAAGAGGAGGACTGCCGATGCATAAGTACAAACAGTACACCCGGCTCTTTGTTTTTTCGATCATAGCCTTTATTTTTTTATTTCCAATTATCTATCTGATTGTATTTTCAGTTTTTCATTCAGATACCGGATTTTCTCTGATGAATTATTATAAAGTTTTTCTGGCAAAACCTGATTATCTGATAAAATTTTGGAGAAGCCTTGCCATGTGTCTGATGATTGCGGCAGGACAAACCCTTTTTTCCTGTATGTCAGGAACAGCATTTGCAAAATATTCTTTTCCTCTGAAAAAATTCTGGTTTATACTATTTGCACTATTTATGATTTTACCGATTCAGGTAACACTGCTGCCGAATTATATTTTATTAGAAAAACTAAAACTTTTAAACAGTTGGAAAGCTTTGATAATCCCTGCAATATTTTCACCTTTTGGAACTGTATGGCTTACTTTCGTTTTCCAGGCAATCCCAGATTCTACACTTGATGCCGCAAGAATGGATGGCGTAAATCAGCTACAAATGATTCGCTACATTATAGTTCCAAATTCAAAACCTGCCGTTATCACATTATTTATATTAGTATTTACAGAAAGCTGGAATATGGTTGAACAGCCTATCCTTTTTCTCGAAAAAGAAACCGACTATCCCCTTTCTGTTTTTCTCGCATCACTCAATCAAAATGCTGTTGGAATTCAATCCGTCTGTGGTCTGCTATGTTTACTTCCAGTGACATTTTTCTTTTTATATTACAATACAGAATTGACGGATGGACTAAAAGATATTTTATGGAGTTGATAAAATGATGAAAAAGAAAACCTGGAATGCCGGATGTATGATCCTGATTTCTTTAATGATCTGTACTATTTTATCCATCCGTATAGAAAAATGGATGCAGATACCTGTAGAGATTGCAACGATCAGTCAGACAGAAGAAGAAAAGCTTAATTCTACCATCCGTATTCCCAAAAGTTGCTATAATACCGATACAAATATGATTTTTTATCTGGCAGAGCAAGAAGGAGTATTCGGAACAAAATTTCTCGCCTTTTCAAAGGCTGTCGATCCTCTTTCCATAACCGCAGATAGTATTCTTCTTCCGGAAGAAAAAGATGAAAAAGGACAACTTTTGCAGATCATAAAATGGTCTACATATCCATTAAAAGATGGAGATGAAGTCACCATCGATCAGGAAGGGGAACATAAAAAACAGTCTGGTGAAAACAGACGTATTTTAGAAAAGCAAAAATCTTTTTTCTTTTTGTTTGGAATAACCGTCCTGATTTTAATTTTTATCTTTGCTTTTGGAATTAAAGATTTGTATAAGTTTCCTGCCGGAGATTATAGAAAATGTGTCAGAGGAATGCTACTCATTCTGATTGGATTTGGTATCTTATGGAAAATTACTGCACTTGTGAATATTCCGCGAGAATATCTGCCTCCGGAATGTATATTGGATCTGGGATTTTATTTACATTAATCTATAAAACGGATAAAGTCAAACTGCTATATGAAAAAGTTTTAAATCGCAATAGCAGTTTGACTTTCTTCTTTTTATCCTATCAATACTTTTTTTCCTTCAAATGCAAAACCATAATGATGAATCTCTTCTTTTTTTAGACCTCTGTCATATAGTTCCGCATCATAACATTTTTCTTTAATCTGTGTCAGTGCCGTCTGCACAGTGTCTTCCAACGATTCTTCTCTTTTTATATTTCTCACTTTAAATTCCATAATAATCGCCGGATACTTTTTTGTTTCTTTTATTTTAGGAATCATCATCACGTCATAACGTCCAAAACCACTTTCTCTGTTCGACCGAATCTCATAGATATCAGTCTGATCCGCAATGAGTCCCAGAACAAATCCATGATAAAATCGTTCCGGTTCATTTTGTCCTACATCAAAATAACTGAATGTTGTCATTATAATCTGATTCATATAATAGTTCATAGCATCTATATCATCACTTAATAATGCCTTCATGAACTGATTATAATTGTCAAGCTGCTCAAATACGATTTGTTCATCAAAATTAACTACGATTTCTTTTCCCTGCAGCAATTCTTCCATCTTTTCTTTGATGTCTGTGGAAGCTTTTCGAATCAGTTCATCAATCATACTATTTGAACTGGTATCTGCCCAATAAGGACGGACCTGTTTTTTATCTAAAAAATTAGTAATTGACCAAGGATTATAGATATCATGCGTATTTCCAAATACAAAACCATCATACCAGGACTTTACAAGCTTTTTCTGATTGTTCATCCCACGCTCTTCTAACGCCTGAAATACTTCTTCTTCCGAAAATCCGAAACAGGTTTCATACTCCGTTGATGTCGTTGTTACAACGTTAAGATTATTTAAATCTGAAAATACAGATTCTTTCGACACGCGTGTAATCCCTGTCATCATTGCTCTTTCCAAATATGGATTTGTCTTAAACGTTGCATTAAATAAACTTCTGATAAATGCTGTAAATTCTTTCCAATATCCATAGAGATAAGCTTCCTGCATCGGGGTATCATATTCATCCAGCAAAATAATAACTTTCTTTTTATAATACCGGCTCAGGCAATTTGCCAGATTTTTTACCGCATTACAGATTGTATCATTTGCCACCTGTTTTTTGATTCCTGGATTTTTTGCATAATAATCTAACTCTTCAAAGCATTTCCTCTCACCATCCGTAAGTTCATTACTTTCAAGCAGATACCTATGTTCTGAATAGGCTTCATTGATCGCCATGATAATCCCATCTCTGGCATCTTCATAATTACTGCCTTTAATTGCGGAAAAATTCAGAAAAATTACCGGATAGGTTCCTTGCATTTTACGATACTTTTCCTTTTTCCAGACTACCAATCCTTTAAAAAGGTCTTCCCGTCCTGTAAATTGATTGGAAAAGAAACAATTCAGCATACTCATATTCAATGTTTTTCCAAATCTACGCGGTCTGGTGATCAAAGTAATTTCATCTTTTGATTCCCACCACTTACAGATCAGATCTGTTTTATCAATATAAAAACAATCATTCTCCCGAAGAGATACAAAATTCTGTTTTCCGATACTGATTACTTTTTGCATGAAAGATTTCCTCCCTTCCTGAATATCTATGGGTTATTATATCCTATTTGTTTCTTATCTTTCAACCGCTTATTTGTGTTAAATTTCTTTTCCTTCTGTGATGGTAAAATAGGTAAACTTTTTATGATCCATTTGAATTTTTATTGTGATGGAATGATTCTTTGATTTTTCTTCTTTTATCAATTCTAAGTCTACTTTTACAAAGTAACTATTAGATTCTTTTGTTATGTTAATGTCTATTAAATTGTAGGAATCGTATTGTTGCAGAATTTTTACTGGTAAATAATAAAATGTCTTTAAGAAAGATTGGAATGCCGCTTCTGTTATGAAGTATTTTTGCAAAGGCTGAGATAAGGATTGATTATCACTTCCGGTTTCCAGAATTTTTTTGTATTCTGTCTCTGCCCTGGAATCGTCATTTAGCCATTCATATATGAAAGTAGTAATTACTTCTTTGTCCGGCTGATATTTCTGCAACGATATTATGATTATCGCACAGAGAACAATAATAGTACCAATGGAACTGGATAATCTTTTTTTCATAGGCATTATTTTAAACCTCCTTTGTTCTTTATAAATATCATATATATGATTTTTATTGATGGCAATATTTTTTACAGTTTTTCATATTTATTTTTTGCTTCATTGATACACATTTTTACATGTGTTATACTGAAAAAAATGATTGCAAAACTTAAAAGCCGAAAATGAATCAACGAAATAAGGAACTATTATTGATCTAGATACTATAAAACTCAAAAACAAGTCAACAGAATAAGAATATTTTATTGACTTAGATACTGTAAAATTCAAAGCTAATCAACGAAATATGCAGATATAGTTGATTTAGAATTTCAGAAATTAAAAACAGATCAACAAATTCGTTTAATCTGGTTGATTGAAAATTACAGAAATCATAAATAAATCAACAAATTCGGCGTTGCTAGAGATGTTGGAAAATAATTGAATTAAATTTAGGGAACGCAAGACAGGCGCGGGAAGCGGAGCTGAAGCTCCTGTTCCGCTGGAGATTGATTAGTTTGTGGAATGATGCACTCTACTCTTTTGCCCCGACACATACGCTGTGCTGCATTCGGCTAATGCTGTCGCATCATCCGAATGAGAGCTGGCGCTCTATATAAAAATAAAAAGATGCCAAAAATCATGCTCGCATGATTTTTGACATCTTTCCATTTTTATGCACAGCTTGTAGCGTTTTCAAATTGCGAGTTATACAGCTCTGCGTAGAATCCATTTTTTGCCAGAAGTTCTTCGTGGTTTCCTTGTTCGATGATATCGCCGTCTTTCATTACCAGGATGAGATCTGCGTCTCGTATGGTGGAGAGTCTGTGGGCGATTACGAAGCTGGTTCTGCCTTTCATGAGGTTATCCATGGCTTTCTGGATCTGGACTTCGGTTCTGGTGTCTACGGAGCTGGTAGCTTCATCGAGGATCAGAATCTTTGGATCAGCCAGGATGGCTCTGGCGATCGTGAGGAGCTGTTTCTGACCCTGGGATACGTTGCTGGCTTCTTCGTTGAGAATCATGTTGTATCCGCTTGGAAGAGTCTGGACGAAACGATGTACGTGGGCAGCTTTGGCTGCTGCTACGACTTCTTCGTGGGTGGCATCGAGTTTTCCGTATTTGATATTATCTTCGATGCTTCCGCTGAACAGCCAGGTATCCTGAAGTACCATTCCGAACATCTGTCTGAGTTCGCTCCGATTGAAGTCTTTGATGTTGTGTCCATCGATCTTGATTGCCCCGCTGTTGACATCATAGAAACGCATCAGCAGTTTGATCATGGTTGTCTTTCCTGCTCCGGTTGGTCCTACGATGGCGATCTTCTGTCCTTCTTTTACTTTTGCAGAGAAATCATTGATGATGATATGCTCCGGATTGTATCCGAAGTGTACGTGTTCAAATTCTACATTTCCCTGTAATCCTTCTACAGATACTGGATTTTCAGCAAACTGATCTTCTTCTTTTTCGTCCAGGAATTCAAATACTCTCTCTGATGCAGCGGCTGTCGACTGGAGCATGTTTGCTACCTGTGCAACCTGTTGGATCGGCTGTGTAAAGGATCTTACATACTGGATAAAGGACTGGATATCTCCAACTTCGATGGTCTGTTTGATTGCAAGGTAACCTCCTAAGATAGAAACTCCTACATATCCAAGGTTTCCGACAAACTGCATGATTGGCATCATCATTCCGGAAAGGAACTGTGATTTCCATGCAGAACGGAACAGGATATCATTAGTCTCATCAAATTCGCGGATCACATCTTCTTCTTTATTGAATGCTTTGACAATATTATGTCCGCCATATACTTCTTCTACCTGACCATTGATATGTCCCAGATATTCCTGCTGGCTTTTGAAGTATTTCTGTGAGTGTTTTACGATTACAGAAATCAGTACCATAGATACCGGCAGGATCAGAAGTGCGATCACAGTCATCAGCGGACTGATACTGATCATCATGATCAGTACACCGATGATTGTTGTCACGGATGTGATCATCTGGGTTGCACTCTGGTTCAGGCTCTGGCTCAGAGTATCTACGTCATTGGTTACTCTGGAAAGAACTTCTCCGTGTGTAGTCGTATCAAAATAATTCATCGGCATGCGGTTAATTTTCTCAGAAATTTCTTTTCGCATGCGATAGGTCAGCTTCTGTGATACGCCTGTCATGATATATCCCTGGATAAAGGAGAAACATGCGCTGATCACGTACAGACACAATAAAGTTAACAGGATTTTACCAATCTTTGTAAAATCAATTCCGCTACCGCCGGATACTTTTCCAACCAGACCTTTGAAAATCTCCGTTGTCGCTTTTCCCAGAATCTTCGGACCAACGATATTGAAAACTGTACTTCCGATTGCGAATATCATAACAAAGAAAATACCGATTTTATATTCACTAAGGTAAGTAAAAAGTTTCTTCATAGTACCTTTGAAGTCTTTTGCTTTTTCGCCGGTTCCCATTCTTCCATGTCCACCGCCCATAGGTCCTCTTCTTCTTGGCTGATTACTCATACTATGCTTCCTCCTTTCCGTCAGTCTCATCATTCAAGTCTCTTGCCAGCTCTGTTTCTGAAAGCTGGGATGAAGCAATCTGATAATAAGCCTCACAGGATTTCAGAAGTTCTTTATGCGTTCCGATTCCTGCAACTTCTCCATCATCCAGGACAATGATCTGCTCTGCATGCAAGATCGTACTGATTCTCTGTGCTACGATGATCACTGTACTGTCCTGTGTATTTTCTTTCAGCGCCGCACGAAGTGCCACGTCCGTCTTATAATCCAGTGCTGAAAAACTGTCGTCAAAAATATAAACCTTCGGATTTTTTGCGATCGCACGTGCAATGGACAGACGCTGCTTCTGACCTCCGGATACATTGGATCCTCCCTGCGCGATCGGGCTGTTATATTTCTTATGTTTTTCTTCGATAAATTCGGTTGCCTGTGCAATTTCCGCTGCTTTCTTCATCTCAGCTTCGGAACCATCCGGATTGCCGTACAGAATATTGGACTCAATTGTTCCTGAGAAAAGTACACCTTTCTGTGGAACGTATCCAAGCTCATCCCGCAGATCATGCTGGGAAATGGTGCGGATATCTTTTCCATCCAATGTGATCGTACCTTCTGTTACATCGTAGAATCTTGGAATCAGGTTGATCATCGTAGATTTACCACTACCGGTACTTCCGATGATCGCCGTTGTCTGTCCCGGTTTTGCTGTAAAGCTGATATCATGAAGTACGTCCTCTTCTGCTCCAGGATAACGAAAGGATACGTGGTCAAATTTTACTTCGCCTTTTCTGGATTCTTCCAGTTTTTCCGGTGTTTTCGGATCTTCGATCGCTGTCCTGCTTGTCAGGATCTCATCCACACGTTCTGCTGCAACGGCTGCTCTTGGAAGCATAATGGAAACCATGCAGATCATAAGGAAGGACATGATGATCTGCATTGTATACTGGATAAATGCCATCATATCACCAACCTGCATCTGCCCGTCACTGACACCATGTGCACCGCTCCATACGATCAGCACAGTAATTCCATTCATGATCAGCATCATCATCGGCATCATAAATGTCATGGCACGGTTTACGAATAAGTTGGTTCTTGTCAGATCTCTGTTCGCTTTATCAAATCGTTCTTCTTCATGCTTTTCTGTACTAAATGCACGGATAACCGGAAGTCCGGTAAGGATCTCACGGGTAACAAGGTTCAGTCTGTCGACCAGGTTCTGCAGAATCTTGAATTTTGGTATTGCCACAATAAATAATACAGCAACAACCATCACGATCAGGATTACCCCAAGTACGATGATCCATGACATGCTGACATTCGTATGAAGAACCTTGAAAACTCCTCCGATTGCCATGATCGGTGCATACATAACCATTCTCAGAAGCATAACTGCAAGCATCTGGATCTGCTGGATATCATTGGTACTTCTTGTGATCAGTGATGCAGTTGAAAACTTGTCAAATTCTGCATTGGAAAATCCAACAACTTTTTTAAATACCTTTCCTCTCAGATCACGTCCAGTACTTGCCGCAACTCTTGATGCAAGAAGTCCGACAAGTACACTTGCGATCATTCCGAGAAATGCAAGTGCAAGCATCTTACCGCCAGTTGTTAAAATATATCTGTTCTGGAGCTTATCGGTATTCACACCCAGAACACTGTAGGTTTCTTTAATAAATGAAGTTGCTGCCTGTTCCAGCATGGTATCCGGCATATCGTCCATTTTTTCTGATATTTTATCAATAACGTCTGCTCTCTGTTCATCCGGTATCATGTTCAGGATCTCAAAGAAATCTGCATTTTCGATCTTTTTCACCTGTTCATCAATGTTTTTCTGCATTTCATCCTGCTGTTTCTTGGCAAGCTCCGGATTTGCCGCAAGTGCTGCTTTCTGCTCATCTGTCATCTGGGACTGCATACTCTCTGCCTGTTTCTCAGCCTGTTCCTTTATAGAAGAAATCATATTCTCTTTCATGGATTCTTCCATCTTCTTCGTTGTATCACTTCCAGATTCAAATCCATAAGTCAGAAGCATCGGCTTTCCAAGGATGTCAAATACCTTTCCTGACTTTTCTTCATCTTTTTTCACGGAATCCTTCAGAACATAAATTGCTCCATCATACTTATAATCCGAATCGGATTCCTTTTTCTCATATGCATCCAGCACTGTCTGCTGGTCTTCTTCTGCCACAAAAAGCAACAGCTTATTCATCTCTTCCTCTGCGATTGCATCCGGAATCTTCTCATCAATTCCTCCCTGCTGGATTCCGACATTGACAATGTCTGAAGTATAAGAAGGCAATGACAGATCGCAGTACGCCTGAACGATCAGGATAACAACAATCGTTGCTATAGTTGCTGCATAAGGCTTCAAATGTTTGAATAACTTTCTCATATAGCAATTATTTCCTTTCTTAGTAACTATTTTTATTCCTCAAATGGGTTTTTACATGTCATATCACGGAATTCTTTTTCCTGGAAAAGATTGTCACTCATCTGTAAAAGCAGTCTTCTGCACAGTATTTTCTCTTCTGTGCTCATATTCTTCAGGAGTGTATCTTCCGTGCTTCGGAGAATCTCATGCATGTTGCCAAGAATCTTCTCTCCACGTTCTGTCAGATGGATCCTTGTCATCCGCTGGTCTTTTTCGTCCTGCTCTTTTCTAATATATCCGAGCTTTTCCAGTTTCTGAACTGCTACATTCACCGATGGCGGCGTAATATGAATATGATCTGCAAGCTCTCTCTGTGACATCGGTCCTACCATCTGCAATATTGCAAGAATTCCTGCCTGTCCGGCTTTCAGCTCTGTATCCTTCATCTGGTTCGTCACATACCATTTATACATATGTCCGACCTGTGCAAGAAGAAGTTGTACCGGCATATTCTCCCTGGTAAAATCCCCACACTCAAATT
The DNA here is from genome assembly GCF_027695515.1 of Coprococcus sp. LG101-27. Classification (NCBI taxonomy): domain Bacteria; kingdom Bacillati; phylum Bacillota; class Clostridia; order Lachnospirales; family Lachnospiraceae; genus Coprococcus; species Coprococcus sp. LG101-27. The sequence goes on from NZ_JAQEUJ010000002.1 coordinate 160,254, forward strand.
TATCCGACTTCACCCTTTCACCTCCCGCAATTTAATTAGATGTCTATTCATTAGAAATCTAATCGTTATTTTATGCGTATCACACATATAAGTCAACATTTATTCTCAATAATTTATATTTTTATAATATTTTTCACAAACAAATAATTAAATGCCTAACTATTATTTTCTCATATTAAAACACTACGAAAATCAAAAAAGGACTCTTCTGCCATTTTCTGTGCAAAAAAGTCCTTATCATTTACCATATCTGCCTTACCTGTAAAGCTTTATTCAATTTTTCGCAAATTACATATCTTGCAGGAATGCCTTCACATTTTCCTCTTTTGTCGCCCAGGAAGTGCATAATCGGATCACACTATGGGTCTCATCGTACCTTTCCTGATAAGTTACGCCATATTTTTGACGGATTTCCTGCAATTTGGCATCTTCCACAATAATGAACTGCTGGTTGGTATTGCTGTCCATGAAGAATTCATATCCTTTTTCTTTCAGTCCGTCTTTCAAAAGCATTGCCATATCAATCGCATGTTTGGAGATTTCAAAATAAAGACCATCTTTAAAAAGCTCCAGGAACTGAACGCCAAGCAGTCTTCCTTTTGCAAGCATTCCACCTTTTTGTTTAATGCAGTAACGAAAATCTTGCTTTAGACATGGATTTGTGATTACCACAGCTTCTCCGAACAATGCACCGACCTTTGTTCCTCCAATATAGAATACATCACAACACTTTGCAATATCCGGAAGTGTCACATCTGTCCCCGGTGCCATCAGTCCATATCCCATTCTCGCTCCATCCAGAAAAAGATAAAGTCCACATTCCTTACATACAGTAGAAATATTTTCAAGTTCATTCTTTGTATACAATGTTCCTACCTCTGTCGGATGTGAAATATAAACCATCTTTGGCTGTACAATATGTTCATGAGACTCATCACTCCAGTGCAGGTCGTAATATTCCTTTATCTGCTGTCCTGTGATTTTTCCTTCCTTTGAAGGAAGTGCCAGAACTTTGTGTCCGGTCGCTTCTACAGCTCCGGTCTCATGGACATTGATATGTCCGCTATCTGCACAGATCACTCCCTGGAACGGGCGTAAAATAGAAGAAATTACCGTAAAGTTCGTCTGTGTACCTCCCACCAGAAAATGAACATCTGCCTCCGGTGCTTCACACACCTTCTTAATTACTTCTCTCGCTTCTTCACAGTAAGGATCTTCCCCATATCCTACTGTCTGCTCCATATTGGTCTCGGCAAGCTTCTCGATAATTCTCGGATGTGCCCCTTCTGTGTAATCGCTAGTAAACAAAATCATTTCAACATACCCTCTACTTTCTCTTTTAATTCTTTTGTAGCCTGCTCAATATCCGGCTGTCCGAAAACTGCACTGATCACGGCAACTCCACAGATTCCGTTTCCGGCAAGCTCTGTCACATTCTCTTCCGTGATTCCCCCAATTGCCACAACCGGAATGTCCACCGTCTCGCAGATTTCCTTTAAAACCTTATGATCCAGCTTTGTTGCATCTGCCTTTGATGTCGTGCCAAAGACTGCACCGACTCCCAGATAATCGGCTCCATGTGCCTGCGCCTTTAGCGCCTGCTCCACCGTCTTTGCCGTAACACCGATGATCTTGTCCTCACCCAGTGTTTTCCGCACATCAAGAGCTTCCATATCGCTCTGCCCCACATGCACCCCATCGGCATCTACCTTCTTTGCAATCTCAACATTGTCATTGATCACAAATGGTACATGGTAGGATTTACAGAGCCTGGCAATCTCTTTTGCTTCTGCCAGAAACTCTTCCTCAGCCAGATTTTTTTCCCTGAGCTGGATAAATGTAGCCCCACCTTTCAGCGCTTTTTCCACCTGGCTGTACAGGCTTTCTCCATTCAGCCAGTGACGGTCTGTTACCGCATACAGAACCATATCTTTCTTATCTAATCTCATATTTTGCACCTTCTTCCAATTCTTTTCCTTCCATATTATAAATCGCATCGATGATCCGATTACGGTAGGTTGCGTTTCCATCTCCCGGCTGCATATATTTCCAGCCAGTCTCACCGGCAAGCCCCATGGCACAGACCGCTGCTGCCGCTGCTTCCAGATTATTCTCCGGATTCGCCGCAAGGAATGCCGTCATCATCCCGGAAAGCTGACACCCGGTTCCGGTGATCCGTCCCATCTCCGGACGACCGTTCCGGATCACAAAGCACCTCTTTGCATCACTTACAAGGTCTATTCCTCCAGTCACAGCAATCACGGAACCTGTCCTTCTGGAAAAATCCTTTATAAACGGAATCATTTTCTCCAGATTCTGCTCCGTCAGTGTATCTGCCTCGTCTGCATCCACACCACTCGTTGTACCATGTCCTGCTGCTAAGGTCTTGATCTCAGAAATATTTCCCCGGATCACATCAAACTGAATATCACGTATCAGATTCAGTGCCGCCTCTGTTCGGAACGAACTCGATCCTGCTCCGACCGGATCCAGCAACACTTTATGATGCAGTTCGTTGGATTTTTTCCCGGCTTTTTGCATACTTTCAATCTTGCGCGGATTTAACATTCCCATATTGATATTCAGTCCCTGACAGATGGATGTGATTTCTTCAATATCAGTCGGCTCATCTGACATAATCGGACTTGCACCGCAGGCAAGAACCATATTTGCCACATCATTGATCGTCACATAATTGGTGATATTGTGTATCAATGGTGCTTTTTTTCGTACTTCATCCAGATAGTTTCCAAGCATTCTTTTCCTCCGGTAAATCATATTATTTCTTATATCTTTAAAATTGTCTCTATAATTATAAAAAGACAGATATATGTCTGCCTTTCTTCTTTTCACTATTTCTTATTATACTCTTGATTTTCTGAAATGCAATCTGCATTTACCTGAAACATATGTCATTTCCATTCTCATCCCTGTATCCGGCAGATCTATAAAAGACTTCTCCAGATAACAACCGGGGCAGATGCTTTTTCACATCCGCCCCGGCTTCTTATTCACATGTTCACATGGATTTCAATATTCTATTTACTTTCTGCTGCTTTCTTGCTCATCTCCGGTTTTACAATGAAGATTACCAGAAGAAGTCCAATCAGAGTAACGACTGCTGCTGTCCAGAATACAGATTTTACACCATTCTGGATCAGTGCTACATTGGTCGGATCAGCTGATGTACTTGCATTATATGCGACTGCAAATACTGCAACTGCAATTGTTCCTGAAAGTGAGTTTGCGAAGTTAACCAGAGAAGTTCCGATTCCCATATCTTCCGGTGCCAGCATTGCCTGTGCTGTTGGCGTAATGGATACAGCACGGAAGCTTTCAGCGATACCTGTAACTGCAAGTGCTACAAAATAAATCATGATCGAAGCACCTGAATTTGTTACCAACGCCATCACAGCCATCGGGATCATTGCAAGACTTGTACCAATTACCATTGCTTTCCATGCATTGGCAGCTTTCTTTCCTACCCATGCACCTGCGATAGTAGGAAGAATGATTGTAATCAGTGTACGCGGCATCTGCAGTGCACCTGCTGCACTCGTGGATGCTCCCATAACCTGCATGGCACCGATCGGTGCATAATAGTTCATGGCATTCTGATAGAAATAGCAGATAAATCCTACAATAAGGAGTACTGTGTAGTTTTTATTTTTAAATAATTTCATTGGAATCAACGGCTCTGCAGCTTTATTTTCAATCTTAACAAGTGCAATAAGAGCAATGATACCAATTACAAGACCTGCAAGAATCATTGGATTTGTCCATCCCATAGAAGATCCAAAGTTCAGTGCAAGAAGAATTCCACAAAGTGATACGATAAGTGCGATCATCCCCGGAACATCAATCGTAACCTTTCCTTCTCTTTTCTGATTCGGCATGTTCATTCCAATCAGTACTATACCAAGAATAAGTGGAATTGCCGGCATAAGGATTGCCACAGTCAATAATCCCATATCTGTTAAAATACCTGCGATGATACTTCCTCCAAATCCACCAACAGCGATTGCGGTTGCAAGCATACCCATTGCCTTTGGTACATCTTTTCTTTCATTGATAAGACCTGCGATAATGTATGGTGCTGCTGTAAATGCGCCCTGTGCAAGGCTGACAATCAGTCTGAGGATCATCAGTGGAATCAGAGATCTCACAAATGCAAATGCAAAACCTGCAAGTGCACAGATAATTCCAGGAATCACTACAATGTTTCTTCTACCAATAAGGTCACCTAATTTTCCTCCAATCGGAGTCATAATCGATACACCGATCGCACCTACGATAGAGAAGAGTCCTACATATCCCATCGCATCAACTTTTTCAAGGATAGGTGCTGTTAACGTTGCAAATACCAGTCCATACATTGCTACAGAAAGCATCATGCAGATACATCCGATCTGAACCAAGTTTTTCTTTGCCTTCGGAAGCGGAATCGCAACCTGTGGCTGTGCCTGAGCCTGCTGTTCTTTACTCATATTTTTCTCCTCCTGTTCCTAAAGAAACCTTTACTCTCTATTTGTTATTTTTAAGCCACTGTGAAGCGCAATGTGCAAGACAAGCTGCTCCGATCGGGCAAACATCCTCATTAAACTGTGCTTTCGGATGATGTGCCGGATACTGTCCTCTTTCATCCAGATATCCTGCTGACAGATACATAAATGTACTTGGAACCTTTTCAGCGATCACTGCGAAATCTTCAGAAGCACTTGCAGAAATTCCCGGATATGGTGTGAGTCCCGGAATTCCAAGCTCCTGCATATATCCAACCACTTCGTCGGTAAGCTTCGGATTGCAGATCAGCGGAGGAACTTCTGAGATCATCTCAATATCAACGGTTCCGTTATATACAGCTGCTGTCTTTTCAGCGACTTCTTTCATTCTGCGGACCAGAAGTTCTCTTGCTTCCGGTTTGTTGGTACGGATCGTTCCCTGGAGAACAGCAGTCTCAGGAATGATGTTTGCTGCAGTTCCACCTGCAAACTGTCCGATTGTAAGCACACAGGAATGTGTCGGATCACTTTCTCTTGCGATCAATTCCTGCAATGCAAGATGGATATGAACTCCGATGTTGATCGGGTCAATTCCTACATGTGGATAAGCACCGTGGGAGCCTTTTCCATGAATGGTGATCTTAAATCCATCTACAGAATACATCATTGTATCCTTATCATTGTACATAAAAAGTCCAATCGGCATTTTTCCCGGTGATACATGGTACGCAAGCGCTGCATCAACCGGAGGATTCTCAAGAATACCGTTCTCGATCATATTCTTGCTTCCTTCAAAAGTCTCTTCTGCCGGCTGGAACATGAATTTGATAGTTCCTTCCAGTGTATCTTCTTTTTCTTTCAGCATCTTTGCTGCTGTAAGAAGCATTGCAGCATGGAAATCATGTCCGCATGTATGTGCTTCTTTTCCTGTAGGACACGCAAATTCTTCTCCGCTTTCTTCCGGCATCGGAAGTGCATCCATGTCTGCTCTCAGAAGAAGAACTTTTCCCCCTTTACCAAGTGTGGCTGTTACCCCGTAACCACAATCCTTCGGCTCAAGTCCGTATTCTGTCAGCTTTTCCATAACATAAGCTTTGGTCTTTGGAAGATCCAGACCAGTTTCAGCATTTTTGTGGATGTGTCTGCGGTTTGCAATTGTTTCATCCTTTAATTCCAATGCTCTTTCATAGTAATTCATACTAAGCCCTCCTTTAACTTTGTTCCTGCCATTTACATTAAAAATACTGTTCTACTTTTAGAATATTTACAGAACATTTTTATTAGTTTTTGGAACATTTACAGAATAGTTATCACGATTACAATATACCAACTTCTAACATTTTAGTCAATAATATTACAGAATATTCTTGATTTTCGTTGTTTTACCTATTTATTCGTTATTTTTTTAATTTTCAGAATATTATGGTTGATTTATGGAAGATAATTTTATATGATACTTTTTGAGAGGTGAAAGAAAATGAGAAGAAAAATTGTGGCTATTACCAGCCAGTACTTAAAGGAACCTGTCTCGCAGATCGTCTCAGAACTAAAACTAAACTGTGACATCCAGGTGGTTTCCTACAACAAATTTGACACAATATCAGAAGTTTACGATTCTTACGCCGGGGACACTGACGGATTTCTTATCAGTGGTAAGATCGCAAAAGCTGCCATTGAGTCAACTGCGCACGCTTATAACCGTCCGATCGTATCCTTTGAAATTGATACAGCCGGCCTGTACCGTGCTCTTTTGAATCTACTGATTTCCAACCGGGATCTGGATATGGACCGGATTATTCTGGATTTCCTGATTCCGATCGACGGCAGCTGTACTGCAACCGCTTTCCTTAAGGAGCTGGACATTGATACAGTTCCACCACATATTAACAACTGGACCAAGGCACTGACACGCACCAGTATCAGTACGATTGAAAATCATGTCCTTTCAGAGCTGATCCGTATGTGGAACAACAATGAAATGGATATGGTTCTCTGTCAGTACAGTAATATCCTGCCGGAGCTTCGTGCGCACGGGATCCCGACAATCTATCCGCTGCCAAGTGTCAGCCATATCCGGGATCTTGCAAATGAACTTCTGTCCACGATCGAGCTGGAGCACATACGTTCCAACCTTCCGGTTATCATCAATATATCTCCCCGTAGTTCGACAGATAACACACCGGAAAATATCCAGCAGATCTATGTCTGTATGGAAGATTTCTTTAAAAAAAATCTGATGAATTGTATCCCTCAGGAAGTGGATAATCACTGCAGTGCCCTGACCACTGTAGAAATGCTGCAGCATATTACGCACAATAACAAGGTCTGCGAACTGAATGAATTTCTCACCGGCAAACTGCATTTTGAATGTGCTGTAGGATACGGAATCGGGACAAATTTTGACAATGCGATCCGTAATTCTGTAAATGCCCGCAAAGAGGCTGTTCAGTTTGGAAAAAGTTTTATCCAGAATGAAAACGGGGATATGATCGGACCCCTTGGTTCATCCGACCGAAGAGTGATCCAGAATCAGTATGTGCAGAATCTTGGAAAGATTGCAAAGCAGTGTAATCTTTCACCGGTTACGATCAAGAAAGTCCTTGCCAGTACGCATGCTGCCGGATCAAATAAAATTACAACGCACGAGCTTGCCGAACGGATGGGAAGTACGGTGAGAAATGCGAACCGGATTATTCAGAATCTGGAAAATGGGGGAGTTGCGAGGCTCGCATATACGCAGACGACCAATGCGAAGGGGAGGCCGGTCAAGGTGTATGAGTTGTATTTTAATTTCTAAAGATATTTTTAAGTTTGCAAATTTATAGGTTGTGACGGCAACGAAGCAAAATAATTCCCCTCAGATTCTTTGTGCAAACCATTCCGATGAACCGCTTAGAGCGGGAATCGTGTTCAGCAGAGGCTTCCACGATTCCTGCGTTTCATCTCCATTGCACAAAAATTGAATCTGAGGGGAATTATTTTGCTTCGTTGCCGCTTACATTTATTGGTTGCAGATCTACTTATTGTTTCAACTTGTTATCTTATTTTTCCGTAAATGCAAAGATCATAAATATTATTATTTTTGATGACTGCTTTTTTCATTGTGCCTTCAAGTATAAAGTTGTTCTTTTCCAGTACTTTTCTGGAGGCAATATTAGGTTCGTATACCAGCCCTGTGATTCGGATGATGTCTAATTTTTCAAAAGCTGTTTCACAGATTTGTCTTACTGCTTCTGTCATGATTCCTTTTGAGTATTCTTCTGGTAATAAATAATATCCTATTTCAGCATCTTTTCGATAGACATCTTCTTTTTGTTCAACTGATATTGTTCCTATTATTTTGCCATCAACAATAATTTCTCGAAATATACCTGTTTTTCCCTCATTTTCTTTTACTATGTTTAACCACCATTCTGCTGATTCATTAGTATATGGATTTGGTAATCTATCTGATAAATAGTTTCTATCTATAGTATCACATATTCTAATAAGGGATTCTTTATCTTCAATACTCCATTTTTTTAATTCAATTTTCATTTTCCACACCTCACTTATACTTTACGTTTCTATACATCATAGCATTAGAAAATTATACTGTCACTCCTTTTTGTATTTTGTTCAAGAAATACTTATTAGAGTATAAAAACCCTCCCGGAACTGCTTCCGAGAGGGTTCTACAGGGGATGACAGAATCGAACTGCCGCTAAGAGTTTTGGAGACTCCTGTCATACCATTTGACCAATCCCCTATTTGATTTTATGATCTAAAAAAGACCACTTGTTATTTATAGCACAGTGGTCTTTTTTTGTCAATGAATTATTTTAGTTTTTCGCATTTTGGCGGATTTCATCAAGGTGAAGGATTCTCTGGTTGCGGCTTCCGCGGAATTCCAGGGTGAGATCTTTTTCGGCTTCGATGAACTCGCCGTCTACGAGGGTATCGATACAGGCGAGCATCTTGTCAGTGTATTCGGTGTAGACTTTTCCGCCGGGGATGAGGTCTACATCATAGAGATATCCGGTGTAGCACCAGACATTTTTCTCCGGGTAGCTTTCTTTGATCTTTTGCAGGAGTCCGGCAAGCTCTTTCTGGTTCTCCGGCTCGAAGGGTTCTCCGCCGAGGAGGGAAAATCCCTGGATGTATGCGGGTTTTAAGGCTTCCAGGATCTGTGCTTCTACTTCTTTGGTATATGGATTGCCGTAATTGAAATCCCAGGTTTCGGAATTGAAACATCCTTTGCAATGATGCCGGCATCCGGATACGAAAAGACTGACCCTGACGCCGGTTCCATTTGCGATATCGTAATTTTTAATTGTTCCGTAATTCATATCTTTATACTTCCCTTTTTCTCATTATAGCAGTACTACTCTGCTGTCCATTCTTACTCTTCTTATCAATTATAGCAAATCACACCTGAAAATCAACCACTATTGTCCTCCGGTAAAGCACGATTCCAACCGCTCCGGCGGTCTTTTGACTCCTCCAAATGCTGTGATGAGTGCTTCTACGATTTGTCCGCATACGGTCGCCCAAGCAACTGCTTTTTTGCAAAAATAATATTAGCGTTTTACAGCCAGATCCATTATACTATACTTATAAACACCCAAAATTTGAAAGGCAGATCAATCCAATGGCAGGAAAACTATTTTAACTGCCCCCACAAGCAAAGGAGGGATTCTCATGACGAAAAAAGCAACGCCAAAAATTTATTTTATTCTGTTACTTTTGTTTATTCTGCTTACTGGCTGCTCAGACAAAAAGGCATCTGAATCAGCCGTAAGTCCGGAAGCCGAAGCAGTAATTACTGCAATGTTTACTGCGCCAAATGAAGAATTATACTCTCAGGATGCTTCTAATGTAATCGGTGAAAATACTGATGCAAATTCTGATGATGCTTTCGCCAATTCTGAGAAAATTCTCGAAAACTGGAACAAACTTGTAGGAAAATACTTTGAAACGGGACGATTAGAATATTTTATTTCAACCTATGGTCAGACCTATCTGTCCGAAGCAGCTGTTAATAATACCAAAATAGCTTTAAAAGATATTTCGCTTGACTCCAAAACAGATGATTCCGAAACTGTTCTTGTGACTTTTTTAGTCGATAAGGAGGAAGTAGTCGTAAAAATATATTTTTCTTATGACCAGGATGGTTTGATAAAAGATGTTTATCCAATTAATTTTAAATAATTTTCTTTAAACCCAAAAGCAGGGGATCCTTTTCTAATCCCCTGCTTTTTCACTTGTATTAACTTATAATTTTATCACTCTTTGATCGGTTGCACTTCCAACATAATGTCTGTAAATTCTTTTCCTCTGTACAACCGCCTTTTGATACAGGAATAATATGATCTATCTCAAGCAGCAAATTAGGTTCTGCATAAATAGAATTCCCACAATTGCAACAAGTATAATTATCACGTTTTTTTATAAATTCCCGTAACTTCTTTGTCATTAAAGTTCTCTGCTCTTTTGCAAAAGCACTTGCTGTAAGTTTACTTTCCAATAATTTAATAAGTTCTATGATCGTTTCTTCTGTCATTGGTACGATAAATGATCTTCTTGCCATTCCTCCATTAGAAGTATATGAAAACTTGTATTCTACAGTAAGCACACTTTCATCAATATTAGCAAATCCAAGTCTTGAATAAAAACCTGCTTCATCATTCTCCATAATAAACGCTGGCACATCACCAAGATACTGTTGATAGTCCGCTTTATAATTTTCAATAATCTGCTTTGCATCCCTTAAAGTTTCAAGCTCCTCTATAAGTATATATAACTTCCGTATTTGTTCAGGATATGATTTCTTATTAGGATAAAAGTTTTTTACTATATATTCCAGCGGATTATTTTCTGCGCTTGCAAATACTGTCGCTGAAACTTCTGCTGTAAAAGGTGTAATTGTTTTTTTATATGGACGAATATAGTCATATTCATCATCATTGATTGTCTCATTTCTGACTACTCTGGTACCAAAAAGTTTAGATATAGACTGTATTTTTTCATTGATATATTCATTAAATTCTCTCTGGCTACTCATCATAGCTTCACAAGTTTCTTTTATTTTTAGGAACTCTGAAGACTCATAATAGTCTAATATTCTCTGATTATTATTTACTATTTTTTCAAGCTCTCTTTTATGATGTATTATGAAATCACCAATAACTGTCCATTCCTCACTATCAATCGTTTTTATTTTTTTGATACTATTAACTGTTTTGTCAAACAATTGAATAACTAAATTATCTACTTTTTCCTGACTTCCTTTAATAACCAGCATATCTCTATTTTTATTCGCATAGTCTATAATACTATTTACCTTTTCATAGTATTCATGTTGTTTTTTACTCAGCGCTTCTTTTTGTTGCTCTTTTAAATATTTATTATATTCGCCTTTTCCCATAAGTAGTGATGGATCTTTTTTAAATTTATTGATGCTAGATTGTTGTAATGTTATTACCTTTTCACCTAAATGATTACCTGCTGATGATATGTATTGAACTTTTATTCTATAAGCGCTTGCATTTCTTAAAACAACATCAATTTGTCTTGTAATTTGACGATATTTGGGACGGGATTTATATTCATTATCTTCTAAAAACTTTTTTAAAATGTCCACTATGTTATTTTTCTTTTTAATAATCTCCTCTGCTCTCGTAAGTTTTCCTTTATTTTCTTTAAAAAATTTTACATCGTCATATTTTTCTAATGCCTGCCTACTTTTTACTGCTACATATTCATCAAAATAGGTCACCATATTCCAACTTGAAAATCCTAATTTTTGTAATATCTCTTTTTCTAATTCCTCATACTTTCGCTTTGATATAACCTTAACGATTATAATTATTACAATTATTGCTATAATAAGTGGCATTTTCTTTTCCTTTCTACTTTTTTATTTTTCCTCCTTAAATTATACCTCTACCTTTATTCCATTTTCAATATTTTTATATATACTACGAAATAATTAGCATAATACTCCAAACATATATATTTTTGGCACAAAAAAAGGATGTCTGTTTTCCCAAACAACAACATCCTCTTTATTTTAAAATGTCCTTTTACAACTTTATTTGAAACATGAATTATTGTTTTTCATTTATTTCATCTAAAGTTGTCTTATTTCATATAGAGTTGTAAAATCACAACAAAACATTTCCATCCTTACAGATGCAGTACCCTGTCCTTAATCTCCTGGGTTCTTCCCTGATTCCAGAACTGGGTTCCGATATATCCGCAGGTTCTTCTCGCTACAAAGAGCTTATCCTGATCCCGGTTGCCACAGTTCGGGCATTCCCATACCAGCTTTCCGGTCTCGTCCTCGATGATCTTAATCTCTCCGTCATAGCCGCAGACTTCACAGAAATCACTCTTGGTATTCAGCTCTGCATACATGATATTCTCATAAATGTACTGTAATACGGAAAGTACCGCCGGAATATTGGTCTGCATATTCGGTACTTCGATATAGCTGATCGCCCCACCCGGTGAAAGCTTCTGAAATTCCGATTCAAATTTCAGTTTGCTGAATGCGTCGATCTCTTCAGTAACATGTACATGATAGCTGTTCGTAATATAGTTCTTATCTGTAACGCCCGGAATGATTCCGAAACGCTTCTGCAGACATTTCGCGAACTTGTATGTGGTAGATTCCATCGGTGTGCCGTATACGGAATAGCTGATATTTTCTGCTTCTTTCCATTCTTTACATTTATCATTCAGGTGCTGCATAACTGCCAGTGCAAATGGCTTCGCCTCCGGATCTGTATGGGATTTGCCAAGCATCCGCATACACATCTCATAAAGTCCTGCATAGCCAAGAGAAATGGTAGAATATCCGTCAAATAACAGCTTGTCAATCGTCTCACCCTTTTTCAAACGGGCAAGTGCCCCGTTCTGCCACAGGATCGGTGCAACATCTGAAACGGTTCCGAGAAGGCGTTCATGTCTGCACCGGAGTGCTCTGTGACAAAGCTCCAGTCTCTCATCCAGGATTTCCCAAAAACGTTCCATATTGCCCTCTGCTGAACATGCCACGTCAACCAGGTTGATCGTTACAACCCCCTGATTGAAACGTCCATAGAACTTATGACTTCCGTCTGCATTTCTCTGGGAATCTTCTACGGTAAGGAATGAGCGGCACCCCATGCACGGATAAACATCTCCGTTTTTCAGTTCTTTCATGATCTTTGCAGAAATATAATCCGGCACCATACGCTTTGCCGTACATTTTGCAGCCAGCTCAGTCAAATACCAGTATTTGGAATCCTCAGTAATATTATCTTCATCCAGTACATAGATCAGCTTCGGGAACGCCGGTGTGATCCATACACCCTTTTCATTCTTAACACCCTGCATACGCTGCTTCATCACTTCTTCGATGATCATCGCAAGGTCATCCCTGGTTCTTCCTTCCGGGACCTCATCCAGATACATAAACACCGTTACGAAAGGTGCCTGTCCGTTACAGGTCATCAGTGTGATCAGCTGATACTGGATCGTCTGGATTCCGCTCTGTACTTCGGTACGAAGCCTTCTCTCTGTGATCTTGTCGATGATCGCATCATCCAGAACCTCTCCGGATTCTATTCTTTCTTCAATGACACTCTTGCGGAGCTTCTGACGGCTTACATCTACGAATGGTGCAAGATGTGACAGCGTAAATGACTGTCCGCCATACTGGTTACTTGCAACCTGTGCAACGATCTGTGTGGTCACATTACACGCGGTAAAGAAACTATGTGGTTTCTCGATCATCGTCTCGCTGATGACAGTTCCGTTCTGGAGCATATCCTCCAGGTTGATCAAATCACAGTTGTGCTCTTTCTGCGCAAAATAGTCCATATCATGAAAATGAATGATTCCTTCTTCGTGTGCACGGACGATTTCCTCCGGAAGAAGGACTCTCTTAGTAAGGTCCTTGCTGACCTCTCCTGCCATGTAATCTCTCTGTGTAGAGTTGATCACAGGATTCTTATTGGAGTTCTCCTGCTTTACTTCCTCGTTCATATGATCGATCAATGCAAGAATTCCGTTATCCGTTGTATTCGACTTTCTGGTTAATTCTCTCTTATAGCGATAGCGGACATACTTCTGGGCAACCTCATAACCACGCATCTCCATAATGCCGGTCTCAACCATATCCTGGATGTCCTCCACATTCACTGCATGCGTAAATTCCTCTGCCTGCTGTGCAATCTTCTCCGCAATTGCAATGATCTGAAAGTCATTCATCCTGTGGATGTTCTCAACCTCTTCATTCGCTTTTTTGATCGCATTCACAATCTTCTCCAGCCGGAAGTCTACTTCCTCACCATTTCTTTTGATTACTCTCGTCTTTACTTCCAAATCCATCCCAACTTTCTCCTAACTTTGTTCCATCGCTCCACAAAATATAGTGTCACTTTTAAGTTTCTCCACTATATTTTGCGCTCTGTAGTATATGATACCCCATATTCACGAAAATGAAAAGGGGGATTTTTGTTTTTTTTATGTTATTTTTTTATCTTGCCATTTTCCAGATTCGGTCTTAAGAATTCTTCTTTCGCATACTCCCAGATCGCTTCTGAGCCTTTTGCCGTATTCCGGTTACGGTTCAGGATCTGTTCAATATGAACATCGTGTTCCTCCCACGCTTTGCCGTCTGTAGCCGCATTTAACATGATCGGCTGGATATTGTCCATCGTCCGGGCAAACTTCGACTCAGAAGTCTCCTGTGCCTCAAATTCCTCCCAGAGTGCCCGAAATTCCTTTCCCTGCTTTTCCGGAAGAAGTCCGAAAATCCGGTCCGCAGCCTTCACTTCCCGTTCCCTCTGCGTCTTCTTCGCATTTTCATCATAGGCATAGGTATCCCCCGCATCAATTTCTACAATATCATGGATCAAAAGCATCGTCACTGTCTTAAGAACATCGATCTTCTCATTGGCATATCCCGCAAGCAGAACCGTCATGATTGCCATATGCCACGCATGCTCCGCGTCATTCTCCTTACGCACCCCATCCGTCAGATATGTCTGCCTTCCAATAAATTTTTCCTTATCAATCTCCCGAAAGAAATTAAATAATTGCGTAAGCTCTTCTTTTTCCACGTTTTGCTCCTTCTATGATGAAATACACTCTATTTGAACACCTCAAAATCCTTTTTCTCAGTACACGCACACTGTTATATATTCTACCACAAACTACCCTGTATCGGAACTTTTATTTTGTAAAAGATTGTACCATTTTTCCCAATAAATTTTGTCAAAAATTCCGTATTGAAAAAGCGCGCAATCTGTAGTAGATTACGCGCTTCCACATAAATTTGTTTCCTATTTACCATTTTTTTCGCTTCGACACCTTCAACCGGTTCATCGCCCTTGAAAGCGAAGCCTGTGTCCGGTAATATTCCTGTATACTCTGTTTCTGGCGAAGCTTTTCTTCTGCATACTCCATCTGCTCCTGGGCAAGTCTGGCATCGATATCCTCCGGTTTCTCTGCCGTCTGCACCAGCATCGTCACACGGTTGTTGACGATCTCAAGGAATCCGGCTCCGACCGCAAGGTTCACCCATTCACCTTCTTCAAACTGAAGCATTGCCTCACCGATCACCACAGCGATCACCATATTTTCATGGTGCGGAAGAATTTCCATTCCACCGCCGTCCGGTACCGGCACGATCATCTTTCTGCAACGTCCTTCATAGAATACCCGGTCACTGGAAATGATTTTAAGTCCAAATGTATCCATACCTGGCACCTCTATTCTGCTTTTTCAGCCTTTGCCTTCTCGATGACTTCATCAATCGTTCCTACATTGAAGAATGCATTCTCCGGATACTCATCCATTTCTCCGTCGAGGATCATCTTAAATCCTCGGATCGTCTCTTTCAGAGGTACATATTTTCCCGGAACTCCGGTAAATGTCTCTGCAACGAAGAATGGCTGGGAGAGGAATTTCTGAATCTTTCTTGCTCTCATAACCGTTGCCTTGTCTTCATCGGAAAGCTCTTCCATACCAAGAATTGCGATGATATCCTGCAGCTCTTTGTATTTCTGCAGAACCTCTGTTACACGGTTTGCAACTTCATAATGTTCTTCTCCGACAATATCCGCCTCCAGAATACGGGAGTTAGATTCCAGTGGATCAACTGCCGGGTAAATACCCTGTTCTACAACCTTACGGGAGAGTACGGTTGTTGCATCCAGATGAGCAAATGTAGTTGCCGGAGCCGGGTCTGTAAGGTCATCGGCAGGGACATAAACAGCCTGTACGGATGTGACAGAACCATTCTTTGTAGATGCGATCCTCTCCTGCAGTTCACCCATTTCAGTTGCCAGTGTCGGCTGATAACCTACGGCTGATGGCATACGTCCAAGAAGTGCGGATACTTCGGAACCTGCCTGTGTAAAACGGAAAATATTATCAATGAAAAGAAGCACATTCTGATGTTCTTTATCACGGAAATATTCAGCCATCGTAAGTCCTGTCTCAGCGACACGCATACGTGCTCCAGGTGGTTCGTTCATCTGACCAAACACTAAGGCTGTCTTATCCAGAACTCCGGATGCTTTCATTTCTGTCCAGAGGTCGTTACCTTCACGGGAACGTTCTCCAACACCGGTAAAGATGGAATATCCGCCGTGCTCTGTGGCTACGTTACGGATCAGTTCCTGGATCAGTACAGTCTTACCTACACCGGCACCGCCGAACAGACCGATCTTACCACCTTTTGCATAAGGTGCAAGCAGGTCGATAACCTTGATCCCGGTTTCCAGGATTTCTACAACCGGGCTCTGGTCTTCAAATGACGGCGGATCTCTGTGGATCACCCAGTGTTCGGTATCTTCTTTGATTTCTTCGCCATTGTCGATGGTTTCTCCAAGTACGTTGAACAGACGTCCAAGGGTCTGCTCTCCAACCGGTACTTTAATTCCAGAACCGGTAGCGGTTACTTCCATGTCCTTGCAAAGTCCTTCACTTGCTGCCAGCATCAGACAACGAACCTCATCATTTCCCAGATGCTGCGCAACTTCCATAATACAGGTTTTTCCGTTGTTCTCCACCTGCAGGGCATCTTTGATGCGCGGCAGATTTCCGTCTTCAAATACAACGTCAACAACTGGTCCCATGACCTGTACAATACGTCCTTTATTCATACCTGTTTTCACTTCCTTTTCCGTTTCTGGGCTTTGGCGCCTGCACAAACCTCAGTAATTTCCTGTGTGATCGCAGCCTGCCTTGCCCTGTTATATATAATAGAAAGATCTTTGATGATTTCCTGCGCGCTGTCTGTTGCTGATTGCATTGCTGTCATTCGCGCATTGTGTTCGCTTGCATATGCCTCTACCAGACATCCATAGATCATACCAACCACGTAGTTTGGTACGATGCTGTCCAGAACCGCCTCTGCTGATGGATAAAGCGCGATTGCCTCTCTATGGATGTTAAGCGGCATTTTCATTTCATTAAATGAAGATCTCTCAAGCGGCAGGATCTTCATTTTTTCAACCGTTGTCAGCATCGAATTTTCCATTCTGGTGTAAACGATGTAGACCTCGTCCAGTTCACCTCTCTCATACTGGGAAAGAATCACTTCCGCGATATCTCTTGCCCTGTGCATGGTCGGTTTCTGCACAGTATAGAGGAAATTGGTGTCAATTTCCACACCCTTATTCGCATAATAGTGTCTGCCAAGCTCACCGACTACGAACAGCTTATGCTCTCCCGGTTCCTCCAGGATCTCATCCTCCACCTTGACAATGTTGTGGTTGTAAGCTCCTGCAAGTCCTTTATCCGCAGTAATGACAATGGAACCTATCTTTCGTTTCTCTTTTGGAATCTCTTCCCGCACATCAAAATACCGGTGCTCGATCTCAGGAATATGCCTCAGGATTCTGGAAATCTCTCCCTGAAGTCCGTAAAAGTACGGCTCTGAATCTATCAGCTTTTTCTTCGCCTGTCTCATCTTGGTAGACGAGATCATATACATGGCGTTCGTGATCTTCATCGTATCTTTGACGCTGTTGATTCGAGTCTGTATTTCTCTGATATTTGCCATATTAACACCTGCTGTCTTTGAATTCCTTCGCTGTTTCCACAATCTTTGTAGCCAGTTCATCGGACAGAGCCTTTGTCTGCTCAATCTCTTCACTGATTTCCGGATGAACTGTTGCAAAATAATTCAGCATATCCATCTGGAATTTCTTAACCTCTTTTACCGGAATTCCCAGAAGTACTTTATTTCGTGCTGCGCAGAGGGTGATGACCATCTCATGCATGGACATTGGATGTCCGAGTGGCTGTTTCAGAAGTTCCATCAGACCAGATCCATATTCCAGCTGTTCCTTTGTTGCTGCATCCAGATCGGAACTGAACTGTGTGAATACTTCCATCTCACGATACTGTGCAAGATCGATACGGATACTTCCGGCTGCCTTCTTCATTGCCTTTGTCTGTGCTGCACCACCAACACGGGATACGGAAAGACCTACGTTAACCGCCGGTCTCATTCCTGAGAAGAACAGATCACTTTCCAGGAAGATCTGTCCATCTGTAATGGAAATGACGTTGGTCGGAATGTATGCAGATACATCTCCTGCCTGTGTCTCGATGATTGGAAGTGCTGTGATCGAACCGCCTCCCATTTCATCACTTAAACGGCTTGATCTCTCAAGCAGTCTTGAATGCAGATAGAAAACATCTCCAGGATAAGCTTCACGTCCCGGTGAACGTCCAAGAAGCAGGGACAGCGCACGGTATGCAACTGCGTGCTTTGAAAGATCATCGTAAACGATCAGGACATCTTTTCCTTTATGCATGAAATGTTCTGCGATCGCGGTTCCTGCATATGGTGCAATATACTGAAGCGGTGCACAGTCACTTGCTGTTGATGCTACTACGATGGTGTAATCCATTGCGCCGCCGTTTTTAAAAGTATTGACAACCTTTGCGATCGTTGATGCTTTCTGACCGATTGCTACATAGATACAGATGACATCCTTACCCTTCTGATTCAAAATCGTGTCTGTAGCAATGGAAGTCTTTCCTGTCTGACGGTCTCCAATGATCAACTCTCTCTGTCCACGTCCGATCGGGAACATAGAATCGATAGAAAGGATTCCTGTTTCCATTGGAACGCTGACGGATTTACGGTCTACAATTCCTGGTGCTTCATTTTCAATCGGTCTGTAATCTTCTGCTTCGATTTCTCCCGCTCCGTCAATCGGAGCTCCAAGTGCATTTACGACACGTCCGATAAATTTATCGCCAACCGGTACTCCGGCTTTCTTTTTGGTACGCATCACTTTCGTACCTTCTTTGATCTCTACATCTGATCCGAACAGGATGCAGCCGATCGTATCTTTCTGAATGTCCTGAACCATACCTTTCAGTCCATTTTCAAATGTCACGATTTCTCCGTACATTGCATGCTCTATTCCATAGATATTTGCAATTCCGTCACCGACAGAGACAACCGTACCGACCTCGCTGTCTTTACTGATCTGATCAAAGTTCTCTATTTCATTTTTCAGAATAGAAATAATTTCATCTGAGCTAATTGAACTCACTTTGTTCACCTCCAGGTCAATTTTTGCTCTAATCTCGATAATCTTCCTTTCAGACTCCAGTCATATTCATCATCACCGGTCTTTAAGATAAATCCGCCAAGTAATGCCTGATCTTTGACTATCTCGATTTTCACATCTGTCTTATGGTACTTCTCACAAAGAAATTCTCTGATTTTCTCAAGCCGCTTTTCATCTGGTGCTTCCACACAGGTAAGCGTTGCCATCTGGATTCCTTCCTGCATTTTACAGTATCTGTCATAAGCAAAAAGAATCTGACTGATCTCGCTCATTCTCTGATTACGGCATACAACCTTGAGAAAGTTTTTTATTTCTTCCGGGAAAATCTTGTCGATCGAACTTAATTTTTCCCGCATCGGTACCACCGGACTTGCAAATGTTTCTTCAAGCACCGGTACTTCTTCAAAAAGCCTTTCAGTCTCTCCTACCGCTTCTTTTGAAATTCCAAGCTCATATAAAACATGTGCATACTGTTTTGCCGAAGGGCTACAGCAATACTCTTTATTTAACCTCTTCATTGACATGAGCATCACCTGCACCTTTCAGAAACTGATCATATATATCCTGATTTCCTTTTGTGTCATCCACAATCTTACGTGCTGCCTGCATTGCCAGTCCTGCGATCTCACTTTGCAGATCATTCATGGTCTGTTTGCGTTCATTTTCAATCGTCTTTCTGGCATCTTTCAGGATTCCTACGGCTTCCGTATTGGCTTCCTGAAGGATACGCTCTGATTCTCCGGCTGCAGTTTTCTTAGCTTTTTCCACGATCTGAATGGATTCTGCCTTTGCTCCTTCCAGAGCCTTTTCATATTCCGCTTTCAGTCTCGCCGCTTCTTCCTGACTATCACTGGCATTCTTCAGTCCGTCAGCAATCATTTTTTCACGTTTTTCCATAATTCCCATTACTGGTTTGAATAAGAATTTTTTCAGCAAAAGATAAAAGACAATCAGGTTGATGATCGTAAAGAGAAGGCTTACATTAAACTGTATCACCTGTCCCACCTGCCTTTCTTCATTTTACTTTTCTTATTTCAGCATTAAGATGATAAGAAGTCCGATAATGAAACCGTAAATAGCGGTTGCCTCTGCAAGTGCACAACCAAGGATCAGGTTCTTGCTGATCTTGCTTTCTGCTTCCGGCTGTCTTGCGATCGCATCTACTGCTTTACCTGTTGCAAGGCTGATTCCAAGTCCTGCTCCTAAACCTGTTAAAACTGCTACTGCTGCTCCAATTGCTACTAACATAATCTTAATCTCCTTTTTTCTTATAGATTTGTGTTTCTTCTGTCATTTCGGGATTATTCCTGCTCCTCATTCATGAAAAGTGCTGTCAGGAATACGAATACATATGCCTGCAGGAATCCATCGAAAATATCGAAGTAAAAACTAAATGGTATCGGGATAAGAACCGGAGCCACTGCTTTTAAAAGCTCCATGATAACAAACGCTCCCAATACATTACCGAACAGACGCATGCAAAGTGATAATGGTCTGATCACAATCTCCAGAACCATAATTGGTGCTACGAATGGTACCGGCTTTGCAAAATGCGCCGCCCAATGCTTAAATCCATTCTTCCGGATTCCGGAAAATTCAATCAGGCACATACTCATGATTGCAAGTGCTGCTGTTACATTGAGGTCTTTTGTCGGTGACTTAAATCCGAACAGACCAATGATATTGGCTATCCCAATATAGATAAGCACTGTAATCAGATACGGAATATATTTCCTGTTTTCTTTTCCCATGATGTCTTCAAAGAAGTCCAGTCCTTTTCCTATTGCGGATTCCAATAAAAGCTGAACCTTTCCCGGATTTTCGACGCTCAAGCTTCGGACAAATATGATACAAAGTCCTACGATTACCGCCATGATGATCCAGGTAACTACGACCGACTCTTTTACCGGTATTCCGCCGAATATCGGGATCGTAAACACCGTCTCGCAGTTCAGCTCTTCTAACAGAGTCTCTGTTAAATGTTCCGTATCGCTCCCTCCCTTTCGTTTTATTTATTCTTATTTTAGAGTACTTTTTAGAGTGTCCTCTAAAAGTCATGCTTATATTACGCTCACACTTTTTCTTTGTCAATATTTTCAGCTTTTGTAGATTGTACAGTAAAAAAACCAATTTTTTTATCTATTTTCACTATCTTCATCTATTTTTCTTTTATTTTCTTTAGCTGTTTTTACTTCTATTTTTTGACACTTTTTTTAGTTTGTAGCATTCGAGATTCTTTTTTGACGGATTTTGTGCTTTCGTACAGTTGAATTTTTGGCATTTTTTACAATTATTTTCTTTTATTTTTATGCACTATGTATAGTGACTATGTCGAATATGTATATGGTGGGATGGTTATTTTGTTTTTGGAAATGAAGAGTTGATTTGGACTTGCGCTATCACTATTCCGCACTTGATCCATTAGATATAAAAAAGGACTCAAACTGAGTCCTTCAAGTTACAGGGGATGACAGAATCGAACTGCCGCTAAGAGTTTTGGAGACTCCTGTCATACCATTTGACCAATCCCCTATATGAAATTGTTGATTGCTGAAGCAACCATAGACTATATTAACACAATGGCTGCTTCCTGTCAATCATTTATTCAATATTTTCTTTGCGTCCTTTGCAAATAATTTCTTCGCGCAGGTTTCACTTACAGATCGCCCCTGCTGATCTGATCGATCTTTTTCAGTTCTTCCCGGGTGAACTTCGTATTCTGCACAATCTCCACATTCTGAATGATCTGCTCCGGTCTGGACGCTCCGATCAGCACACTGGTCACATCCTCATCTTTCAGGATCCAGCTCAGTGCCATCTGTGCAAGAGACTGTCCTCTCTCACCTGCCATCTTATTCAGAGCCTCGATCTGCGCAAGCTTTTCTTTCGTCAATGCATCGGCATGTAGAAATCTTCCATCCACAGCAATCCGGCTGTCTGACGGTATTCCGTGCAGATATTTATCTGTCAGAAGCCCCTGTGCCAGCGGACTAAATGCAATGATTCCTTTTCCCATCTGGTTCGCCGTCTTTTTCAAGCCGTTCTGTTCAATCGTCCGGTCAAAAATGGAATACCGGTTCTGGTTAATGACAAACGGACATTTCAGATCTTCCAGAATCTCCGCTGCACGTACCATTGTCGGACCATCATAGTTAGAAATTCCGACATAAAGTGCCTTCCCACTCTTTACGATGGAATCGAGTGCTCCCATGGTCTCTTCCAGTGGGGTATTCGGATCCATTCTGTGATGATAGAAGATATCTACATAATCCAGCCCCATTCTCTTCAGGCTCTGGTCAAGGCTTGCGAGCAGATACTTCCTGCTTCCCCAGTTCCCGTAAGGTCCCGGCCACATATCATAGCCTGCCTTGGTACTGATGATCATCTCGTCCCTGTATGGTGCAAAGTCTTCTTTTAAAATCTTCCCAAAATTCGTCTCAGCACTCCCGTATTCCGGTCCATAGTTATTCGCAAGATCGAAATGGGTGATTCCCAGATCAAATGCTGTCCTCAACATTGCCTTCATATTCTCCGGATCCGCATTGGTTCCAAAATTGTGCCAGAGTCCTAAAGAAACTGCCGGCAGCAAAAGCCCGCTTTTCCCACAACGGTTATATACCATGGTATCATATCTCTCAGATGATGCTGTATACATAATTCATTTTCTCCTTCATTATCTCTGAATTGAAACTTTACTATTTCTTTTACAGATTTCTCTTATCAGATATGATACCTTTTTCCTGCATAAATGTCCAGTAAATCCCGGCATCTGCCCTTTTTCTGCCGGAAAACGGGATTCTTTTTGTAACCGTCAGCCGGAAATTACATCTGTCTCAGAAGATTTACCATTTCGATTGCAGAAAGTGCACAGTCATATCCCTTGTTTCCGCCTTTACTTCCGGCTCTTGAAATTGCCTGCTCAATATTTTCAGTCGTGATCACACCAAATAATACCGGCACTCCGGTTGCAAGTCCGACCTGTGCGATCCCTTTGGATACCTCATTGCAGACATAATCATAATGCGTCGTGTCTCCACGGATCACTGCTCCCACACAGATCACCGCATCATACTTTCCGGATGCCGCCATTTTAGAAGCTGCTGTCGGAATCTCAAATGCTCCCGGTACCCATGCTGCCGTTATGTTTTCATCCTCCACGCCATGGCGTACCAGCCCGTCTACCGCACCACCAAGTAGTTTATTAACAATAATCTCATTAAATCTTGAAGCAACAATTCCTACTTTCATTCCTTCTGGTGCTACTACTTTTCCTTCTAATACATTGATCTGTCTCATGTTTTTTTCCTCCTGTAATTAAAGTGTTTCTTCTATGATAAATACTGTTTATTCTCTTTTTACTGAAATTTGATTTCTTTAAAGATATGTCCCATCTTTTCCTGCTTCGTCTTCATATAAAATGCATCAAATTTCTGCGGTGCTATTTCAATCGGTACTCTCTCATGGATTGCAAGCCCGAAACCGGAAAGTCCATATACCTTCTCCGGATTATTAGTAAGAAGCCGGAGTGATTTTACTCCCAGATCTGATAAAATCTGAGCCCCTACCCAGTATTCCCTGAGATCCGGTGCAAATCCCAGACGGATGTTGGCTTCCACGGTATCGTATCCCTGTTCCTGAAGTTCATACGCTTTCAGCTTGTTGATCAGACCGATTCCCCTTCCCTCCTGTCGCATATACAGAAGAACTCCTCTTCCTTCTCTCTCAATCTGCTTCATCGCCGACTGCAGCTGTTTTCCACAATCGCACCGGAGAGATCCGAAAGTATCGCCGGTCAGGCACTCGGAATGTACACGGCACAGAACGTCTTCTCCATCACCAATCTCACCTTTCACCAGTGCCACATGATGTTCACCGGTAATGTCATTCACATACCCATAGATCTGAAATTCTCCATACTGGGTTGGCATCTTTGCACATGCTTCCCGCACGATATGTTTTTCATGGATTCTGCAGTAATCCTGCAGATCTTTAATCGTAATAAATTTCAGGTCGTACTTCTTCGCCAGCTTCCAGAGATTCTCTGTCCGCATCATCGTTCCGTCCTCTTCCATGATCTCACAGCAGATTCCACATTCTTTCAGTCCGGCAAGACGCATCAGATCAACCGTTGCCTCGGTATGACCATTTCTTACCAGCACACCTCCATGCCTTGCCACCAGCGGAAATACATGCCCCGGTCTTCGAAGGTCCTGTGGTTTTGTTCCTTCTTCTGTCAGGCTACGCATGGTATATCCGCGCTCTGCTGCTGAAATTCCCGTTGTCGTATCCACATGGTCAACGGATACCGTAAATGCAGTCGAATGGTTATCTGTATTTTCAGAAACCATCTGTGGCAGCCCAAGCTGTCCGGCCAGCGCTGCACTCATCGGTGTGCAGATCAGCCCTTTCGCATGGCATGCCATAAAATTGATATTCTCCTGGGTTGCAAATTCCGCCGCGCAAATCATATCCCCTTCATTTTCCCGGTCCGGATCATCCGTTACCAGAACGATCCTTCCCTGGCGTAATTCTTCAAGTGCCTCTTCTACGCTATTGTATTGATACTGTTTCTCCATTTGTTACTTCCTCCTGTCCGATCTATAACTTATTTTTATCCTGTTCTTCTGTATGCTTTCCATTCCGGTCCCGGAATTTCTTCGCATCAAATTCCATACTCCTCTAATAATTCCATGGTAAGTCCTCCACATTTTCCAGCCGGTTCCGATGGTGTAAGAAACTTTTTAATATACTTCCCTACAATATCATTTTCCAGATTCACCCTGTCCCCAGCTTTTTTCTTCAGCAGCGTGGTTTCCTCTCCGGTATGAGGAATGACTGATACCTGAAAGCTTTTTTCATTTACTTCTGCCACTGTCAGACTGATTCCATCAATACAGATTGAACCTTTTTCTACGATCAGTTCCAGAATCTCCGGCGTTGTCCGGATTTTTACCCATACTGCATTTTCTTCCTTTCTGAGTTCTTCAATCATTCCGGTCCCATCAATATGCCCTGCAACGATATGTCCGCCGAATCTGCCATCTGCCGCCATCGCGCGTTCCAGATTCACTTTTTCACCGATCTTTGTGTCACCAAGGTTGGTTCTTCGCACCGTCTCCGCCATCACATCTGCGGTAAATCCATCTTTTTCCAGGGAAACCACCGTCAGGCAGACACCATTTACCGCAATACTGTCTCCGATCCTGGTTCCACCGAGTACTTTTTTTGCCCGAATCGCAATCTTCCCGGATGATCCAGAAAGTCGGAGTGACCGGATGGATCCGGTTTCTTCTACAATTCCTGTAAACATTTACATTTCCTCCAAAACCTTATACTCTGCCAGAATATCTTCTCCAACCTGCGAGATTCTCGTAAGCTGTAGCTTTATGGCATCGTCTACTTTCTCAACTCCAAAGCCTTCCACCGGAGTCTTTCCGCCTCTTCCGCCAAAAATTTTCGGTGCGATAAAGGCTTTCACCTCATTTACGATACCGGATTGCAGGGCATCCTCATTTAAAGTTCCACCGCCTTCAATAAGTACACTGTCAATTCCCATCTCTCCAAGCTTTCTCATCAGAAGCTGCAGATTGATCTCCCCCTTTTCCGAAGGAACTCTGAGAAGCACGACTCCAAGCTTTTCAAGACTGCGTTTTTTCTCTTCTAAATAAATCGCATTCCCCTTTTCACCGGCATATGCAACGATCGTCCGGTATCTCCCTGCTGTCTGGCAGATCTGATTGTCCAACGGAATCCTGAGCATACTGTCACAGATAATTCTGACCGGACTTTTCTTTCCCTCCAGACGCACATTCAGCATCGGATCGTCTGCCAGAACCGTTCCGATTCCTGCCATGATTCCCATATAGTCATGGCGCATCTCATGTACCAGATTTCTTGCTTCCTCACCGGATATCCATTTTGATGCTCCTGTTTTTGTCGCAATCTTTCCGTCTGCCGTCATTGCGTATTTCATCACCACATAGGGCAGCCCTGTTGTGATATAGTGGAAAAAGACCGGATTTAACGCATCACATTCTTCGCGCAGGAAATCCTCTTCCACCCGGACACCTGCCTCGCGCAAAATCTTTGCTCCTTTGCCGGACACTTTCGGATTCGGATCTCTCGATCCGATCACAACCCGTGCGATCTTCTGTTCCAGAATCGCTTCCGTACACGGTGGTGTCTTCCCATAATGACAGCACGGCTCCAGCGTCACATAAAGTGTTGCTCCCTCGGCGCTTTCTGTCAGGGATGCGATTGCGTTCCGTTCTGCATGAAGCTCACCACATTTTTCGTGATACCCTTCCCCGATAATGCTTCCATTCTTTACGATCACGGCACCAACCATCGGGTTTGGATTTGTCCATCCACGTCCTTTTTTTGCCAGTTCAATTGCACGGCGCATGTAAAATTCATCTGTCATTTTTTCTCCTTTCTCATCTCTCCCGGAAAAACCCTGACAGATTCTCTTACCTGTCAGGGCTTTCTTTCTCAGTTATATCGCTGTACGCTCTGTCAAACTTTCCGGAAATACCATTTTCTTATCGAATCCTGACCCGGCATTTTATTTTCCGAAAAATAAAAACTCTGGAATGATTCCCATTCCAGAGCGTTTTACTTTTTATTCCTGCATATATGATAGAATCCGCTTCTATCAGCAACGATTCAACTTCTTCCATCCAGACTTTACTGTCGGCACTGGAATCTCACCAGTTCATGCCTTACGGCTCGCGGGCTTTACCGCCGGTGGGGAATTTCGCCCCGCCCTGAAGCATTATTTGGTTTTACAAAACTTACTATAGCACGTTAACGAAGTAATTGCAAGATTATTTTTTCGACAAACCAGTATGTTTATGCTATTCTTATATGGAGATATCAGAGTCCGCTTATTACCAGGCTGGTACAGATGGTTATTTCATTTAATCTGGCTTTAAGAAAGACGAGGAATTCAAAAACATGTTTCATAAATTTTTAAAATACATTTCCCAGAGTATTTCCGGAATGATCGGTGTCTCCATCTACATTCTGGCAGATACCTTTTTTATCTCTTACAAATGCGGCGCAGATGGACTTGCTGCCCTGAATCTGATCCTTCCGGTATTCGGACTGATCTTCGCAATCGGTTCGATGATCGGGATCGGTTCTGCCACACGCTACAGTATCAGTACCGCCAAAGGTGCACCTTCGGACTACTATTTTACCCAATCCATCTTCTGGTGTCTCATATGCAGCATTCCGTTTATGCTCACCGGAATCTTCATTCCGCATAAAGCACTTGCACTTTTAGGGGCAGATGCCGGGCTCATCCGGCTTGGACGTAATTATATGCGTATCGTCCTGCTCTTTACCCCGTTTTTTATGTCAAACTATACCTTCACGGCATTTGCGAGGAATGACCATGCGACCTCTATCGCCATGATCGGTTCCATTTCCGGAAGCTTCTTTAATATTTTATTTGACTATATTTTCATGTTCCCTTTGAATCTTGGATTTCTGGGGGCTGCACTTGCAACCGCTCTTTCACCGGTTGTGACGATGCTGGTATGTTCGACACATTATCTTGGAAAGAATAACCATGTAGAATTTCACTGGCGCAAGCCCTCTCTTCGCCGGATCATCAGATGCTGCCAGCTTGGAGTCTCTGCATTTTTTGCGGAAATCTCCTCCGCTGTCATTACAATTATATTCAATATGCTGATCCTGCGTATCGCCGGAAATATCGGAATTGCCGCCTACGGCGTAGTTGCAAATATTTCACTGGTCGCAATGGCAATCCTAAACGGACTTGCCCAGGGTGCACAGCCGCTGATCAGCCAGAGCTACGGAAAGGGCGAACATGATCTCGTCCGTAAATTTCTCAACTGGTCCCTTGCAGCAGCACTTCTGATCGAGCTTGTGATCGTTGCACTGATCTACGGATTTACGGATACCTTTATCAGTATCTTTAACAGCGAACACAATCTCCAGATGCTTGCTTACGCCCATACTGGTCTTAGGCTTTATTTCCTTGGCTTTTTAGCCGCCGGAATCAATATTGTGCTGGTTGCCTATTTTTCCGCAATCGACCGGGCACGTCCTGCCGTCCTTGGTTCTGTTATGCGCGGCATTATCGCAATTGCTTTCTGCGCGATTCTGTTCTCACAGATTCTGGGGCTGAATGGAATCTGGCTTTCCTTCTTAGGATCAGAAATCATCACATTTTTTGTGATTCTGATTTTCCGGAAATCTTGATTTTATAATTGACAATTTTTCTTTTATCATGTATTCTTTAATTATAGTAATGATTCTTATTATCAAGTTTTGAAAGTCAGGAGGAATGTTATATGGATAAAAAAGCACTTTACAATTTATCTTATGGAGTATTTATGCTTGCAACACGCTCTGGGAATGTAGTAAACGGATGTATTACCAACACCTGCATCCAGGTTGCGAATAATCCGGTACGGATCGCAATCTCTGTGCTGAATAGCAACTATACCTGTGATCTGATCAAAGAGAGCGGCATTTTTACGTTAAGCCTGCTTGACCAGACCTGCTCTTTTGAAACGATCCGGCATTTCGGTTTCCAGTCCGGCAGAGATGTTGATAAATTCGCAAATATCACTGCACCTGCAGATGAAAATGCAGTTCCTTACCTCGGATGGCAGACATGTTCTGTTCTCAGCGCAAAGGTAGTTTCCAGACAGGATCTTGGAACACATACCCTTTTTATTGCTGAAGTAACCGATGCGAAACTTTTAAGTGACAATCCGCCTCTGACTTACGCAGATTATCAGGCACATGTAAAGCCAAAACCAGAACAGAAAAAAGAGGATAAGAAGATTATCGGATGGCGCTGTAAGATCTGCAATTATGTATACGAAGGAAGCAATCTTCCGGAAGAATTCACCTGCCCGCTCTGTGGACACGGCGCAGATGATTTCGAACCGATTTATGAAAATGCATAGCCTGTTGGAAAATAGACGTTTCAAAAAGAGGGAGTGTATGACTTGAGTTTAAGTCACGCACTCCCTCTTCCAAATTTCCTGTTTTACGATATTTCTTTTTCTAAAATACCATCAGTTTATAAATATTTTCCACATCTTTCTGATCAAGAGTTGCAAATCCTTCCACTGTACCAGTATTTACATCTCCATAACAGCATGTATGTGCCAGCTTTTCAATATCTTCTTCTTTGGCTCCAAGCTCTGCAAAATTCTTTGGCATCCCAATCGAAATTAAAAAGTTTCGAAGTGCCTCAATTCCTTCCAGTGCCGTTCTCTTTGGATCTGCAAAATCCATCTGACAGCCCCAGACACGGACTGCAGCCTGTGCAAAACGCATCACATTGTGTTCCAGTGTATAAGTAAATACAGCCGGCATAACAACCGCAAGCCCTGCACCGTGCGCGCAGTCATACAATGCAGATAATTCGTGCTCGATGTTATGGCTTGTCCAGTCCTGTGTACGTCCTACTCCGCAGGAATTATTGTGTGCCATCATACCTGCCCACATGATGTTTGCTCTTGCCTGATAATTATCCGGGTCTGCAATGACTCTCGGTCCTTCATGGATCATCGTCAGAAGAAGCCCTTCGATCATACGGTCTGTCACTTCTACTTCTTCGGTATTGGTCAGATAACGCTCATACAGATGTGCCATAATATCTGTAATTCCGCAAGCTGTCTGATATGCCGGAAGTGTCTGTGTAAGTGCCGGGTTCATGATCGTGAATTTCGGACGGAATGCTTCTCCGGTTGCCCCTCTTTTGAACATTCCTTCTTCTTTTGTAATAACAGAGTCCGGTGATCCTTCACTTCCTGCAGCTGAAATCGTAATAACTGTTCCGATCGGAAGTGCTTCCTCGACAAGCTTTCCTTCATAATAATCCCAGAAATCTCCATCGTATACTGCACCTGCCGCAATTGCCTTTGCGGAATCAATTGTACTTCCGCCTCCGACTGCCAATACAAAATCTACTTTTTCTTTCCGGCACAGGTCAATTCCCTCATATACAAGACCACTTCTCGGATTTGGCTTTACGCCTCCTAATTCTACATAAGAAATTCCTTCCCCGTCCAGAGATTTTTTAACACGGTCCAAAAGTCCGGAACGAATGACAGAACCTCCGCCATAATGGAGCAGTACACGGCTACCGCCAAAACGTTTTACATACTTTCCGGTATCATTTTCTGTATCCTTACCAAAAGCAAAATAAGTCGGTGCATAAAATGTGAAATTTTCCATCTTTTATTTCCTTCTTTCCTCTTATGATTTTCTGCTAATTTTTAGTATAAATCCTTTTTTGAGACTTCGCAAGATGACGTAGAAAATATTATGCTCTCCCTGCTCTTCAGATAAATTTTCGTAATACATCCAAGCCAAAATCAGTATTTTTCTTATCCATAGCCGTATTTTCTCTTAGTTGTCCTCCAGTGCAAACTCTGCAAATTTCTCCATCTCTTTTGTCTTGAACTTATTTTTATGATAGAAAATCTGACGATACATCGTAATTTCTATATCTTTCACATCCAAAAGTGTGAGTTTCTTTTTCTCAATATCATCTTCTACTGCAAAACGTGGCAGGAATGAAACGCCTCCCCCACGCATCAGCATTTTTTTGATAAATGCAGTATCACTGATCTCCAGCATCGGAGAAAGCTCTTTTCTTCTTAACGCCAGCTGACCATCAAGTGCCTGCCTGTAATTGGCATTGCGCTCTGTAAGATAAAAAGACTCTTTCAGCAGATCATCAAGCAATAAATTTCTTTCTTTTGCCAGCCGGTGACTGACTGATGTCACAAACATAACTGGTTCTGCCTTCTCCATCACCTTAATCCAGTTGCTGTCCCATCTTGGTGTATCCAGAATATAGATCATATCCAGTTCATTATGTTCCATCATCTGGATCAGCTTTTCCGGAGAATCTACCGTGATCCGGATAGAAACCCTGGGATACTGTTCCCTGAATTTCCTTATGATCTTTGGAAATTTCACCGTACACAGAGACTCGATCGTCCCAATGTGAAGTGGGTTTTTCAATTCATCCGTATCATTCATGGATGCTTTCGCCTGATGAACATCATAAAGGATCCGGTTGGCATGCTCCAGAAATTCTTCCCCCTGCGGGGTAAGCACCACTTTCTTTCCTGTCCTGTCGAACAGCCTTTTCCCAAGTTCGTTTTCCAGCTGGCGGATCTGAACCGTCACTGCCGACTGCGAATACCCCAGCATCTCTGCCGTTCTGGAAAAGCTCTGCATCTGCGCAATCTGTATAAAAGTCTGTAATTGACGTAATTCCATCTTCTGACTCCATTATGAAAATTTTTCAACATCTTCATAAAATCTATGAATTTGTTTCACTCATAAGTTGATGGTACAATATAACTAATAAGACGTCAATCCTTTTTACGTGCGTGAAACAATTATTTTACAGGAGGTTTACTATGTCCTTTATCAGTGTTTTTGATGTCATGGGACCGAATATGATCGGACCATCCAGCTCCCATACTGCTGGAGCTGCCAGAATCGCTCTGCTTGCAAGAAAGCTTCTCACCGGTTCTCTTAAAAAAGTAGAATTTACCCTTTATGGATCTTTTGCCAAAACCTATCATGGTCATGGTACGGACCGTGCTCTTCTCGGCGGTATTATGGGGTTTGCCACCGATGACGTGCGCATCCGCGATTCCTTCCAGATCGCAACAGACAACGGAATCGAATATTCTTTCATTCCGAACAATGTAGAAACCGACGTGCACCCGAATACCGTTGATATCCTGATGGTAAATGAAGAAGGGCAGGAGATGACGATCCGCGGAGAATCTCTCGGTGGCGGAAAAGCCCGCCTGTGCCGGATCAATGGTGTGGAGGTCGATTTTACCGGAGAATACAGCTCGATCGTCGTCGTCCAGAAAGATGCACCGGGCGTTGTTGCTTACATTACCAAATGCCTCAGCGAACTTGGAATCAATATCGCATTCATGCGTCTGTTCCGCGAATCCAAAGGAAATACCGCTTATACCATCGTAGAATCCGATGATCTGGTACCGGAAGATATCGCAGATACAATTAGAAGAAACAAAAATGTATACAACGTTATGGTTGTTCAGATGTAATTGGAAGGAGAATACAGATTATGGATTTTAGAAATGCAAAAGAATTATTAAAAGTCTGTCAGGAACAGAACCTTTCAATTTCTGCTGTGATGCTTCAGAGAGAACTCACAGAAGGAGAACAGGATCCGGAAGAGACAGACCGCAAAATGGACCGTGTTCTTGAGATCATGAAATCAGCCGCTTCTACTCCGATCCATACCCCGGTCAAATCCATGGGCGGACTGATCGGTGGCGAAGCTAAAAAAATCTCAGATCACAAGGATGCCGGAAAAGGTCTTTGCGGGGATCTTCTGGAACGAGCTGTCATTTACGCGATGGCAACTCTGGAAACCAATGCTTCCATGGGTGTGATCGTAGCTTCCCCGACTGCCGGATCTGCCGGTATCGTTCCGGGACTTCTGCTTGCCCTCCTGGAAACCTATGAGCTTTCCGATGAACAGATCAAGCAGGGACTTTATAATGCCAGCGCGATCGGTTATCTTGCTATGCGCAATGCAACTGTCGCCGGAGCAGTCGGCGGATGTCAGGCAGAAGTCGGAATCGCATCTGCAATGGCGGCATCTGCAACCGTTGAACTGATGGGCGGATCCCCGGAACAATCCCTTGCCGCAGCATCCACTGTTCTTATGAATATGCTCGGTCTGGTCTGCGATCCGGTCGGCGGTCTGGTCGAATATCCTTGCCAGAACCGTAATGCTGCCGGTGTGGCAAATGCAACGATCGCTGCAGAGATCGCCCTTTCCGGAGTACGCCAGCTGATTCCATTCGATGAAATGCTGGAAGCGGTGTACACTGTAGGAAAGCGTCTTCCGGCAGAGCTTCGGGAGACAGCTCTCGGCGGATGCGCAACGACACCGTCTGCATGCGCAGCCTGCCATATGTGTGATTAAGCTGTGTAATGTTTTGCAAATATAGACCAGCACACACTGCTTACAATTTTACGATATAAAAAGCTTCTTTTTCAGAAACGGCCCTCCTGTTTTTCTGAAAAGAAGCTTTTTTGTTTACTTATTTTGATTTCCTCACTTACTCATGTTTTTGAGGATTGCGAGAGTGCAAAGCACGTAGCAATCTTGTATCAAAGGTGTCAAAATACCTTTTGACACCAACATCATGACATCTCATAATAATGCGCATAAATTCCACCCTGCTCAAGCAATTCATCATGATTTCCCCGTTCAGCGATTCCATTATTTGCAACCACAAGAATCTCATCCGCATTGCGGATCGTAGAAAGCCGGTGTGCGATCGTGATCGTGGTCCGGTTCTTCGCAAGCTCTTCCAGGCTCTGCTGGATCCAGCGCTCACTCTCATTGTCAAGCGCACTGGTCGCCTCGTCCAGAATCAATATCGGCGGATTCTTAAGAAATACTCTTGCAATCGAAATCCTCTGCTTCTGTCCCCCCGACAGACGGGTTCCTCGTTCTCCTACAAAGCTTTCATATCCATCCGGCAGGGACATGATAAATTCATGGATATTTGCCTTCTTCGCCGCATCGATAATTTCTTCCATCGATGCCCCCGGTTTTCCATAAGCAATATTTTCCCTGATTGATCCACAGAACAGATAGACATCCTGCTGTACCAGCCCGATCTGACTTCTCAGACTTTCCAGTGTCAGCTTTCTTACATCCTGCCCATCGATTGTGATCACACCTCCGGTCACATCATAAAATCTTGGAAGCAGGGAACAGATCGTCGTCTTTCCACTTCCCGACGGTCCCACAAGGGCAATGGATCTGCCAGCCGGGATCTTAAAAGATACCCGATCCAGTACCGGCGTATCATCATCACTGTAATGGAAAGAAACATTTTTATATTCCACTTCACCCTTTACATTTTCAAGTGGCTCTGCATCCGGTGCATTTACAATCTCCGGCTCCGTCTCCACAACATCCAGAAAGCGCCGGAAACCGGAAAGACCTTTCTGCATCATCTCGGTAAGCTCCACAAGAATCTGGATCGGGCTGATAAAAATTCCGATGTAAAGCGCATACATGGCAAGATCGGCAGCTTCCATTTTCCCATGTGCGATCAGCCATCCGCCGAACACTAATGTGATCAGATACATCATTCCCTGGAAGAAAAGATTGCCACTCATAAAGCTTCCCATACAATGATAGTTTGCATCCTTGGATACCAGAAATCCTTCATTGCTTTTCTCGAATTTCTCCCGTTCAATCTTTTCATTTGCAAAAGACTGCACCACACGGATTCCCGCAAGTGTATCCTGCAGACTGGAATTGACATCCCCGATCTTTCTCCGGTTGTCCATAAAAGTCTCCTGCATCTGACGGTTCTGTTTATAAGAAAAGATCAGCATAAATACAACCATCACAAGCAGCGGAATCGCCAGTCTCCAGTTAATAAGAAACAAAAATGTAAACGAACCAACGATTTTAATTACGGATATAAATAAATTCTCCGGTCCATGGTGCGCAAACTCGGAAATATCAAACAGATCCGAAACCAGCTTGCTCATCATCTGTCCGGAATTATTCTGGTCATAATAAGAAAAAGAAAGTCTCTCATAATGATCAAATAACTTCTGGCGCATATCCCGTTCCATATGTGCCCCCATCATATGACCCTGATAACTGACATAATATTTACAAAATGTCTGTATGATATACATCACAAGCAAAGCCAGTCCGATCGGCAGAAGTGCTCCAAGGATCTGTGATGGATCCTCTGTAAATAAAGTCTTTGTCAGTGTTCTTAAAATCTGTGGAAATGCAAGATCCACCAGACTGATGATCGCCGCACAGATCAGATCCAGAAAGAATACTGTCCTGTACGGCGCATAATATTTTACAAATTTTTTCAGTGTATGCATCACTTTCTTTTGTGCAATGTCCGGATTCCCCGTTTTATCACACTTTACCTCCTTATCCCCAAAATCATATATTGTTATTATATCGGGAATCTTTTGTTATTTCCACCTTATTCTCAAATTACTTTGGGAATTTTCCTTCCTTTATCTTTTTATTCTGCTGTTTTTATGCTATGATAGGACAGATTGTTATGAGAGTAACTTATTTATTTCACTTGAAAGGGGTATTTCTATGAATTTTATAACAAAAAGCTGGAAAGGCATCTTACTTTGTCTGGTCATCGCCGTTCCATGCTGGGTCCTCGGACAGACATTTCCAATCATCGGCGGACCAGTATTCGGTATCCTTGCCGGAATGATCATTACTTTATTATTAAAAAACAAATCCATGTTTCAGGACGGTATTACTTTTGTGTCAAAGAAGGTTCTTCAGTACGCTGTAATCCTTCTCGGTTTCGGACTGAATCTCTCCGTGATTCTGGAAACCGGAAAACAGTCACTGCCAATTATCGTAACGACGATTTCAACGTCCCTGATCATTGCATATCTGTTACATAAAGTTATGCATGTACCGGGAAATATTTCCACACTGGTCGGTGTCGGATCTTCCATCTGCGGAGGCTCTGCAATTGCCGCAACAGCACCGGTCATTGATGCGGATGATGAAGAAGTTGCACAGGCAATCTCTGTTATCTTCT
The DNA here is from genome assembly GCF_027695515.1 of Coprococcus sp. LG101-27. Lineage (NCBI taxonomy): Bacteria > Bacillati > Bacillota > Clostridia > Lachnospirales > Lachnospiraceae > Coprococcus > Coprococcus sp. LG101-27. The sequence continues at coordinate 195,951 of NZ_JAQEUJ010000002.1, forward strand.
TTTTCAACATGCTCGCCGCACTGTTCTTCCCGTCACTTGGTGCACTGCTTGGATTTTCAACCAAAAGCGGGGAAGCCTTCGGTATCTTTGCCGGAACTGCGATCAACGATACCTCTTCCGTAACTGCAGCGGCTTCCACCTGGGATTCGCTCTACGCTCTCGGTTCTGCCACACTGGATAAGGCAGTTACGGTCAAACTTACCAGAACGCTCGCGATCATCCCGATCACACTGGTTCTCGCATTTATCCGGACACGCAGCTCCAAAGCCGAAGGAAAGAAAGTGGAATTTAAAAAGATTTTCCCGATGTTCATCCTCTACTTTGTTCTCGCTTCCGTGATCACAACGATCGCAACTTCAGCCGGCGTATCCGCAGATGTATTTACTCCACTGAAGACACTCAGCAAGTTCTTCATCGTCCTCGCCATGAGTGCAGTCGGTCTGAATACGAATATCATCAAGCTGATCAAAACCGGCGGCAAGCCACTCGCTCTTGGTTTCTGCTGTTGGATCGGTATCACGATCGCCAGTCTTTCCATGCAGCATGTGCTTGGAATCTGGTAAATGAAAATCTTTCTCATACTTCAAAAGCCTTGCATAAAGCAGGGCTTTTTCTATAATACAGCTTGCCGATGCCAGCAAGATGTTCCTCTTATTATCCTTATATCTTATACAATTACTTCCAAAATCCTTTTCCCTTGATACTCCAAGTTCTGGATTCCGCGCTTCTTATTTTTATTAAAAATTGAAACTTAACAAATATCCCCTGTCCTGTTTATAGTATTCCAGATATTCAAACAACTGCTCTCTATACTTCTATATTTTTTCTGCCAATTCTGCCGACTGCATTACTTGCACATTAGAATGTCCAGAAAAGGGAATGTCCATGCCATAACACTAAACATTCCCTTTCCCATGGTTGATTTTTCATTATCTGTAATTCTCCGATTCCTACATCCGAAAACTCTCTCAGATTTTATTTTTCGATTCACCACTACTATACAGCTTTTCTGATAGATATTTCTCCCTTTTTCCACATCTCAAAATACAGATCAAATCCTAACTTCATTATACTATCCAGACTTTCTCAAATTTCCATTTATATAGATGGCAAAAAGGGCAGCATACAGGATTTTGCTCCTGTATGCTGCCCTCATCATATGGTGTATTTGAAAGTTTTTAACGTGTTGTCATTATCCTTCGATACTGATGTATTTCTTCTCTTCTACTGCCGGTTTTACTTCTTTCTTCGGGACAAAGAGTTTCAGGATACCATGCTTAAACTCAGCCTTGATATCTTCTTCCGTGATATCTTCACCTACATAATAACTTCTCTGGCAGGCTCCTGCGTAACGTTCACGACGGATATACTTACCAGTTTCTTTCTCCTGCTCATCCTGATCCAGTCCTTTGGCAGCGCTGACTGTCAGATATCCGTCATTCAGTTCTGCTGTAACTTCATCTTTCTTGAATCCCGGAAGATCGATCTCCAGTTCATAACCATCTTTTTTCTCTTTGATATCTGTCTTCATCAGATTGCCTGCATGATGTCCATACAGTTTTCTCTGGATCTTACGATCTGCTTTATCATCATAAAATGGAAAATCAAAGAAATCATCAAATAAGTTATCATTAAAAATACTAGGCATTAACATAAGTCGTTCCTCCTTATAAATCTATCTGAATTTAACTAACTTTCTTTTTAAGCGGCTGCCTCATCTGGCAGCCTTGTAACCGGACGCTTACAATCCGCATTCTGATTATCCCTCAATGGAAATGTATTTCTTCTGTTCTACAGCAGGTTTTGCTGCTTCTTTCGGTACGAACAGTTTCAATGTACCGTCTTCAAATTTTGCTTTGATGTCTTCCTGTTTGACACCGTCGCCTACATAAAAGCTCCTGCTGCAGGATCCACTGTAACGTTCACGGCGGATGTACTTGCCATCTTCAGCTTTTTCATCTTTCTTCGTGTTCGTCTCAGCACTGACTGTCAGATAACCATCTTTCAGTTCTGCTTTTACATCTTCTTTTTTAACTCCAGGCATGTTCATCGTTACTTCATAGCCTTTATCGGTATCTTTTACATCCGTTGTCATAAGTCCGGATTCACTGTAATCATATCCTCCAAATGGTTCTCCAAAGAAATCATCCAATAAGTTCTCTCCAAAAATACTAGGCATTAACATAAGTCATATCTCCTTTCAAAAGACATTTATTAATTTATTTAGCACATTCGGATTTACTCTGAAGTGTTGTTGTCATCTCAAACACCGGTCGGTGGAATCTTTATTATCTCTTTTTGTTCCCCTTCCTTTGTTCTAGCTGTAATATAACACTTATTATTAGCACTGTCAAGAGGTGAGTGCTAATTCTTTTGTGAAAATTTTGTGAACGCTACGAGCAATGCAAAATGGTGAAAATTCTCTATAATCTGCAACGATTTTTCTATCTGCGTCTGTTCCTTATTAAGCGGCACTTCAGTGCCATTAGTGCCATCATCGGCGCCACATTTAACGCCATTAGCGCCATTTTTAGTGCTATTGGCGTTATTGGTATCAACCTGACCTCGATAAATATTGATACGCAAATCCACTTCGCCACCAATAAACTCCGGCTCCTGCAGTCCGGAAGCTTTTACTTTGTCTATAATTCTTGGAATGCCGCTTCCCCAATGCTCGATCAAATTCATGTAAGCAAATCCTATTAATACTTACATGAATTGATAAGATGGATAGTTTATTTACTGGTTATTTTATAATTCATATTTGATAACATCATTTTCCTGCCCGATTGGAATCTCCCAGATAATATACTCCTTATCCGTAAAAAGCCCATATTCATTTCTGATCATATTTCGCTCCACATACCCGTAATATTCCAATTCTTTAATTGCTGACCTTACAGAATCAATTCCATCTCGGCTCAAAGATGCCAGCCCCTGCATCTGTAATTCCAGTCCTCTGGCAGACTTAACATCAGAGATAGCAGTCCCTTTGCCTTTAATGACAAATCTTTGTTCTTGAAATGATGGTTGCTCATTACCGTAAAATTCTTGTTTCGTTCTACACGAAAGACCTGTTCCATTCTATCTCACTTCCTTTCCAGACAGAAAAAGACGCAAGCCACATTTCTATGACTCACGTCTTTCTCTACTCATATTTTAATAATCTTTATTTTCTTTGTCTTCTTCTTTTTGTAAATAATAAAATCTCTTCTGAATTTCAATCTCTTCTCGAAGTTGTTCTTCTGATGGAAGGTAGGTTTTATATTTAGATGCAAATAATTGTTCGTGCCCATGCAATATAGAATATTTCGCAATATCTTCATCTGTATCGGAACATAAAATAATCCCTAATGTCGGATTATCCCCTTCATTTTGTTTCATTTCATCATACATACGAATATACATATCCATCTGTCCCACATCCTGATGTGTGATTTTCGACGTTTTTAAATCAATCAATACAAAACACTTCAAAATGTAATTGTAAAAAACAAGATCAATATAATAATCTTCTTTTTCAGTTCGAATATGCTGTTGTCTCGCTACAAACGCATACCCTTTCCCCAATTCCATGAGAAATTTTTGAATATGCGTGATAATTCTCTGCTCCAATTCACTTTCCGTAAAATCTGTATTAGAAGATAGTCCAAGAAATTCTGCTATTACTGGATTTTTGATAAATTCCAGCTTATCAGCCTGATAAGAAGCAGTCAGTTCTTTCATTTCTTTTTCTACAGGTTCTGCATTTTGAGACATAAGCATTCGGTAATAATACTGTGAAGAAATATTCCGTTGCAAAGTCCGAACTGACCATGCTTGCTCCTGTGCCTCTTTTGCATACCATGCTCGTGCCTCTGGTGATGTTTCCTGAAGCAAAATTCTATAATGCGTCCATGACAAGGGACGCCCAGACTTTGGACGCAGTGAGTCCAAAATTTGAGGAAATTCCTGATGAAATTTCACATATTTATAAAGACTGCTAAAGTCAAAGCCTTTGCCATATTTTTCTTTTAATTCTGATGATAGCTTTTTCATAGTTTTTTTGCCATAGTCCGCTTTTCCATTTTCATTCAGACACTCTATAGCAATTCGCTTTCCCAACAACCAGTTTCTTTGAACCAGAATTGTATCGACAGCCGCATACGCAATACTTTGTGCACTCTCCACGATTTCACATGTATCAGCAAATAAATCTCCTGTTTCATGGTAAGCAATCATACTTTTATTTAATTTTGGACTCGGTGAATCCAAACTTGTTTTTTCTTTTTCAGAATGTTTTTTTTCCATCAAAGCAACCTCCTTTTCGATAATTGTTGCGACACTGTCGCAACTTTTCCATTTTGAAGTTCCAGATTGACACCTCAAAACGATTTCTTTAAATCTCCAAAATCTATGTTCTTATTTTACCCCAACTCTTTCATTCTGCCTACTGCTATTTCATGTTCACATATAATAATGAGATCGTAATCCACGACCTCATCACCTTCATTTAAACATAAATCAATTTCCTGAGAATAATCTCTGCGAAGAAAACCATACTTGCCAAGTTGCTCCATCTGCTCACCGGATTTATAGGTGAGATTCGGGATCAGATATCCATTTACATTTGTGTACGTTATATAAATAGGACATTCGCAATCCGCTTTCGCTACTTACTCATGAACACAGTTGCTTCGCTGCCTGCGTTCATTTTCTTAGCACTCTCCATTTCTCATCATTTTGTGACCACAAATTTACGACATTTACGACAAATCTGACACTGCTTTACAATACCAGACAAAATGACTGATGCATCTGTAATAAGCAGATCATCCATATCCTTATTGATCTTCTTTTCCTTTTCTCGCAGACTCGCCAGATTAGCTGCATAAACTGAATTATGCTTTCCGGTAATTTCATCCTTGTAGCCATACTCATAACGTCCATCCGGGCGCTTGTATTCACCTGTTTTTAAATTTATGCCTTTATTATCTTTTCTTGCCATATCAATCATTCCTTTCACTTCATTTTTCGTTATTCGGACTGATTTTTGGAGTCACTTAATTTTGATTAACCCACAGATTACTGAAAATATAGAATATAATAGTAAAATATCACAAAAATCGAGCTCAATTTTTGTAATGGGTTATGCGCTTAACCTTTGTAAATTCCACCTTTATAAGGTACCATATAATCATAATATCGTAGAAGAAGGAATGGAAATGACACAGAACAGGATTAGAATCGTAGATGTTGCAGATACGTCAGGTCTTAGTACTGCTACTGTCTCAAAAGTGATTCACGGCAAAACAGAAAAGATTTCAGATGAAACGGTAAAACGCGTCCAGCAGGAACTTGAAAGGTCAGGATATATCCCGAATATGGCTGGCATTTTGCTTGCGAGAAATAATTCAAGAATTATCGGAGTGGTAGTGAATGACCATGAAAAGTATGCGGGCAGGGTTTTAGAGGATGGATTTGTGAGGTCATCGCCGAACGCTCTTTCCCATGAGGTGAATGAAAAAAGGATATTTTCTGATGATAAAAACAACCTCTGATTTCTGCTGCTTCTTCCGGACTTTCTTTATCGGTTAATAATTTTGTTTCTTCATCCGAAATTTTCATGATATCCACGTAAGGGATCAGATTTCGCATCTGTTCCTTTGCAGTTTCCTCATCCTTCCATAAGGAGGCTCTGTAATTCGGATCATATGAAATAATACTTCCTTTTTCTTTCGCTCGACGAATCGCATAATGCGTGGTGTCGCTTGCCGGCTGCTCCGTAAGCGACAGAGAACCGACATGGAAAATATTTTTCATTCAGAAGCATTCCTTCTGTCTCTACATTTTCTTTTTCCAACACGGATTTCAAAGCAAGCAGTCCGTTTTCCAATAACTTTTCCAGAATCTGGTTACATTCATTTTCTTCGTCCGTGTGAATATAAAGTTCCCCATATTCAAATTCCGGCATACTAAATACCTCTATTTTCTTGAAGCAATACACTCTACTTCCACTAATCCACCCCTTCAACAAGCTGTCCTGTTGTCATATCAATTCCAAGCTGTCCGGATACATAAACTGTATCTTCGGTATACCATCCCTGTGAGTATGGTTCGATCGCAACCGGTGCTTTATCTTTTGCTCCTTCTTTCTGTTATGCCATATGTCTGTCACGCGCCACTTTAATGCAGTCCAGACCTTTCTTTAATACAGCTGTCTGTGTTGCTACGTTCAGACGAACAAATCCTTTTCCGCATTCGCCGTAGTTTGTTCCACTGTTCAGGCGCACACCAGCCTCTGCAAATGCATTCATCAGATCATCCTGTTCCATATTCCATGCACTGAAATCAATCCACAGCAGATAAGTTCCTTCTGGTTCGATCATCTTAACTTCTGGCATATTTTCTGCAAGGAAGTCTCTTACTACACCGATGTTCTTCCAGAAATATTCATTCTGCTGGTCTACATAGTAATCGCACTCGTTGTAGCAAGCCATAAGTGCTTCGATTCCAAGGTAGTTGTAATCAAAATTCTCCTTCATAATCCCATTTGAAAGAATCTGTGCCAATACGATTGATCGGTTCATCAAAATCATAAAATTTGTTTGCCATTGTTTTTACCTCATTTTTTCAATATCTTCATCATCTGTTTTTTCGATGGCACCTGACCTGCAACAACCAGTTTCCCGTCAATCATCACAGAAGGAGCCGTCATCACTCCCAGCTTTACGATCTCAACCAGATCTGTCACTCTCTCGATTTCCGTATCCATCCCGAGTTCTTCAAGACACTCCTTCACAACCGCATTTGTCTTATCACAGTTTTCACAGCCACTTCCGATTACTTTTATATTCATATCCTGCCTCCAGATTTAATTATTCAGTTTCATAGGAAGTCCCACACATTCTTCCCACGCTGCCGCGATTTCGCGGATCAGTGCAATTCCGATTTTAGAAATAAAGACAAGCTGAGACTTCGGCTGGGCTTTGTAAGGTGCATAATCCCGTTTTTTTCCAACTACGTCAACCTTTTCCCATCCTTCTTTTTCTACTTTAAAGAATCCCTTTACACGGAAAACATCCGGTTCAATCTTTGCAAGGAAAGCTTCCAGCTTTTCCTTCTGGATCTCTCCCGTAAAATCCATGGAAAATGTTTTCGGTTTATTTTTCGATGAATTCGTAGTATCCTCACATTCTGCCCATTTGTACAGCATCAGATCCATATCATAAAACGAACGGTCAATATTTCCATTCGCACTCTCTGTAATTGGGCATACCGGATTAATTTCACGCACTTTGTCTTTCACCTGTTCAATCTGCTCGCTACCCACCAGATCAACCTTTGTCAGAACCGCAAGATTGCAGTGTTTAAGTTGACGGTCAATTGTCTCTGAATCCCCGATCTGATCCAGAAAATTATAACAGTCCACCAGGCAGATGCATCCTCTGAAGTCATATGCCCCAGGCGCCATTACTTCTGTGGCTGCAAGAATTTCTTCTGCATTAGACGGGTCCCCGAATCCAGAGCTTTCCACAAACACATATTCCAGACCTTTCTGTGCCATCTGCGTCAGTGCATCCACAAAGGATAAACGAAGGCAACTGCAAAAAATAGAGCCTCTGTTCAATTCTATCATCTGGATATCATTATTCTGAAGCACCGTTCCGTCAATACTGATCTTTCCCAGTTCATTCTGGATTACCCCAACCTTTGTTCCTTCCATGTTTTCAAGCAGATTTCTCAAGATTGTCGTTTTCCCAGCTCCTAAGAACCCTGTCAGAAAATATAATTTAATTTTACTCATGATTCATTTTCTCCTTTTCCGTATTACAATTGCAATTTAAAAGTCCGGCATAATCTCCCGGAATCATCAGATGCCCCACTGTCTTATAAACCTCATTCATTACGTCTATGTCCAGAGAATACTGCATCCATTTTCCTTCTTTGCGCGCCTTTACGATTCCCAGATCACACATCAGCTTCATATCATGCGATAAGGTCGGCTGTGTAATATGAAATTCCTCCAGGATCTTACAGGCACATAATTCTCCTTCGGATAACATGTCGATGATCTTCAGGCGTTTCGGATCCGACATCACTTTGAATATACGGGCATATTTTTCATAGTCTATCTGCATTTCCTTCGTAAATCGCTCCTTCCTCATGTCCGGCGGGTAGCAAATTCATATGTCTTTTCGTGCAAGCACGAATGATATTTAAATTCGCCCCACTACTTTGATAATATTACGGATTGCTCCGCAGCATTGCTGCTCCCGCAATCCTTCGTCCACTCGGAATCCGCTGATTTCCTTCGTAAATCGCTCCTTCCTCATGTCCGGCGGGTAGCAAATTCATATGCCTTTTCGTGCAAGCACGAACGGCATATGAGTTTGCTACCCTATATTATCACATTAAACCCATACCCCACAATGATGATTCCGATACAGACAATCCCGATGAATGTTCCGAGCAGTTTTTTCTTGATCGCTTTTGACAGCATTACCATAGATGGAAGTGAAAGGGTTGTCACTGCCATCATAAACGAAAGAATCGTTCCAAGTCCTGCACCTTTTGCCAGCAGGCTTTCTGCAACCGGGATGGTTCCGAAAATATCCGCATACATGGGAACGCCTACTGCTGTCGCCAGTGGCACGGCGTACCAGGTCTGTTTTCCAAGAATGCTTCGGACGATATGCTCTGGGATCAGATTGTGGATAGCTGCCCCGATGATGACTCCGACAACGATATACGGAGCTACCTTTTTGACGGTAGCCACAACCTGATTTTTTGCATAATCCATACGGTCTGCTATTGTAAGCGACGGCGAAGCTACCTCCACATTCGGCGCCTGCCGGATAAAATCTGCTACCTGGTCTTCCATATGCAGCTGCTCAATGATCGTTCCCCCTATAACAGCTATGACAAGTCCAACAATCACATAAGCAAATGCGATCTTCCCTCCAAAGACACTCATCAGAAGAATCAGAGATCCCAGATCCACCATCGGAGATGAAATCAGAAACGAGAAAGTAACTCCCAGCGGCAATCCCGCACTGGTGAATCCCATAAAGATCGGAATCGATGAGCAGGAGCAGAACGGAGTCACTGTTCCGAGAAGTGCTCCGATCAGATTCGCCCAGATTCCATGAAAGCTTCCCATAATCTTTCTGCTTTTCTCTGGCGGAAAATAGCTTTGAATATAGGATATCACAAAGATCAGCACCGCAAGCAGCACAAAAATTTTTATGATATCATACAGGAAAAAGTGAAGAAATTCTCCTGGAAACCTCCCCTCTCCCAATCCGGCTTTAACAAGAAGTTTTCCGATCAGATCTTTCAGCCAGTGCATTCCAAGAATCTGGTTCTGAAAGAAATCCCATCCGTTTTTTATGATTTTCATTCTCTCTCCCTTCCCATAGAAATATAGAAATATTTCTATATATTTTTCATTTTTTAACCGGTGCAATCTATTTCTCACACCGGTTTTCTAACTACATCTTACTCTTCATATAGAATTTTGTCAATATGTTCCCGCTTTTTTTCTAATTTATCCCCTTCGCATTTGGATAGATTTTCTTCATCTTTGCGTCATCATAATGTGCATCCGCCCACTTCTGGACGGCATTTGTCGCCTGCACACCATTTCCTCTCTCATCATATCTTACCAGTGCCACACAGGATACCAGAATGTTGCAAACCATAAATCCCAGTAAAACCCAGGTCAGAATCTTTCCTGCAACTGCCGGTATTTTTTCAATCCATTTTTCCACAGGTGGAAATAATATTTTAAACCACACAACCGCAGCAATTCCCCAGAAAAAGCAGTAGAGCAGATTGATTCGACCTCCCAGGTTAAACGGGATCTTACTGTAATCCCAGAACACTTTTCCAAATACAAGTTCCGTAAACACACTGCAGAAATACTCATAAGCACCACCAAGCAATGTTCCTGTAAGGAAAAGAAAACGATCCCCTTTATCCTTATATTTGTACAAAAGTGCTGTGACAAGCGCAATTGCAAGCCCCCAGACAATGCTGAACGGTCCCCAGACCACACTGCTTCTGCTCATCCATACTCCAGCCGTCACACGACAGAAAATCGTTTCTGTGATATCTCCCAGAAAAGCACCGATCATAAACAGCATCACGATCTTATAAAAGCCGCACCCTTTTGCAAATACCTTTTCTTCGTTCTCTTCCCGGATTTCCTCTTCAATTTTTCTTGCCTTTGGATATGCTTTTTTCAGACGCTTTTCCAGACTTCCGGCAATCTTTCCCGCAATTTTTGTGCTGATCTTATCCATCCCGGCATCCGTTGCGATCCAGCGCTCCGGCTTCTTACTCTTTCCGGTAAGAAGCATAAAGGAACCAAAGATATCCACAAAAAGTACACCGATCAATGTCAGCAGCACAATATGCATCAGAAGCTTCGGCAGAATATGTAATAAAATCAACGTGATTCCATTGCACCATCTCACTGCCAGATAACCGAGCACACCCCAAAATAGTGAAGCCGGAAGACAAATATATCCATCCAGATTCCATTTGATATTTGAATAATCCCACCATCTTGCCTTGAATGCTTTTTCGATCAGATGTCCACTGACCCATTCTGCAACTGTTGCATAGACCGTTGCAAAGATAAATAGCCAGATTCCCCGAAGTTCCTGTAATCCCACTGTCATCGCAATTGCAGTCAGACCATAGAGCACACAGAACGGTCCATTTACCAGACCTCGGTTAGCAAACTTTCTCTGCTTCAAAGTTGCCGATATCGTTTCCAATACCCAGCCACCAAAAGAATAAATAAAAAAGAGCCACAGTAATTCATATCCAGTATAGTGATTCATAGTCTTCTCCTTTGTAAATTCATGGTATCATCTTATCATGCCAACCATGAACTTACAATTGGGATTTTATCCGTAAAGATATTATATAACACCAATCGTTTTTACAACCGGTTAAACCGGTATCCGACTCCCCATACCGTCTCGATGATCTGCGAATTCCACATATCCACATCGTCATTTCATTTCCTGTAGTCGAAATTCTGACTGCGCCTTCTGTTTTTTCTGTATATTTATTTGTTTATTATATATATTTCTCTATTTTTTATCTGTATTCCTGATTTATTTCATATATTTAAAATTATTTCATTTTTTTCAGAATTTTTATTGACATTTTGCATTTTATGAGATATTATAATATCAACAAAACAAAAGGAGGACGGACAACCAGAAACTTAATCTTAACTCCAAAGTCTAAGAAAGTAAGAGGTATGGACCAAAGGACACTTAATTTAAAACTCGGACAAATCTAATGAAAGTAAGAGGTACGGACCAAAAGGAACATAATTTAAAACCAGAACAAAATCTAATGAAAGTAAGAGGTACAGACCACCGGAAACTTAATTTAAAACCAGAACAAATCTAATGAAAGTAAGAGGTATGGACCAAAAGGAACATAATTTAAAACCAGAATAAATCTGATGAAAGCAAGAGGTACAGACCAATGGCAAGATAATTTATACAATATCAAATCAATGAGAGTAAGAGGTGTAGACCAATGGCATAATAATTATTGAAATTTACATAGAAAAAACTATTTGAGATAATAGTTTCAGATAGATAAGAAGTGAATAAGGAGGATAATCCAATGGATGGATCAAATTAAAATCCACTGTAGCTGAAAGATCAGATACAGTGGATTTTTTATGACATATTTTCTGTTCCAAAGTTCAAGAGCGCGCCTGCTGACGCGCTCAATTTCTGCTGATTCATAGTACAGCGGATTCTATGAAGTCTTCCGGTCCATATCCCATACTGCCTTACCATCATCACAGTATTCCAGATCCGGGCATTCCCCCTGTACAAAGGAATAAACCGGTTCTTTTCCTTCATATTCCTGAATGATACCATTTAATTTGGCAAGCATTTTTTCTTTATCACCCGGAAGATGTCCTCTGACTCTCACATGGATAAAGTCATGAAAACCATCATATAAAATATTTGCTCCTGCTTTTTCCGGTGCGATCCTCTCGATCAGATGATATTCTTCCCGAATTGTTTCCAGCTCATCTGCCGGAACAAAAGTACCTTGCCGTATATCTTGATATAACGGAACTTCTTTATGCAGAAACATGGAAAAATTCACTACATGCGCCGGATTGGTCCTGTTCAGGAACTGCGCCAGTGCTTCTGCATTTTCCATTCCTCTTCCTTTTCCTGCGACTCCGGTCATAATATGTGCATCATAGATCAATCCTGCTTCATGAAGCCTGTCGATTGCCTGATATGCCTGTGCCAGATCATGATCTTTTTTCATAAATTTCAGCACATCATCCAGTCCGCTCTCGATTCCAAGATACAGATGCTTTACCTTTTTTCTAGCAAGCATTTCCAGCTCTTCCTGGCTTTTATGTAAAATACTCGTAACAGTCGCATCCATATTAATCCCTTCACATTCCGGGAAGTAATATGCGATCAGATCCAGAATCTCATACAATTTTTCTGTCTTCAGACCAAATGCATTACCATCCCCCAGAAAGATCTTCTTCGGCTTCCCATGCAGTTCCCGCACTCTCTTTAGTTCCGCTTCAATCTGTTCCATCGGAAGTTCCCGATACTTCAGATGCCGGAATAAATTACAGAATTTACACTGATTATATGAGCATCCAACCATAACCGGAAGCATGAAAGAGCTTCTTTCCATCGGGGCCCGGCAAATCTGTCCTTCGTAATCCATATGTCACACTCCTATGCTTCTACATAATAGACATAATTTTCTTTTCTTGGTTTTGCTGCAGGAAGTTCTGCTGCCGCATATCCAAGTACGCAATGACCGATTCCTTCATAGTCTCCTTCGATTCCCCATTTTTTCAGAAGAGCCTTTCCTTCCTCGGATTCAAATTCTTCTTTTGCCCGGTGGATCCAGCAGCTTCCGATTCCAAGCGAATGCGCTGCATTCATCAGATTTCCCATCACAAGACTTCCATCATAAAGATATGTCGGTCTTGCCTTATCTGCAAGTACAATAAGAACTACCGGTGCACCATAAAACGGATCTGTATCGGTTCCCATAATTTTTGCATTCATTGCTGAAAGCTGATCTCTTGTTGCTTTATCCGTCACTGCCACGATGATCGGTGACTGCATTCCCATTCCCGTTGCCGCATAAGTTCCGGCCTCAATGATCGTATCCAGATCCTCTTTTCTGATCATATCCGGTTTGTATCCACGGACACTTCTGCGTTCTTCCATATTTTTGATTACTTCATTCATAAATTTTCAGCTCCTTTCAAATCTGCTTCTATTGTAGCACGATTTGAAAGGAGCTGTATGTATCTTATTTATTAAATTTTTATATCTGGCTTATTTTTCTTCGCCCCAGACTTCTTCCGCGATTTCTTTTACCAGTGCAAGCTTCTTCCACTGTTCTTCTTCTGTCAGTTTATTTCCGATTTCACAGGAAGCAAATCCACACTGTGGACTCAAATACAGTCTGTCGAGCGGGACATATTTCGCTGCTTCATGGATTCTCTTAATTACGTCTTCTTTATCTTCCAGCTTTGGTGACTTGGTTGTGATCAGACCGAGAACCACTTTTTTATCACCACTTACACTCTTCAACGGCTCAAATCCACCAGAACGTGCATCATCAAATTCCAGATAATATGCACTTACATTTTCACGGGCGAATAAAGCTTCTGCCACACGGTCATATGCACCACTGCTTGCATAAGTAGAATGGAAATTTCCACGGCATACATGAGTGTTGATCACCAGATCCTCCGGCGCTCCCTCAATTGCACGGTTATTGATAGCAAGAAGCTGTTCCATGATTTTCTGAAGTCCGGCTTCATCGGTTCCGAAAATTGCTGTAGCATGTGGATCTACACACATTCCCCATGAACAGTCATCTAACTGAATGTTTCTGCAGCCAGCATCGTATAAGTCACGGATTACTTTCTTATATCCATTGGCGATATCTTCTACCAGTTCCTCTACATCCGGATAATATTTATTTGTATTCGGAAGTGCCATCGGCATAATAAACTGTTCCAGGAACTGCGCCGGTGCAGGAATCGTCTGCTTTGCTACTGTATTTTCATCTTCCAGTGCCTTTACAAATTTGAAATGCTCTACAAATGGGTGCTGATCTACGGAAATTTTTCCAGTCAGATAAGTATCATCGATCATTGCAGCTTCTCCGTGGAACGGAAGTCCGGTCTTGGTCGGCTCATGTCCTACCCCGTTAAATCCCCACATGAAATCAAGATGCCAGGTTGCTCTTCTGAACTCGCCGTCTGTGATCACATGATATCCGGCTTTTTTCTGCTTCTCTACCAGGTCTAAAATTGCAGCATCCTCTACTTTTGTCAGTTCTTCTTTTGAAATCTTTCCTTCTTCAAAATCTCTTCTTGCTCTTTTCAGTGTTTCCGGTCTTAAAAAACTTCCTACATAATCATAACGAAATGGTGTATTTTTACTCATAATATAGCTCTCCTTTTCTCTTTCGTACTGTCTGTCTTTTATGTTTGAAAGTATAGCAGAGTATTCTGCATCTGAAAAATACAAAAAAAATGCAGTTTGCCATAGTTTAAAACTATAGCAATATCAAAAAAATGTTTCACGCTCCCTGCTTCCATGCTACAATATTACCAGGATATCTGGCCAGAAGTATTTTCCGCTAAGATACATTTTCCAGATACTTTTCTGATATCCCAAACCCAAAAACAATATTCTTTATAGAAAGTGAAAAATATGACTCTTCAACAATTAAAATACGTCGTAACTGTTGCTGAAACAGGAACAATTACCGAAGCCGCAAATCGTCTTTATATTTCCCAGCCAAGCCTGACAAACGCAATCCGTGAACTGGAAAAAGAAATGAAGATTACCATTTTTCTCCGGACTAATAAAGGGATCATCCTGTCAAAAGAAGGCGAAGATTTCTTAGGATACGCCAGACAGGTGCTGGAACAGGCCGCTATTCTCGAAGATAAATACAAAGGAACTTCCGGCGGAAAAAAGAAATTCTGTGTATCCACGCAACACTATTCTTTCGCTGTCAATGCCTTTGTCGATCTGATCAAAACCTACGGACAGGATGAATATGATTTCAGTCTCCGCGAAACCCAGACATACGAAATCATCGAAGATGTAGCAAAAATGCGCAGCGAGATTGGAATTCTTTTCTTAAATAATTTTAATGAAACAGTTCTGGAAAAAATTTTAAAATCCAACGGGCTTATTTTTCATCAGCTGTTTGTTGCAAAACCACATGTATTTATCAGCAGACGTCACCCTCTCGCCGATCACAAAATAATCACCAATGAAGAACTGGACGATTATCCATATCTCTCCTTTGAACAGGGTGAACACAATTCTTTTTATTTTTCAGAAGAAATCTTTTCTGTATCTGAACGCAAAAAAAATATCCGTGTACGGGATCGTGCCACCTTATTTAATCTTCTGATCGGGCTAAATGGCTACACAGTATGCAGTGGTGTAATTGACAAAAAGTTGAATGGAAAAGATATCATTGCCGTTCCTCTTGCTGACGAAAGTGATATGCGGATTGGGTATATTACACATAAAAAAAGGATGTTAAGCAGATTAGGGACAACTTATCTGGATGCCTTGAAAAAATATCTGCAATAAAAAACTTCTGGAAGCAGTTTTCCTGTTTCCAGAAGTTTTTGTTTTAAAACAAACATACAATTCCATGCACAATAAATGCAGCAACCCATGCAATCACGCACTGAAAGATCACAACACCGATCGCCCATTTACCACCAAGTTCTCTTTTAATAGAAGCAATCGCTGCCACACACGGTGTATACAAAAGACAGAAAATCAAAAGTGCTGCTGCACCGGCTGTATTTATCACCGCTGTCAGTGCTGCTGTTGACCCAAACAAAATCGAAAGAGTGGAGACGACACTCTCTTTTGCCATAAATCCGGAAATCAGTGCCGTTGATATTCTCCAATCACCAAATCCAAGTGGAATGAATACAGGTGCGATCATACCTGCTACCGTTGCAAGGATACTTGTCTGTGAATCTGTCACCATGTTCAGATGCAGATCAAAGCTCTGCAGGAACCAGATCACGATCGTTGCACCAAAAATAACGGTAAATGCTCTCTGCAGGAAGTCCTTTGCTTTTTCCCAGAGAAGCTGACCAACATTTTTCGCTCCCGGCATACGATAATTCGGAAGCTCCATAACAAACGGAACAGGTTCTCCTTTGAACATCGTCCCTTTCATTGCAAGTGCAGTAAGGATTCCCATCAGGATTCCGAAGAAATAGAGACCAATCATTACAATTGCACCCTTCCCCGGGAAAAACGCCGCTGTAAAGAATGCATAGATCGGAAGTTTTGCTGAACAACTCATAAACGGAGTCAGCATAATCGTCATTTTACGATCACGCTCTGAAGAAAGTGTCCGGCTCGCCATAACTCCCGGTACTGTACATCCAAATCCGATCAGCATCGGTACAATACTTCTTCCGGAAAGACCAATCTTTCGCAAAAGTTTATCCATAATAAACGCAACCCTTGCCATATATCCACTGTCCTCCAGCATCGAAAGGAAAAAGAACAGTGTAACAATGATCGGCAGGAAACTCAGCACGCTTCCAACCCCCTGAAAGATTCCATCTACAATCAGTGACTTTAATACGCCATTGACTCCTGCCGCATCCAGTGCCTGACTGCAGGCTACAATCACCTGGTCAATTCCCTGTTGCAGAAGATCCTGCAAAAATGCTCCGATCACATTAAATGTGAGCCAGAATACCAGTCCCATAATTGCGATAAATGCCGGAATCCCGGTATATTTTCCTGTCAAAACCTGATCAATCTTCCTGCTTCGCACCCGCTCCCTGCTCTCATGTGGCTTTAAGACCGTATTTTCACAGGCACGCTGGATATAGTTAAAACGCATTCCCGCTACTGCCGATGAACGGTCTACCTTGCATTCTTCTTCCATCTGCAGATTGATATGTTCCAGAAGTTCCTTTTCATTCTGGCTCAGCTTTAATTTTTCCAGGACAAGCTCATCATTCTCTGCCAGTTTGCTTGCTGCAAATCTGACCGGGATCCCTGCTTCCTTTGCATGATCTTCAATCAGATGCATGATCGCATGAATGCATCTGTGAACCGCACTTTCCTGACCTTCAGCAGAGCAAAAATCCACTTCCTCCGGTGCTTCCTGATATTTTGCGACATGCAGTGCATGTTCTACCAGTTCCGCAATTCCTTCTCCCTTTGCTGCCGAGATTGGTACAACCGGTACTCCGAGAAATGCTTCCAGCTCATTCACACGCACAGAACCTCCGTTCACACGCATCTCATCCATCATATTCAGCGCAACAACCATTGGGATCTCAAGTTCCATAAGCTGCATCGTCAGATACATATTCCGTTCAATATTGGTTGCATCTACAATATTGATGATTCCTTTCGGTTTATCCTGAAGCAGAAATTCTCTTGTAACAATTTCCTCACTGCTATACGGAGACATAGAATAAATTCCCGGAAGATCGGTAATACGGGTATTGGGATGTTCCTTGATCACACCGTCTTTTCTGTCAACCGTAACACCTGGGAAATTTCCCACATGCTGATTCGATCCGGTCAGCTGGTTGAACAGCGTTGTTTTTCCACAATTCTGATTTCCAACCAATGCAAACGTAAGTGTCGTATTCTCTGGTAACGGATGCTCTGTTTTCTTCTCATGAAAAATGCCTGCTTCTCCATACCCCGGATGCTGTGCATCTCCTAACGGTTGTCTGCCTTCCTTCTTCTTATAATGTGGCTCATGGGCCGGCGTAATTTCAATCTGTCCGGCATCCTCCAGACGAATCGTAAGTTCATAACCATGGATCCTGATCTCAACCGGATCTCCCATCGGCGCATACTTTACAATCGTTACTTCTGTTCCCTGGATCAATCCCATATCCAGAAAATGCTGCCTGAGTGCACCATTTCCTCCTACGGAAAGAATCGTAGCTGTCTTTCCGACTTGTAATTCTTTTAATGTCATTCCTCTATCTGTCTCCTTTGGCAAAACCATTTATTGATAATTTATATCATTATCATATCAGTCCTGTAGGTAGTCATTCAAGAATAACATTCGTTTTTTCTAACTAATTTCATTGTCTGCAAATTGTTTTATTCCGTAGCCTCTCTAAACCGGTACCCTACTCCGATTTCTGTCAGAATAAATCTGCAATTTCCGGGATCTTTTTCTATCTTCCTTCGCAGTGCTGCCATAAATACCCTCAGGTTGGCTGCTTCTACTCCCTGTGCACTGCCCCAGATCTGACCGAGAATATAATTATGTGTCAGTACCTTTCCCCTGTTGTCGATCAATAGTTTCAAAATCTTATATTCCATCGGAGTCAGATGAACTTCTTTCCCATCTATCGATACCTGATGTTTTTCCCAGTCCACTTTCAGATAATCACACTGAAAGATTTTTTCTTTCTTTTCCTCCGGAATCTGGTTACTCTTTCTGAGCGCCACACGGATTCTGGCCAGCAGTTCGCCCATATAAAACGGTTTTGTCACATAATCATCTGCCCCCAGATCCAGTGCCTGTATTTTTTCTTCCTCTTCCTGTCTTGCACTGACCACAATGATCGGTATCTTCGAGATTTCTCTTACATTTTTTATAATCTCAATCCCGTCACCATCCGGAAGTCCAAGATCCAGAATGATCATATCTGGTCTGTTTGCATAGAACAGTGCATTTGCTTCTCCACATGTCTTCGCAATCACATAATCATAGTCTTCTTTCTTAAGACTCATCGAGATAAAGTTAATAATATATTTATCGTCTTCCACAATTAAAATTTTATGCTTATCTGCCATCTGTACTTACCTGCCTTGCCTCCAACCAGAACATGAACCTTGCTCCGCCTTCTTTTCTGTTCTCTGCACAAATATTTCCACCATGTGCATTTACTACCGCTTTACATATAGCCAATCCCAGTCCAATTCCTCTTTGTCTGTCCCCTTTTTCATCTGACCTTGTAACAAATTCGTCAAAAATATTTTCTTTCAGATCTTCCTGAATCCCGTCTCCGTCATCTTCTACACTGATCCACACTTTCCCTGCATCATATCTGGCTTCTATACAGATCCATCCATTTTCCCCTGTATGCTTCATCGCATTATCCAGAAGATTGACCAGCACCTGGACCATCAGTTTTCCATCTACATTTACAACAATCAGCTCCGACGGAAGTTTAATTTCAAATCTCCTCTTTTCCCGGAGTCCTATGATATGTGATACGGCTTCATAGATCAGATCATCCACTACTTCCTGGTTTTTCCGGATCTCAAATTCTTCACTTTCCAGCTTTGTCATATTCAAAATATTTTCCATCAGGCGCATCAGCCATACAGACTGCTCCTGTATCTCTCCTGCCAGTTCCTTTCTGACTCCGGCATCCAACTCATCCGCCTCTTTTAAGAGTCCTGCAGCTCCCATAATTCCGGTCAAAGGTGTCCTGAAATCATGGGATATACTTCTCAGCATATTGCTTTTCAGCTTTTCTCTTTCCATCTGTGCCCTTGTTTCCTCTGCAATACGCACCTGATTATGAAATCGTACCATAATACTTGCGGAAATGAATCCTGTGATAAGGAAAAATACCAGACGTACCACATCATTCTGATCCGTCATCGCAAATGTATGCACCGGCACTGTAAAAAAATAATTAAACAGCAGCACACTGCATACTGAAGCCATCATTCCATACAGATAACCGGTAGTTGTAACTGTTATGACCAGTACACCCACAATATAGATCATCAGAATATTTTCTTTTCGAATTCCATAACTCTGGAGAAAAAAAGACAAAAATGTTGCAACCGCCATGATCGCAATCGACTGCACCATATATTTTACTCTCTTTTTTGTCATTTTCTTTCCCCCATCATTCATCATTTTATACTTGCAAGCAGACGATCAATATCCTTTGTAAGACCTACTACAAGCAGATGATCCTTCTCATGCATCACATAATCCGCTCTCGGAAGGACCACCAGCTCTGTATTTTTCTTTATTCCAAATACATTTATATGATAGTTTGCCCTTATATCCGCTTCTTCTATCGTCCGTCCGATCCATGCAGCCTTCGGCTGGATTTCAAAAATCGAATAATCCTTACTGAGTTCAAAATAGTCAAAAACATGATTTGCACTGTATTTTACAGCCAGTCGTTCTGCAATATCCCGATCCGGATAAAAGACTTCATCCGCTCCGTTTCTCAATAAGAATTTTGCATGGATATCCCTGTTTGCCTTACTGACAACATGTTTGGCTCCAAGCTCTTTTACCAGGCTTGTTATCTCCAGACTGCTCTGAAAATTTGATCCGATGCACACAAAGCAAAGATCGAAATTTCCTACTCCAAGACTTCTTAATACTTCTTCATTTGTACAGTCCCCTACCCGTACTGCTGTTGCGTATTCCAGCAAATCCGTTGTCTTTTTCTCATCTTTATCGATGATCATTACCTCATTTCCCCGATTTGCCATATCAATACACAGATGATGGCCAAATCTTCCAATTCCTATAATCAATACTGATTTCATTTTCTACTCCTTGTTCTATCCTATCGTAATTTCTTCTACCGGTTTCCGGATCGGTGCTCCATGTCTGTGCCCTTTCAGTGAAAGTGCAAATGTCAGACTTCCTATTCTTCCGCAAAACATCAGAAATACCAGCACCATTCTTGATGCCATACATACATCTCTTGTGATTCCCGCAGACATTCCCACTGTTCCCATTGCAGAAAAGACTTCAAACATCACATCCGACAAAGAAAACGGCTGCATAATTTCCATGAAGATCGTTCCTGTTAGTATAAGGAACAAATTCGTACACATTACAACACTGGCCTTTCTGATCGCAGTTTCATCCAGTCTTCTGTTAAATACATTACAACCGGCTGCTTCCATCAGATTTGCACGCACAAATACAATAAGAACCACTACGGTTGTCGTCTTAATTCCACCTGCTGTAGATCCCGGGCTTCCTCCTATGAACATCAGAATCATAGTAACAAGTTTACTGCCTTCCGTCAACGCTCCTGTATCGGTTGTATTAAATCCTGCCGTTCTGGCTGTCACCGAGTGAAATAAAGAACAGAGTATCTGTTCTTTCACAGGCATCCCTGCCAGTACATTATTTTTTTCCAGTATCAGGAATAAAACTGCTCCTCCTATAATCAGAAAACCTGTTGTTGATAATACAATCTTTGTATGCAGATGATATTTTTTCCATTGAAATTTTTTCACAGACAGATCATCCCACACCAAAAAACCGATTCCACCGATTATAATCAGCAGCATGATCACTGTATTTACCAGCCAGTCATCCGAATATCTGATCAGTGACTGATAGGCACCATTTTCTCCCATAAGGTCAAACCCGGCGTTGCAAAAGGCTGATATAGAATGAAAGATCCCGTACCAGATCCCTCTTCCTATTCCGAATTCCGGAATAAACCGGATCATCAGCAATACAGCTCCAATGCTTTCAAAAAAAAGTGTTCCTTTTATAATCTTCTTCGTAAGCTTTACAATTCCACCAATTTGAATACTATTGATACTCTCCTGCAAAATTCCACGGACTTTAAGCCCTATCTTTCTTCTTAACAGAATCGCCACACAGACACCAATTGTCATAAATCCCATACCGCCGATCTGGATCAGGATCAAAATGATAAGCTGTCCAAAAAAAGACCAGTGCAGATATGTATCCTGTACAACCAGCCCAGTCACACAGGATGCGGATGTCGAGGTAAATAATGCATCTGCAAAAGATGTCATATTTCCATCCCTTGATGAAACCGGAAGCATTAAGAGAATACTTCCCAAAAGGATCAACAACAAATACCCGACAACAATCATCTGTGTCTGTGTCATCTTTTTATATATTACTGTCATTTGTTTCGTTTCCTTTCTCCTCTATATCTTTCTTCCTCTCTCTCTTTTTTATCCTTCTTCAGAAAAATGTCGAGTTCACGCATCAGATGCAATCCGGCGATCAGCAGAAAGCTCAGGATCCCTGTAAATAAAATAATACTCTCAATCTCGAACATAACCTTTCCTTCCTCTCACTGTTTTTCCTCTCCTGTTTTGTAAATCAATGATAGTATTTTTAGTATAAAGATTGTATAAAGATTCCTGATTTTATGTAAATATTCCGTTATGATTTCCTGCTGAAAAATGGGATTAGGAATTTCATTAAATAGAAAGAATGTGCATCTCCGGCACGCAGTGCCTTTTGTTTCATAGGAAGTTCCTTCGGGATTTTCTATGAAGCAAAAAACGGGCACTTTGCAGTTCTTTCTGCAAAGCGTCCGCCTTTTTTACAAAATCTTTTTATTCAACTGCTGCTTCTTCCTCATCTGTTTCCGGAACATCATTATGAACGGCAACCACACCTGCTACATCTGCTTCCGGATCTGTGATCAGTTTGACATCTTTATCCTTTGCGATGTCAAGGTCTTTGACTTTAATGGTTTCTCCAACCTTCAAATCTCCAACATCAACAATTACTTTTTCAACAAGTGCAGATGGAAGTGCTTTGTATTCAATTTCATCAAGCAGTTCCTCCACAACACCTGTGACAACCTTTGACTGATTGTGGATCACAACTTCTGCTACAGAATGTACCATTTCTCCACTTACCAGTGCCTGAAAATCTATTTCAAGTACTTTTGAACCCATAGAATCATAATCGACTTCTTTTACCAGCACATCCATCTGCTCTCCGTCCAAATCCAACATGATCTGGCTTCCTTTGCCATTAGCTTTCAGGAACTTTTCCGCTTCTTTCTGTGTCATCTGTACCGGAATGGAGCCTTCAATCTCACGTCCGAATACATTGCCGGTTACATAACCTTCTCTTCTGAGTTTTTTGGCTTTTGTCTGCATGTTTCTTTTTTCAGCTTTTAAAGTATTCATTTATCTTTTCCTCCAATCACTGACTTCTGGTAAAGTACCTATTTCCTTGTTACAGCTGTATTATAGCACTCATGGATTATCAAGATTAACCAAAATCACATCTTTTTTAACCAATATTTTTGCTGTTTTTCAAACTTTTTTATTTGTTTTGTGCAATTTTTTTATTTTTTACTTTTTTCATTTTTCAAAAATTTTCACATTTTCATCCCTTGATTTTTTCTTACGTTATGTTAAATTTCACACCAAAAAAGAACCTGCTGCCACAATTGCATATTCACCTGCAAAATGCTATACTCGGATAAGAAATGTTAATGAAAAGAGGTTTTATTATGAGAGCATATGAACGACTTTTAAATTATGTAATAGTCCGTACTCCAAGTGATGAACACAGTACGACTTCTCCTTCTTCCCAATGTCAGTTCGACCTGGCACGTATTCTGGCAGATGAGATGACTGCCCTCGGGATTTCTGACGTAAGTCTGGATGAATTCTGCTATGTATATGGAAAGATTCCTGCCACACCGGGATATGAGAATAAACCATCTATCGGATTTATCGCACACATGGATACCGTTTCCGATTACTGTGACCATGACATCATCCCGGTCGTACACAAGAACTACGATGGCGGTGATCTGCCGCTTGGCACAAGTGGACGTACCCTTACCGTAAAAGATTTTCCGCATCTTCCATCTCTTGCCGGATGCACCCTGATCACAACAGACGGTACAACCGTTCTTGGTGCCGATGATAAAGCCGGAGTTGCCGAGATCATGACCATGGCTGAAGCCCTGATCAAAGAAAATATTCCTCATGGACCGATCTCAATCGCTTTTACACCAGATGAAGAAGTCGGTGGTGGAACTGATCATTTTAACGTGGAAAAATTTGGTGCACAGTTTGCCTACACTCTGGATGGCGATACCGAAGGCGAAATTCAATATGAAAACTTCAATGCATGCAAGGCAGATTTTGAAATTACAGGATTTGCTGTGCATCCCGGTTCCAGCAAGGATACGATGATCAATGCGTGCCTGGTTGCCGCTGAAATCAATAACATGCTTCCAGGACTTGAAATCCCACGTGAAACGGAGGATTATGAAGGATTCTACCATCTGACCGGTATGAGTGGAGATGTGGCAAAAGCAGAGCTTCATTATATTGTAAGAGATCATGACAAGAATCTGTTTGAAGCCAGAAAAGAAACTCTTCGCCATATTGAGAAGAACCTCAATGAAAAATGGGGAGAAGGCACTGTGAAGCTTATGATTACTGACCAGTACCAGAATATGGCTGAGATTATTGCCGGATGCATGCATCTGATTGAGAATGCAAAGAAAGCCTGTGAAAATGCGGGTGTTGCACCGCTTGTGCTTCCGATCCGTGGCGGCACAGACGGATGTCAGCTCAGCTTTATGGGACTTCCCTGCCCGAACCTCGGAACGGGGGGACATGCATTCCATGGACCATATGAACACATCACGGCAGAAGGAATGGACAAGGCTGTGGATATCGTGGTTGAACTTGTGAAATTATACGCGGAGATGTAAAGGGTTGTCTGACGGACAGAAGAAATAATACAATAGGGATCACAGACGTTTCGGAATCCAAGAGCATCTAGGTCTGTAGTAAATTTGCTAAAAGCAGTAAGAAAAATGACAAACTCGCTGGCGCTCAAACAGTGTCATTTTTCTTACTAACGCAAATCTGCTACAGACTAAGATGCTTAGGATTCCTGCAAATGTCTGTGATCCCTATTGTATTATTTCTTCTTGTACTGTCGAAAAGTTTTATATATGGATAAGAGTTCCAGGCTCAAGTGAATTTTTTTGGTTAGGATGTCCATATTGCAGGTTATTCAGTTTTATGTTATGTAGCTTTATTTTTATGCTGTTGTTTTTTACATTAAATGGATATTTTATTCAAAGTGTCACATTTCAGGGTTGTATTTCGTCTTTATTTATAGAACGTTCAATAAAGATATGAAAGAAGGTGTTATTTTTATATGCGTGAGTATTCTGACAGTGAGAAGTTGGAACGATTGTATGAGTTGTATGAGCAGAAGATGTATGCGGTGGCTTTTTCGATTCTGAGGAATGAGTGGCAGGCTGAAGATGCGGTGCAGGATGCTTTTGTACGGTTGCTTAAGAATATACGAAAGCTTCGGGATCTGGAAGATGAAAAAACACGGTCCTATGTTCTTCAGACGATTCAAAGTGCTTCCCTCGATCAGTACCGGAAAAATCAAATAACGTCCAATGCAACGGTTCCAATCAAAGATATGGATTTTGCTGATGAGCGTGATGATATTATGAAGCTGGTCAGCCGTCTTGCCGGTGACTCTGTCCTTGAGCAGATCCTTGGAAAACTTCCCGACTCTTATCGCGATGTGATCCTGTTCCGCTGTGTACACCAGCTTTCGGTAAAAGAAACAGCTTCCGTCCTTGAAATCGGCGAATCTCTGGTTCGGAAACGTCAGCAAAGAGCATTGAAAAAACTCAGATTGATCATAGGAGATGATATGTATGCAAAACAAAAAATTTGACCAAATAAGCCTTGAAGAATTTGATTCTATGAATATGGATCACACTTTTTCCGATAACTATAACCGAAAAAAGCAGAACTTACTGCATGCTGTCTCGGAAAGTGAACATAACCGGCATCGAAACCATCTTTACCGTGTTGCCGCTGCCATCGTTGCCCTTTCCCTCCTTCCCGCAACCGCATATGCAGCTGACAGACTGCTTCAAATGCATTACAACAGTACCGGAACATACAGCGGTGATCTTTCTCTAACGACTACCTCAAAAGATACTGTATTTTCTCCGGTAAAGCTGACTCCAACTTATTTACCTGATGGAAGTATTGCTGCTTCAGACCGTGGACCTGACAAGTACTATGTCCCTTCCGATACAGAATCTTCTTCACATGGTACTGTATTTTCTCTCTACAAGATGGATACCGATGATTTTACATTTTCGCACTCCTATATGACTTCTCGTGAAGAATTTAATGCCAATGGAAATGATGCGGTTCTGATGACTTTCGACTCTTCTGGAGTCTTTGATAAGGATGCCTACGTCGTCTTCCAGGATTCAGGCTATATTGTTGAAATCAATATGGGAAATGCAATCACCAATGAAGAAGCGAAAAAGATTGCTTCTGGTGTGACACTTACGCCTGCTACAGATTCTGACGCTACCTTTGCAGGTTCTTTGTCCGAACTTAAAACGGAATTAGCTGAAGATGCAGCTGCACCAAAAGCACTACAGACTACCTGGCTTAAAGTAAATGATACCTGGACCGACGAAACCTGTGGCTATCAGATGACTGTTAAAAAAGTAGAAGCTTTTGATAATATCCGTTCACTTAACGCAGATTTCTTTACTGATAATGGTAAAAATCTTCCAGATGGTTCGATTAACGACAACGGAGATCTTATATCATATAATCGTGCTATTATTCAGGTCGGAAATGGAACCGACTCACTCAATACACAAACAGGTACTGCACAGATTCATCGAAAATTATTATATGTAACTCTTGAGATTACAAATCCATCCGACAATCCTTTTTCCGATACGGAATCCTGTGTAAATTATGATCTGACCATTCCGTCCGAAAATCCAGACGGATATTATAACAATGCATTGTTCGATAATCCAACATACAAAGATGTTATCAATTATCCAATTTATTTTGATGCCTCTGTATGCTCCGACAACTCTGACCATCATTACTTTTTCACCAGTCTTGAAAAAGGACAGACCATCACCTGCCATCTTGGTTATATTGTCGATGAAGATCTGTTGGATCAGCTTTGTCTCAATACCTCTTTTGACGGACAGATTGGACAGTTTGTGACTCTTTACAAGTAAACAAATATTTTAAACAAAACCGGAGTTGCCGCATATCACTAAAATCCATGCGCCAACTCCGGTTTCTTAAATTTGAAAATATTCTTTTACCTGTCCCAGTATTATCCCCATCAGCTTTGTCCTTGCTTCCACGCTCGCCCATGCTACATGTGGTGTAATCAGCAGTTTTTTGCTGTCTTTTATTTTTCGCAGCGGATTCGTCTCACTCATCGGCTCCTGACAAAGTACGTCAAGTCCGGCTGCAGCTATCTCGTCATTTTCAAGTGCCTCATACAGATCCTGCTCGACTACGATCGGACCACGTCCGAGATTCAGGAAAATACAGGTTTTTTTCATTTTTGCAAATGCTGCTTTATCCATTAAGCCCTCTGTATGTTCATTTAACGGTGCATGAACGGATATAATGTCAGATTTTGCAAGCAATGTATCCAGATCTACCTGTTCGTAACCTTCCTGCGCCGGACGCCCTGATGCCGAGTAATAAATAATCTGTGCTCCAAATGCTTTTGCGATATCCGCAACTCTCCGGCCAATTGTTCCCAGGCCTATGATCCCCCAGGTTTTGCCACTGATCTCCGTAAAATGCTCTGCAAAATGCGTAAATATTGTATCATTGATGTAACGCTCTTCTTTTACATAATCATCGTAATAACGTATCTTTTCCAGCAGATAGAGAAGCATTGCAAAAGTGTGCTGTGCCACCGTTTCTGTCGAATAGCCAGCTACATTTCTCCATGCAACTCCTCTTTTTTCCAGATATTCTTTATCCAGATTGTTGGTCCCCGTTGCCGTCACGCATACCAGCTTTAACTTCTCTGCTTTTCCAATCGTCTGCTCATTGACCTGTACTTTATTCAAAATGATCACATCTGCATCCTGAACTCTTTCCGTTACTTCTTCTGATGTAGAAAAATCGTATTTTACGACTTCACCAAGCCTGTCAAATCCAGAAAGATCAATATCTTCTCCAATTGTTTTTACATCTAAAAAAACTATTTTCATAATCTGTCCCTCACTTTATCACTGTAATTTGCAACTTTTCCTGTTCATTATCATAACAAATTTATTTTACGGATACAACCCAAACAACCGTTGACATTCTTATCCTATGGCGCGTATACTAAAGAAATGAAGAGCATTTGCGATTATATCCTGATATAATTAGCAGATGTTTTTTTTGGTCTTTCTGGCAAGCCTTCGCTTTTTATAAATCACATTCCATCAACATCAAGGAGGATACTATCATGAATCAGAACAAAGCTTTGGAACTTACAAAAGATATCGCAACTGATATTATCGGAGGAATCCTGATCGCTGTCGGTGTCTATAATTTTGCTGCCGCCGCAAAGTTTCCGATGGTAGGGGTAAACGGAATCGCCCTGATCTTTTACCAGTTGTTTGGACTGCCGATCGGTACTGTTGCCCTGATCCTTAACATCCCGATCGCCATCTGTTGTTTTCGGCTTCTGGGCCGCAGATTTTTCCTGAATTCAGTCCGGACGATCATCATTACTTCCATAATCATGGACGCGATCGCACCGCTGTTCCCGGTTTATCAGGGTGACAGACTTCTTTCTGCCATCTGCTGCGGTGTCCTTTCCGGACTTGGTTATGCAATGATCTATATGCGGGATTCTTCAACCGGAGGCTCTGACTTTATCATGATGTCGATC
Source organism: Coprococcus sp. LG101-27 (assembly GCF_027695515.1). Classification (NCBI taxonomy): domain Bacteria; kingdom Bacillati; phylum Bacillota; class Clostridia; order Lachnospirales; family Lachnospiraceae; genus Coprococcus; species Coprococcus sp. LG101-27. The sequence goes on from NZ_JAQEUJ010000002.1 coordinate 224,475, forward strand.
AAAGCACTGAATCCTCACCTTTCCCTTGGAAATATTGCATTTGCACTGGATGCAGTAATTGTGATCCTCGGAACCGTAATTGTATCCCGTGACGTGGACAGTCTGATCTACGGTCTGATCGTCAGCTATCTGCTCTCTCTTGTTATGGATAAAGTTATGTACGGAATTGATGAAGGAAAGCTTGCCCTGATCGTAACCGATCCCGAGCACAGTACTGAAATCTGCTTCAAAATCGATGAAGTTCTCGGACGCGGCTCTACAATTTTAAATGGTATGGGAAGTTATTCCAAAGATGATAAGCACATCATAATGTGCGCCTGCAACAATAAGCAGATGTACGGAATCCGCAAGCTGATCAAAACGATTGATCCAAAATCCTTCCTTGTAATCATGGAATCGAATGATGTAGTGGGTGAAGGATTTAAAGATGAGTAAATTGCGGTCAGCTTTTTCAGACAGCTAAGCAAATCATCCGTATCACTTGTTGGACACTTTGCATCAAAAATAGAATTCCTGATAATAAAAACCGGAGGCTCATGTGTCTTTTTACACAAGCCTCCGGTTTTTCTATAATCTGCCAAGCCAATACTTCGCTTTTATACACACTCTGATTCCCTGTCCTTTTTTAAGTCCGGCTCTTCCTATGAATTCAGATCTTCTGTGATTGATTTAAGGTTCATGAAGTTTGTCAGATAATCTGCTGTACCAGTCTTCGCATCTGTTCCGGACATGTTAAATCCACCAAATGGATGCTGAAGTACAACTGCTGCTGTAGATTTTCTATTAAAGTATAAGTTACCTACCTGGAATTCTACTTTTGCTCTCTGGATATTTTCACGTGTCTCACTGTATACAGATCCTGTCAGACCATATTCTGTCTGGTTTGCTACATCAAGTGCTTCATCAAAAGAATCTACTTTGATAACAGCAAGGACTGGTCCAAAGATTTCTTCATTGGCAATTCTTGCATCTCTCTTGATATCGCGGATTACAGTAGGATCAATATAATATCCTTCTGCGTCACTGTATGTACCACCGAATACAACATTTCCTTCTTTACGTCCGATCTCGATGTAATTGGTAATGCTGTTATAAGCGCCCTGGTTGATAACCGGTCCCATCGCTGCATTGCTTTCGCCCGATCCCTGGTTCGCCTTCAGTTCTGCTGCGCATTTTACAACTTCATCTACAAACTCATCATATACATCTGCCAGAACAATTGCTCTTGAGCATGCAGAGCATTTCTGTCCCTGGAATGTAAATGCAGAGCTTGCAACTCCATTTGCTGCTTTCTTGATGTCTGCTGTTGAATCTACGATAATTGCATTCTTTCCACCCATCTCAGCCACAACACGTTTGATCCATCTCTGTCCGTCAGCGATCTTGGCTGCATGTTCATTGATTCTGCATCCAACTGCTTTTGATCCTGTGAAGTTTACAAATCTTGTAAGCGGATGTTCTACGATGAAGTCACCAATCTCTGATCCTGATCCAGGAATGTAACTTACTACGTCAGCCGGAATACCGGCTTTCTGGCAGAGTTCTACGAATTTGTATGCAACGATCGGAGCGTCTGAAGATGGTTTGCAGCAGATCGTGTTACCGGTAACAACTGCCGATACGATCATTCCACCAAACAGTGAGAGTGGGAAGTTCCATGGAGAAACAGCCACACCTACACCGATCGGGATGTAAACGCATTTTGTAAGTTCATCTGTAGGAACCAGTTCTTTTCCTTTTTCCAGATTCTGGATATGCATTACATAAGAATTGATAAAGTCAAGCTGTTCGCAAAGTTCTCCGTCAGCTTCTCCCCAGTTCTTTCCACTTTCAAGGACGTTCCATGCATCCATGATGAAACGGTTCTCGATCAGAAGTGCTGCAAGTCTTCTTAATACACGTACTCTTTCTTCTACAGATGTAAGGCTCCATTTTTTGAATGCTTCGTAAGATGACTTGATTGCCTCGTCAGCCTGTTCTTTGCTGCATGAGCATGCATATCCGAGTACTTCCTTTGTAGCCGGTGATACAGAAGCGATCTTCTTTTCTGTCTCAACTTTTTTTCCACCGATGATCAGCGGGTAAACAGCACCTGCTTCTGCATGAGCCTGTTTGAATGCTTCTTCTATTTTCTTTTTATTTTCTTCCAATGTGAAATCAACTTCTACTGCGTTTTTAAATCCTGTAAGCATGTACTTATGTCCTCCTTGAACTATGGTCTATAAATTGTTTATTATTGTAACAGCAAATTTTCCCCACGTCAATATGTTAAAGTAAAAAAATGTATTTTCGTATACAATTATACCGTTTATATTTTAACAAATAACTTGCATATTTTCGTTCTATTGACATTTTATCTCAATTGATATAAGATATTATTTAAATTGTTCTTTTTAGAACCATTTTTCAAGTGACTGCGCTCAGCGCGAGAATGTGTCAAGGCACATTCTTTTTTATTAAAAAACGGAGGTGTATGGATGAACATTACATATCTGCTTGTATTAATGCAGCGAATTGGGAAAATACATGAACAGATGTTGAAAGAATTATGCCGCCAGTATGATCTCTCGCTGATCGAGGCTAAGATCATTGCTTTCTTACATAATAACCCCACAAAAGATACCGCAGGTGATATTGCCGAGCTCCGGATGCTCTCAAAAGGGAATGTATCCCTGGCAGTTGATCTTTTGTGTCAGAAAGGGTTTCTTTCAAAAACAGCAGACCAGACGGATCGCAGGAAAACGCATCTTTCCCTGCTGCCATCATGCGAAAATGTTACCGGAGCAATCGACACGTTCCAGTCTGCTTTTTACCACAATCTGTTTGACGGATTTTCATTAGAAGAATTCCAGATGTTCGCCTCGCTGAATGAACGTCTGGCATCCAACGTAGCAACTATTTATCACAAAGGAGATTATTAGACATGAACAAAGACAAAGATTTTCTGGGTACTGAACCCGTCGGAAAGCTGATGTTCCGGCTGGCGCTTCCGACGATCACCGCACAGCTCATCAATATGCTGTACAACATTATTGACCGTATTTACATCGGACACATTCCTGGTAATGGGGCACTTGCCCTTACCGGAGTCGGCGTATGTATGCCACTGATTATGATCATTTCCGCTTTTGCCGCACTGGTTGGAGGCGGTGGTGCACCGCGTGCTTCGATTGAAATGGGAAAAAATGATCTTAATACTGCAGAACATATTTTGGGTAACTGCTTTTTCCTGCAGATTCTGATTTCTATAATCCTGACAGTCATCCTGCTGTTTGGTAACCGTACTTTTCTTCTTGCCTTCGGTGCCAGTGAAAATACGATTGAATACGCTGTAAATTATATGAACATTTACGCTGTCGGCACTATTTTCGTCCAGCTTACCCTTGGCATGAATATGTTTATCACCACACAGGGCTTTGCCAAAACAGGTATGCTCTCTGTTCTGATCGGAGCAGTGATGAACATTATTCTGGATCCGCTGTTTATCTTTGCATTCCATCTGGGTGTCAGAGGTGCTGCGCTTGCCACAATTCTGTCACAGGCAGTCTCCTGCATCTGGGTTCTTTCTTTCCTTTGCGGAAAAAAGACGATCCTGCACATCCGGAAAAAGAATCTCATCCTGAAACCGGAGATTATTCTTCCTTGTGTCGCTCTCGGGCTTGCCACATTTATCATGCAGGCTAGTGAGAGTATCATCTCCGTATGCTTCAACTCTTCTCTGCTGAAATACGGAGGAGATATCGCAGTTGGTGCCATGACGATTCTTACCAGTGTCATGCAGTTCGCAATGCTGCCGTTGCAGGGCCTGGGACAGGGTGCACAACCAGTCCTGAGTTATAATTACGGTGCAAAAAACGGAGATCGTGTAAAAAAAGCTTTCAGGCTTCTTTTAACAGCAAGCCTCTGTTATTCCACACTTCTGTGGGCATTTATTATGCTCTTCCCTCAGGTGTTTGCAGAAATGTTTACTTCAGATTCTGCACTGCTTGGTTTTACTAAATCAGCACTCCGGATTTACTGTGCCTGCCTGCTGCTTTTCGGAATCCAGATTGCATGTCAAATGGCATTTACATCATTCGGAAAAGCAAAGGCTTCGATTGCTGTCGCTGTTACACGTAAATTTATCCTGTTGCTGCCACTGATCTATCTGCTGCCGCATATTCTGACCGGGAACAAGACCAATGCAGTGTATATGGCTGAACCGATTGCAGACTTCCTGGCTGTATCCTTCACGACGGTTTTGTTTACGTTTCAGTTTAGGAAAGTGTTGAAAGAACTTGAGGGGTAGTCGCAAGAGGGCATAAAAAATAATCCCTGGTAGCTGCTAAGTTGCACGAACCATTCCAACGAGCCTTTCAAAGCATCAATTGTGTCAGCAATGGCTTCCACAATTGATTAAGTCTCGTTTCCATCGTGCAAAGACGCATCTACCAGGGATTATTTTTTATTTACGTTGTTGACTGAGTTTTACTTCTTTGACCGGGTGTTGAACTGGAGCCGTAAATCATTGTTTTATATTTTCAAATGGATTTACACATTACCTCAATTAGGCTTCCTGACCATCGGCGATTTTGGATGTTTCTTTTTCTGGGAATAATAATGCGAAAATCTTTCTTACCAGTGGACCGGCGAAGCAGAGCTGCCAGAAGAATGCCATCGGGAAGTTGATTGCTGTAGTCTGGAACCAGACGGATATGAACTGGGTTCCCGCATTCTTGAAGAGCAGGGTTGCTGCAAGGCTCATAAGTGGACACATTCCGATGATGGATACTACGGAAATGGCGATCACCAGGTGAAAGTTATTATCTCTTTCCAGATCAACAATGGAAAATGCTTTTTTCTTTGCAAATGGTCCAATCAGGAAGAAATCAAGAATGAATGCAATTGGTCCCATGATGACCAGCTCGTGGAATGCATTTAAAAATACCTGGTTGTTCATTCCTCCTACGTTGAGAGCAATGTTGTAACAGATCATGGTATAAACCATCACGAACACCATGATAATTGTGAAAATAACGTCTTGAAATTTGTTTTTTGGCATAAAAATATCCTCCTTCATAATAAGCGTAACAGAAAATGTGTTGTTCGTTCATCATTCCGGAGGAATGTATCGTTTCCAATATAACCGAGATTCTATTCTTTTTTCTATATGGCATATGCCAGACAACGCCATATCAGCAAGGTTTATAATACCTCAACTCTTTAAAAACAGTCAAGTATTTTTTCAGATACATTGAATCATTTTTATCTCTTTTTTCCAAATAAAGAACTCCATACCGTCAGGATCGCTCCTGCAAAAAGAGCCAGATCCGAGAGATTAAAAGTGATATCCGAGAGTTTCCTGTTCTTTGTTTTCAGAGACAGATAATCGACCACATAACCTCTTTTGAAACGGTCATAAGTATTACCAACTGCTCCGCCCAGCATCAGCGATGTTCCAAGCTTTGCCAGTTTGCGTCCCGGTTCTTTCCAAAGAAGGTGCTCCCAGAAAAACAGGATTCCAAGTGCTGCCGCCGACATGCCTTTTACCAGCTTTGGTCTGCAATCCAAATGATTCATCATCAGACCTTTGTTGTGGACTTTGCGGTAGATTCCTTTTCCCTTCCAAATCCGGCGTTCTTCCCCGTCTCTTACATTTTCTTCAGTATATTTTTTAATTCCAAGATCGCACCCGGCAACAAAAGCTCCGGTTAAAATGCTCAGGATTTCCATAATTATTCTCCTTTGATTCGCGCGATTTCCTGCTCGCATACCTCTGTCTGTTCTTCACGCTTTTCGATTGCTTCGCAGAGTGCGATAAAATCGGTATCTACCACTTCCCCCTGTTTGAAACGCTCATATACCAATCGTCCGATCTCTGTCATATCCCGCTCGCTATCTCGCTTCAGACCATAGATCTCATTTTTCTTTTTCTGAATATCGATCGTATCTCCTGCCTTCTTTCCAAGATCATCCACGGTATCTGAAATCCGCTTTCCTATTGTATCAAAAAAATCACTCATTTACTTTTTCCCCTTTCGCATCTGCGTATTTTTCAGAACCGCCTGATCTGCTCAAAAGTACGGTAAAGGTTCAACGCTCCATATCCCCATTCCTGGTTCGGATAACTCATGTCTGTCTTCCGTGAAGCTCCCAGTATCAGCAAATTCTTCATCTGTGATGCATCCAGATCCACTCCCTGCCTATCCAGCCACTCCATAAAAAGTGCCAGTGCTCCGGAAGTGATCCCAACTGCTATACTGGAACCAGATCTTGCAACAAACTGCCCCCTTAAATTGATCCCTGTCACATTGATCCCCGGCGCAGCAAAATCCGGTTTGATTCTGTTATCTCTAGTATAACCTCTTCCCGAACTGACTGCAATGCTATTTTCCTTTCCATTATAGTACGCTGCACAGACCACCGGTCCGGTATCCCCTGGCTCCATCACCGTATATTCCGGATTTGCACGGATAAAATAGACATTTCCCGTCAGAAACTCTTCCATTGGAAGCCAGATATGAAAGATTCCATTCCCCAGCTCCAGTGTTTCCGGTATAATCTTCCAGATTCCGCTTCCCGGTCTGTCAAACTGAAAAAATACCAGCTGCGCCCCGGTCGTCTCTACCAGAACCCGGTAATTTAATATCACCCTGGTCTGCTCGAATACAAACACATACTCTCCTATTCCCCGTCTGAGCGAGACCGGTCCTACTGTCTGTCCTGTTGGAGATGCGATAGAAAGTGCCAGAAGATTCGGAAGTTCTGTCCATAGTTCCATCACAAAGCCTCTGGTATTATTCCCTACATTGATCTCCACCGGCTGATTATTTTCCTGTTCCAGAATTCCCAGATAATGATGCCTTTTATCTGCCTCGTTGCCACTTCCGGTCACAATCCCGATTCCTTCGCTCGCCGCCACATTTTGCAGATACTCTGACAGGATTGAATATCCTCCATGTCCTCCAAGGCTTGTTCCAACTGCCAGACAGATCACCAATGGTCTTTTCAGCTCTTCTTGTACCTTCTGCAGATAAAAAACCGCCGCTACCAGATCATTTTCCTGATAGCATCTGGCATCACAGTCTACAAAATAGTACTCCCGTAAATATTCTTTTGCCTCCTTCAGCTTCACGATCACCATCTCTGCCTCCGGCGCTGCCCCGATAAACAGATTCTCCGGATTTGCCCCTCCGCATGCCACACTTGCAACAAAAGTGCCATGTCCGTCCGTATCAAATGACGGAACGGTTTCTTTTGGATTCTCGCTCTGGATCGCCAGATTGATTTGTTCCCTCGTATATTCACTTCCATATCCGATTTCCCGGGGCGCTGTTCCACTTTGTTCTTCCTGATCCCAGATTCGCCGGATCCTGGTCGAACCATCCAGATTCCGGAAAATGGGATCCAGATAGTTGATCCCAGTATCAATGATCCCAACCAGAACTCCTTCACCGCTCAATTCCAGACCAGTCAGATTCTGAACCGCAGCAATTCCCGCCTGTTGGATCGCTGCCATATCCAGTGTTGTATAGCACTTCGGAACCATTGTATACGGATAATCGGCAAGTTGCTTTTTTCTGTCTTCACTCTGGTCAATATAAAGAAGCTCAAAACCGTATTTTAACGGTATCCGGCATCCGTTTTCCAAAGGAAATTTTTCCCCGAGAGCACCGGTATCTCTCATCATAAAATCCCTGTATTCTTCCGACAGAATCTTTTCTTTACATTCTTCCTGTGGCATAAAAATTCCTCATATACTTTCTTTTGGAAAATATATGAGGGATTGTTCTTTCTTATACTACGATACTGGACGGTTACGCATTTTGCACTCCATATCCATTCTTTATTCGGTACGTTTCTTTTCAATATCCTCGTAGAAGGAAGTCACTTCTTTTCCTTTTTCCAGGGTACTTATATTCGGACCGCTCTTGAATACGATCTTCAGCAGAATTGGTGTGATGATCGTTGTGATCACTACCACGATGATAACCGGTCCGAGGAAATTGCCGCCCATCATACCGAGTGCTTCTCCCTTGCTGGCAACGATCAGCGCAACCTCACCACGGGAGATCATTCCGACACCGATTCGTGCACACTGATAATTCTTATATCCACACATCTTCGCACCAAGGGCACAGCCAACGATCTTTGTCAGGATCGCAACAATGGTAAGAATCACTGCAAAGCCTACAATTGCAGCACTCATCTTCGGAAGTTCTACCTTCAGCCCGATACTTGCGAAAAATACCGGTGAAAGCAGCATATAAGACATGGTATCAAATTTCTTCAGCACAAAATCAGATTTACTTGTATTGGAAATGATCAGTCCGGCAATAAATGCACCAGTGATATCTGCAACACCGAAGAATTTCTCTGCCACATAAGCCATCAGCAGACAGAATACAAATGCCATGATTGCATGGCGTCTGAGTCCTTTTTCCGCCTGATCTGTCCATTTTTTAAATATCTTGTAAAAGATAAATCCGATCACACCTGCAAATGCGAAGAATGCAACGATCTTCAGTAATACAACTGAAATCTTTACTGATTCATCTGCCATACTTGTTACCAGTGTCAGTGCAATGATACCAAGCACGTCATCAATGATCGCAGCTCCAAGAATCGCATTTCCGGATTTGGTTTTTAATTTACCAAGTTCTTTTAATGTCTCTACCGTAATACTTACGGAAGTTGCTGTCAGGATAACACCGATAAAGATATTCTGCAAAAATACGCTGCAGGATGCATCGGATGCGATCACATCCGGACGGTTAAAGAACATTGCAGTCGCATAACCGCCGATCAGTGGAACGATAACACCTATCAGTGCAATAACGAAGGATGCTTTTCCACTTGCCTTCAATTCCTGTATATCAGTTTCCAGACCTGCACAAAACATCAGCACGATAACACCGATCTCTGCAACGTTGTGTATAAAGCTTGTCTCTGTCAGGATCCCAAGCATCGCCGGTCCAAGAAGAACGCCTGCAAGAAGTGCCCCTACAACCTGTGGCATCTGTACCTTTCTGGTCGCAAGACCAAGTGCTTTAGTACAAAGTAAAATAATTGCAAGATCCAGTAAATACTTATAAGTCTCCATTCTCTCTCACTCCTGTTTATATCTTGTTTTTTTAGACACATTGTCTAATGTACACCTTTTAATACAATTTTTCAACAAAAAAATACCCGTAAATCTTAAATTTACGGATATTTCCCATTCTATTTTTGTATAACCGCCATGTTTTTTTGATATATGAAGGTTATTGTTATACTCAGTGATGCTCAAGCCTTGGTACAGACTGGCTTCTCAGCTCGATCAGCGGTCCTCCGGTTCCTTCGATATATGCCTCCGTGATCGTCACTTCCCCGATGCTGTCATCCTTCGGAATCTCATACATAATATCCAGCATGAATTCTTCAATGATCGCACGCAGTGCACGGGCTCCGGTATCCTTCTTCATTGCCTTTCTTGCGATCGCATGAAGTGCACCATCATCGAATTTCAGATTGACCTCATCCAGTGCCAGAAGCTTCTGATACTGCTTGAGGATCGCATTTTTCGGCTCTTTTAATATCTGAACCATCATCTCTTCATCCAGTCCCTGAAGCGTAAATACGATCGGGAGACGTCCCAGAAATTCCGGAATCATTCCGAAGTTACGCAGATCTTCTGTCGTCACCTTCTCCAGTATTTTCTTATCATGATCATATTTGTCTTTCAGATCCGCTCCAAACCCGATAGAAGAATTCTTCATCAGTCTTTCCTTGATGATCTGCTCAAGATCCGGGAACGCACCGCCACAGATAAAAAGGATATTCTTTGTATTGACTGTAGTGAGCGGAACCATCGCATTCTTACTGTTGGCTCCTACCGGCACTTCCACTTCGCTGCCTTCTAACAGCTTTAACATTCCCTGCTGTACGGATTCTCCGCTGACATCTCTCTGGCTGGTATTCTTCTTCTTCGCAATCTTATCGATCTCATCGATAAAGATAATCCCCTGTTCCGCCTTATCTACATCGTTGTCCGCAGCTGCAAGAAGCTTCGATACTACGCTTTCAATATCATCCCCTATGTAGCCAGCCTCGGTAAGCGAGGTCGCATCTGTAATTGCAAGCGGCACATCCAGAAGTTTTGCCAGTGTCTTTACCAGATACGTCTTTCCAGATCCGGTAGGTCCGATCATCAGCATATTGGATTTCTCGATTTCAATCTCATCCATTGTATCCGTTGCCACTCTTTTATAATGATTGTATACAGCAACCGACATTACCTTCTTGGCGTATTCCTGTCCTACTACATATTCATCCAATTTCGCTTTGATCTTATGCGGAGCAGGAATATCCTTGATATTCAGGATCGGTTCTTTTTCTTCTTCCGGCTTTTTCTTTTTCACACGCTGGCTCTTCGGGATCTGTGCATCCATGTCTCCAAATCCCATCATCGGTCCCATGTTCATAAACTGGCTGTAATCCATCCCGCCAAAATTCATATTGTTCATTGCATCAAAGCTTTTTTGCATACAGTCCGGACACACGCAGATATTGTTCGGAAGATCGATCATCTTTCCGGTCACACTCTCCGGTCTGTGACAGATGAAGCAGACCTTTTCATAGCGATCTTCGTTATTTTCTTTTTTGTCTGTATTTTCTACCTCACCGGTTACTTTCTCAACTGTCTTGTCCTTCTGGTCATTTTCTGCCATTGGCTGGTCCTCCTTTTCTCGGTCGTATTCAGACGATTCCTCTGTCCTTCTTATTCGATTTCCACCCCTGCAAGTTCTATAAACTCTTCCTCTGAAATGATCGGCACTCCAAGTTCTTTCGCCTTTCTGTTCTTGGAAGAAGCAGACTCTACATCATTGTTGATCAGATAATTTGTCTTCTTCGTTACAGATCCGGTCACTTTTCCACCCATCTTCTCAACCAGTTCTTTTACCTCATTCCGGTTTGCAAAATGATTCACGCTGCCAGTGACAACGAAACTCATACCTGCAAATTTCTGTTCTTCTGCCATCTCTTCCGGCTGGATCTCCAGTTCTCCAAGAAGGAGCTTAAATTCCTTTTTTCTTTCCTCTGATACAAAATATTTTACAAATGCCGCCGCAAGCACCGGACCTACACCCTGGATATCACTCAGTTCTTCTTCAGATGCTCCTGTCATTTTTTCCACATCATTTTTAAAATGGCGACAGATCAGTTTTGCATTTGCAAGACCGATTCCTGCAATCCCAAGTCCATATACTACTTTAGCAAGGGTTGTACTTCTCGCCTTATCCACGCTTGCGATCAGGTTCGCATAGGATTTTTCTCCAAAACCTTCCATCGTCTGAATTTCTTCCTGATAGACATCCAGATGGAAGATATCTCTGTATTTGTGAATGAATCCTCTCGCAATAAATTTCTCCAGTGTTGCCTCAGAAAGCCCGTCAATATTGAGTGCATCCCTGCTGACAAACAATGCAAAGGATTTGATTCTTTTTGCCTGACACATCGGATTTGTGCAATACAACGACTTTGCATCATTCATCTGACGGATCTCCGTAGCTCCACCACAAACCGGACAGACTTTCGGGATCTCAATATTGTCACTGCCGGTCAGATTCTTCGCGATCTGCGGAATGATCATATTCGCCTTATAGACTTCGATCGTATCCCCGATTCCCAGATGCAGCTCCTCCATAATACTTAAATTGTGTACACTTGCACGGCTTACCGTTGTTCCTTCCAGCTCTACCGGTTCAAAGATCGCTACCGGATTAATAAGCCCTGTTCTTGATGGACTCCATTCAATCTCCAGAAGGTGCGTCTCGCGGATCTCATCTGCCCATTTGAAAGCAAAAGAATCACGTGGGAATTTTGCCGTTCTCCCAAGCGACTGCCCATACGCAATGTCATCATATACAAGAACCAGACCATCTGACGGAAAATCATTTTCTACGATCTTTTCTGCAAAAAATGCAACCTTCTCATCCAGTTCTTCCCTTGTCACCAGATAATGCTCCACCACATCAAATCCCTGATGTTCCAGCCAGTCAAGCTGCTCTTTTCTGGAATTGTGGAAATCCACATTTTCTGCACGTACCAGGGTAAATGCATAGAATTTTACGTTTCTCTGTGCCGTAATCTTATTGTTCAGCTGGCGGACAGAACCACTGCACAGATTCCGTGGGTTTTTATATTTTGCATCCACGTCATCAATTTCTTCATTGATCCGCTCAAAATCTTTGTAACCGATCACCGCTTCCCCTCGCAGGATCAGTTCCCCTTTATACGGAATATGAAGCGGCACATTTTTAAATACTTTCGCATTGTTGGTAATGACCTCACCGACTTCCCCATTTCCTCTTGTAACTGCCTTAAAAAGCTCGCCGTCACGATAGGTCAGAACAATCGTCAGACCATCCATCTTCCATGAGATCACAGCCGTCTGGTCTCCAACAAATTCCTTCAGCCTTGTCACTTCTTTTGTCTTGTCAAGAGAAAGCATCGGTGACTCATGACGTTCTTTCGGAAGCTCACTTAATACTTCATATCCTACATTCACAGTCGGACTGGAAGCCATAACGGTTCCCAGCTCTTCTTCCAGACCTTTCAGTTCATCATACAGCGCATCATACTCATAATTGCTCATAATTTCCTGCGCATCCTGATAATAAGCTTTTCCGGCTTTATTCAGAAGCTCTACCAGCTCCTGCATCCTTTTCATCTTATCCATATCCAAATCCACACTTTTAATTATTGTTCCACGGTGTAGGCTCTGACTTTGAATCCCTGATCAGCTCATAGAGTTCATTCAGTTCCTGATCCGTAACCTTCCGGTATTCTCCCGGCTTTAAATTACCAAGTTCGATATTCATGATCCGCACTCTCCGAAGCTCCTTTACCTCGTAGCCAAGTGCCTCACACATCCGGCGGATCTGCCGGTTGAGTCCCTGTGTCAGAATGATCTTAAATTTATATTTTCCAAGCTTTTCTACCTGGCATGGTCTTGTGACAGTATCCAGGATCGGGACACCGCCTGCCATCTCCTTGAGAAATTTATCTGTCACGGGCTTATCAACTGTAACTTTATATTCTTTTTCATGTTTATTTGCCGCACGCATCATCCGGTTGATAATGTCACCGTTGTTCGTCATCAGAAGCAGTCCTTCCGAATCCTTATCCAGACGTCCTACATAAGTAATCCGTACCGGATAGTTAAGAAATCGTACAATACTGTCTCTCTCCCGTCTTTCCTCAGTACAGACAATTCCACGTGGCTTATTGACCGCAAGCACGATCATCTCTTCCTGTCTGGATACCTGCTTTTTCCCAATCCGGACAACCTGCCACGGCTCTACCTTCATTCCGGTCTCTGCACGCACACCGTCAACCGTCACCTGTCCGGCTGCTATCAGTTTGTCCGCTTCCCTTCTGGAACATACACCAGCTTCACTTAAATATTTGTTCAGCCGGACCGGTCCTTTATTTTCCGTGTCCAGAAACTGCTTTTCTATTTTATTTGCCATGTTTTTCTCCTGTTAATTCTCATCCAGTACCCCCGCCAGCATCCGGTCTTCAAAGAATGTATTGGCATTATACAGGAACAGCACATCATCAAACTGTTTATCTGACATCACAGAACTTAATTTACCGGTATAATAACGAGGGTCGATCACAACGATTTCCCGGTAATACGGAGCCAGAAGCGGAAGAAAACAGTTTGCATATGAATCTTTGAACACCAGAAGTCTGCGTTTTTCTGTCTGTGTTGACTGGATATCGATCATTGCATGATTTCCACCGAAGAATACGGAATATTGATCTCTCTCATCCAGTTTGGATGAATCATACATAGAAGCACTCTTTTTCTGTTCTTCCACATAATTGACTGCAACCTGTGGTGCATCCGCACTCTTTGGCAGATAAATATAGATTGGTTCCTTATAATCTGTCTCATATCCACTCTTTGCGGATAACGTTCCGTTAAAAGAATCCGATACCGCATAGGCTTTCATCTTAATTTCTTCACTCTTATCCAGTCCAAGCTGCGTCTTTGCTCCCTGGAATGCATACCATGCACCAAGAGAAGTCCAGTGATGATCCGTGTGATAATAAATTGCTTCATCCTTGTGAGCATCCAATACTTTTTCTGCATCGATCCAGTCATAAGAATCTCCAAGTTCTGCCTTTACACGGCTGATCTGTCTGCTCTGACTGGCAGTCACCGCAAATGCCGGAAGCTTGTCCTCCATAACATTTGCCGCATTCGGGACCAGCATCATATGCATCTGGATATCCGGATAACGCTCTTTAAAATTCTTCATTGCATCCAGATTCTCTTTCAGATCACTTTCATCTGCCACAGCAACATCTTCCATCAGATAATGATCCTTTCCTTTGAAAACACCACCTTCTTCTGTCCTCCCCGCCACACTGTCCGCAAATGTCTTAATTCTTACCCAGGTATCTCTTCCTGCAAACTGATCCGATACATACTCCTCGTACTGCTCCATAAACCTTCCGGAAGCAATTCCGGAAAGAGAAATTTCCGGTTTCTGCGCCAGCATACGCATTTCTTTTTCTGACATCTGCCTGTCTTTATGCATAAGGTTTACTCCGCAGCTGAGAATAAGGACTCCCAAAAATAAAAACGCACATACTGCCTGGATCTGTTTTTTCCCTCCTGGCAGAAAATACTTTGTTCTGTTTTTTTGTTTATTATTCTTTCTTTCTACCATTGTCTTTCCTTAAAATCTAAAATATAAAAATGGATTGTAACTTTCTGTCACCAGATATGCCACACACAGCACAAACAGTCCTGCCATCAGGCAGCCTGCCAGAACCGTATGCGGTCTTTCTTCATTAAATACCAGCCGCTTTCCGAGCAGATGCATAAACGGTGTACTTCCTATGATCCCTGCCACCCAGAAGAGCCAGTTTCGCATGATCAGGTACAATGCCTGGCTATCCATAAATCCGGTTGCACCCTGTCCGAACATATTGCCGATCCAGGTAAGTGCGCTTCCGAGTGTCGGGCTGAAGAACAGTACCCAGCCGAGCATGACCAGAATCATTGTGTAAAGTGTCTGGACTGCCCCCGGCAGCTTTGCAAGTATTTTTCCTGTAAAATATTTTTCAGTAATGAGGATCACTCCGTAGAAGAGCCCCCATACTACAAAGTTCCAGCTTGCCCCGTGCCAGAGACCGGTCAGGAACCATACAATCAGAAGATTCAGTAAATGCCGCGGAACCGTTACCCTGTTTCCTCCAAGCGGAATATACACATACTCGCGGAACCATGATCCCAGCGAAATATGCCATCTTCTCCAGAACTCGGTAACACTTTTGGAAATATACGGATAATTGAAGTTCTGCATAAACTCAAATCCGAACATCTTTCCAAGGCCGACTGCCATGTCCGAATAACCGCTGAAATCGAAATAAATCTGGAAAGTGTAGGCAAGACATCCAAGCCACGCAGTCACTACTGACATTCCATCCATCACCGCGATATTTTCATAAATCGAACCAATCGTATTCGCCAAAAGCACCTTCTTTGCCAGTCCCATCACAAAGAACCAGGCACCGTATCCAAACTTCGTCAGTGATTCCTTTCTTTCACGCAGTTGTCTCTCCACATCTGCATACTGTACGATCGGACCTGCGATCAGCTGTGGGAACATTGTAACATAGGTTCCGAAATCAATCAGATTTACCTGTACGTCTACATTTCCCCTATATACATCAATGATGTAAGACAATGTCTGGAAAGTATAGAAAGAAATTCCTATTGGGAGTTCCAGTTTTCTATATGGAATATAGAACGGAAGGATCGCATTTAAATTTGTTACGATAAATCCGTAATATTTGAAAAATCCAAGAATAAACAGGTTTACAACGATCGTAAAGATCAGACTGCGCACCTGCGATTTTCTTCCTGCTTTTAATGCAATGTCCATTCCGCAAAAATAATTGAACAGAATGGAAATCAGCATCAGGAAGATATAGACCGGCTCTCCCCACGCATAAAATATGAGGGAAGCGATCAAAAGTACCACATTTTTTACCTTACGCGGTACCAAATAATATACCAACAGTGTAATTGGCAAAAATGTAAACAAAAATACCAGACTACTAAATAACATAACTTTTTCGTTTCCTTTTATCTACTTCAGGCTCTTTGTAAACGCCTTTTCTACAGTTTCAGCTTTTGGTGAAATAACAAAAAGCACGTATGTACCTTTCGTCTTAATGATCGAAGCATCCAGAAGCTTTACCTGCTCGGCCCCATATCCTTCAAAATTATCGAGCTGTGTCTTTTTTCGCTGTTCTGCGGCTTTCTCAACTGCCTCTGCCTCATTCTCGTCCTTTGTTTTCACCAGAAGGAGCTCGTTGACTCCCATTGTTTCATTCGTATAATACAGTGTTATATCTTCATAATCCTTTGGATTGATCCCATAGAATCTCTTGATTTCCTGGGTTCCGGCAAGTGTCATGTTCTTGTCATCTGCCGCATCCACAACCGCTTTCTGTACATCTGCAAACGGTGTATCGCTGTCTCCCTTAGACTGAAAGATCAGACCAATATAGATAAGCAAAATAATTACCATCCCAGCTCTGATATTACGCAGAACTGTAAATTCCCCTTTTTTCTTTGTCATATTCCGGCCACCTCCGCCATATGTTCTGCCCAGATTGGATAATACTCCGCCTTCATATGCTCGCCATCCTGCTCATAATACTCATCTTTTACGATCTCTGTATTATCGATAAATGTAATTCCTTCTTCATCGCACATTGCTTTAAGTGCGGTATTATAATCCGGAATCTTGGCATAAACCGGCTCTTCTTCTTCTTTTTGGGCGGAAACAGGAAGAACACAGTTGATGTAGATCACTGCATCCGGCATCTGCTCACGCACATTTGCAAGTACCGCTTTGTACTTTTCAATAAATGCATCTGTATCTCCATCTGTTCCGGAAATATCATTCAGTCCAAGTGCCAGAAAAAGGACTTCCGGCTTTAATTCTGCTGCTGTCCTGATCAGATCACCGGTCTGATCAAGGTGCATTCCCTTTTCCGCTACAACCTTAGAAGTATCAAGCACATCATATACGGTAAAACCGGTTGTGATCGAATCTCCGAGAATCACCGCATGCGCAAATTTTTCGGACAACGGACGGTTCTGCCAGTCCTCTATCGCCTGTTTTTCTTCTTTTTCAATATTTGAAATTTTGGTCTCCACCTCAGATACATCTGCTTTTTCTAACTTCTTGATTGCTGTTACTCCTGCTGATGTATTCACCTTATCTGTTCCAAGATGCGAAAGACCAATACTTACAATTACAGTCAGTACAACAACCGCTCCTGCAATTTCCATCAGAACTTTTTTTCTTCTTTCTTCTGCCTGATGTTCTTTCTCCATCGTTCTTTTCTTCATGCTATGCATCCTATCTTTTATTAAAATATGAGTTTCATTTTCATTGAATCAAGTGATAAATACTCTAACTTATTCATTTTACTTTCTTCTATTATAAAAGTCAAATCTTTAATAATGCCAAAATCACCAAATGTGCAGGGTAAAACACGTAAAAAAAATACTTTTTCACAAGAAAATGTTTCTGTGATTTTTTTCCGTTATAAAATACCAAAACACAGGCTCCCGCTGCCAGTACTGCGATCATTGCCCCGGCTCCTGATGCCAATCCTGTTGCTCCCGGAAGTTCGGCTGTCACCGTAATCCCCAGAACAAGTGCCGCAATAAAAAATACCTTTTTCCGGCGCTTTGGATCCTCTCCTGCCCGGTAAAACCAAAGCGTATACAAGGGAGCCAGAATTGCCCAGTCACAGATACTGCTTACTGCTATAATTCCCAGCACAACCAGACTTTTCTTGCCCGGATCTAATATTTTTTCCTCTGCAATCAGCAGACACAGACACAGAAAAAGTGTAAACATCATATTTAAGGTATACCACGGTGCCAGATGATTCCGCGCAAATGCCAGATAATACGGAAGCTGTGAAATAACAGCAAAAATCAGCAGTCTTCCGGCATATTTTTTTACTGACCTTGTATAGCGGTATCCCTCAACCAGAAACCAGCACATGACCGGTGCTGTAAAATAACCGATATCCTTTAGCGCTTCGCAGGCAAAGGTTCCTGGTTGCAGAAATATATTTGCAACGTGATTGAGCAGCATAGTAAACACTGCAATGTATTTGATCTGATCCCGGTTTAATTCTATTTTCATCTTGTTATCCATCCTTTTTCTTTCCCGTATTGTATCAAATTCTTATGCATATCTCAAGATTTATGCTATACTGATACTATTACACTGATGACGGGAGGAAGTCTATGCTTATTTTTTCTCTGGATACAAAAAAATGCATGAACGCACTTTTACTGCATCCTGCATTTGATTCCTTTTTATTTATTGAAGGAGATATCACAACTTTTAATACCTTTCAATTCAACGGACGACTGAAAAAAGATTTCTTCAGTGCTGAAGAAAAAGAAGCTCTGGATGACCGGGAATATGCTCTCTGGAAGGAACTTCGCGAGTTTTGTCTTTCTCTGATCAAAGGAAAGCGTACTCCGCTGGGATTTCATTTTGTTCTTTCTATGTCAGCACCGAATATTGCACGGCTTCTCGAACAGGAACATCTTTCATTTGCTCCGGCAGATGTGCAGGGACTGTACCTGAATTTTAAATATGACGGGACAAAACTTAGCTGTACGACAGGAACATCTATGAACCTGTTCACGCTGGACAAATCGCTGGAGCAGGCATGGGACAAGATGGCGCAGCGGATTTTTGCAAAGTACGAGATTCCGTTTGAGGTTGAGTAAAATTTTGAAAATAGTGGTGAGACAAAGAGCATAAAATACTGTATGCGGTATTTTATGCTCTTTGTCTTTCTACTGTTAATGACCTCGTTGGCAAAATTCTTACACAATGCCTCAACTCGGAATTGCAAGAGGACGGTCGGCGGGTTCCGGAAAATCCGGAACCTTGGACCTGGTTCTGGGTAAATTCAGATATATGTTCCGTTTCTTATACGTGGGTAATGATTGCTGTCAGTAATTCCTGGAATTGCTCAGCCACCCGGTCGGCGGTTTGTTGGACTTCCTGGTGGTTCAGATGTTGTGATGTCATGCCGGCGGCGAGGTTGGTGATACAGGAGATGCCACAGACTTCGATTCCCATGTGGCGCGCAGCGATCGTCTCGCAGGCGGTGCTCATGCCTACGGCATCAGCCCCACAGGTGCGGTACATACGGATTTCTGCCGGGGTCTCATAAGATGGACCGGTAAGCTGAAGGTATACACCTTCTTTCAGAGGAATGCCGAGTTTTTGGGCTTCTTTCTTTATGATCTGCTGCATCCGTTCACTATAGGCTTCACTCATATCCGGAAAACGGGTTCCAAGTTCTTCAACATTGGCACCGATCAGTGGATTAGGGATTCCACTCATAATCTGGTCTGTGATGAGCATGAGATCGCCCGGATGGAATCCGGTATTGATTCCGCCTGATGCATTGGTAAGAATCAGCTTCTTTGCGCCTAACATTCCCATCAGCCGCACCGGAAGCACCACATCTGTTACCGGATACCCTTCATAATAATGCACACGTCCCTGCATGATCACAACCGGAACTTCTTTTACATAACCAAATACAAATTGTCCTTTATGTCCCACAACTGTCGACACCGGAAAACCTTCAATTTCTGTATATGGAATGATCTGTTCTATCTTGATTTTTGATGCGTATTCGCCAAGACCGGAGCCAAGAATCACCGCCACTTCCGGTTTAAAATTCGTTTTTTGGAGAATGCTTTTCCGGCATATTTCCAGCTTTTCATAAATTTCATTGCTCATACAGAATTCCTCTTTTCTATTATTCTTCAGAGTCAATCCTCTCTGTTTATAGTTTCTTTATTTCAGCATTTTGCAAATTTTATCTTTTATAGAATCATCGGCAAATGCAGTATCAATTGCATTTTTCATCATCTGAAGGATTTCTTCGTCCCGGATTCCATAATTTTTCTGAATAAATTCCAATTCTTTCGTAAGGCTGGTGTTACTTACCGTTCGGTTATCTGTGTTGACCGATACTTTTAAGCCTGCATCCAGAAATTCCCGCATCGGATATTCCGCCATGCTGTTTACAGATTTGGTCTGTAAATTGCTGATCGGACACATCTCGATACCAATACCTGCTTTTTTGACCATTTTCCGGATCTCCTGGTTGCCACGCATCGCGATCCCATGCCCGATCCTTCCAGCTCCCACGTTTATCGAATCTATGACATTCTGTGGATTTCCACATTCTCCGGCATGGAGTGTAAATGGCATTCCCATCTTCTTTGTCTCTGTAAAAATATCCATAAATTCAGACATCGGATACAATGCTTCTGCTCCTGCAAGATCTGCTGCACAAACTCCGGATCCCAGATATTCTCTTGCCGTCTTGATCATCCGCATATTATCCTCAGCGCTGTGATGCCGCATTGCACAGACGATCACACCATACTCGATTCCAAAATCTTTTTTCCCCTGCTCCATTCCGCTGATTACTGCTTCGATCACCTTCCGGCTGTCCATCTTTTTTGTCTCTGACAGAAGTGGAGCAAAACGGATCTCCGCATAACAGACATTTTCTTCGTTCATCTGGGAGAGCAGATCATACGCAGCTCCGGAAAGTCCCTCTTCATCCATAATGCATCTGCCGGGAAGGTCAAATTTTTCCAGATATTCATTCAGACTTGTACAGTTTTCTGAAACACTGAGTTCTTCAGGTCTTACAGTTCTTCCAAGCCTTTTTTCAATAAATGGTCTGCTAAGAGAACCGTCCAGATGACAGTGAAGCTCAATCTTTGGTAATTCTTTCAAGGTTTCCTGTGTCATTTTTCATTCCTTCTTTTTTCCTTTTCTTCAAAAATCTTCTTTTGGAGTCAGAGTCCTTTCTCATTCTGTAAGATTGGATGGTCCGAAACCTTTTGGCAACATTTCTTTCAAGGTATAGATATCATAATGCTTTGCATCTACTGCAAGAATGATCTGAAATGTCTCCGGATCGCAGAATTCCATCATGACCTGCCTGCATACTCCGCACGGCGGTGCATACTCTGTCACAACACCGCCCTTTCCCCCTACAATACAGATTGCATCAAATTCTTTTACTCCTTCGCTGACTGCCTTGAAAAATGCGGTACGCTCCGCACAGTTTGTCGGTGTATAAGCCGCATTTTCAATATTGCATCCCGTATATATCCGTCCATTCTTTCCAAGCAGCGCAGCTCCCACTTTAAAGTCAGAATAAGGGGTATAAGAATATGCAAGCTGAGAAAGCGCGATTTCTATCATTTTTTTAATTTGTTCTTTTTTCATTCTCTTTTTTCCTGCTTTTTCTTGCTAAATAAGTTCATTCAGAATCGAATGCCCGATCGTTCCTTCCGGCATTTTTACACCAAAATTATCGGTGACCGTTGCCCCGATCACTGCAAAGGTATTTTCCTCCATAATCACGCCACCCTCATCCATCTTTTTGGAATACGCCAAAAACGGTACATATTCCCGTGTATGATCGGTTCCGGTGTAGGTCGGATCGTTTCCATGATCGGCGGTAATAATAAGAAGATCATCCTCCCGCAGATCATCCAGCAAAATTCCAAGATTTTTATCAAATCTCTCAATCTCATGTCCGTAGCCAACCGGATCGCGCCGGTGTCCCCACTGTGCATCAAAATCAACCAGATTTACAAAGCACAGTCCGTCAAAATCTTTTTTGCAAATCTCAATGGTCTGCTCCATTCCATGCACGGAGCTGTTGGAATGATACGATTCTGTGATTCCTTCCCCGCAAAAGATATCATGGATCTTTCCGACTGCGATCACATCCTTTCCCGCATCTTTCAATGCGTCAAGTGCAGTCTTTCCGGTCGGCTCAAGTGCATAATCCCTGCGGTTGCTGGTTCTTTTAAATTCGCCTTTTTTCTTTCCTACATACGGTCTTGCAATGACTCGTCCCACGCGCCATTCATCCTTCATCGTGATCTCTCTTGCGATCTCACAACACCGGTACAGATTTGCCAGATCAAATGTCTCTTCATTTCCACAAATCTGCAATACAGAATCCGCAGAGGTATAGACAATCATTGCACCTGTTTCAATTTCTTCTCCCCCAAGTTCTTCAATGATCTTTGTTCCGCTCTCACTACGGTTTCCAATCACTTTTTTCCCACAACGTTTTTCCAGTTCTGTGATCAGTTCCGGTGGAAATCCATGTTCGGTAAAGGTTTTAAATGGTTTTTCTGTATAAATTCCCATCATTTCCCAGTGTCCGGTCATCGTATCTTTTCCGTTACTCGCCTCTTTCAGTCTGGTAATTTTTCCAACCGGATTCTCGATTCCATACATCTTTCCCCCGGTATGCAGATTCAGCATACCAAGCTTCTGAAGATTTGGAATCTCCAGTGTTCCCATTCTGTCTAAAATATGACCAAATGTATCTACATCCCTGTCACCGAATTTCTCAGAATCAGGCATTGCGCCAATTCCGAGCGAATCCAGAACGATCACAAAGATTCGTTTATATATTGTTTCTTTCATTTACCGATCCTCTTTGATCAACTTTCTGATGGCTTCCACTGCCACCTGTACTGCCATATCTGTATCATGTACTACCGGATTTTCAAGTCCCAGTTTTTCTCTTTCCTGATTTGCCATTACAAGGAAACACGCACCCACGCGTACATGAAGCTTTGCTGCCACAATGTAAAGTGCTGCCGTCTCCATCTCTGATGCCAGACATCCCAGTTTCTTCCAGGCTTCCCATTTATTGATCAGTTCATAACCTGCCGGCATCTTCTCCGGCTCATGCTGTCCGTAAAATGCATCTTTTGACTGTACCACTCCGGTATAAAATTCACAGCCCTTTTCCTTCGCCGCACTGACCAGTGCGTTCATCACCATAAGATCTGCCACCGCCGGATATTCGATCGGCGCATATTCTTTGCTTGTCCCTTCCATTCTGACAGCACCCGTAGCAACTACAATGTCCCCACTTTTTACTTCCGGCTGTATCCCACCGCAGGTTCCGATCCGTACAAATGTATCTGCTCCACATCTGGCTAATTCTTCCATCGCAATTGCTGCTGATGGTCCCCCGATTCCGGTAGATGTAACACTTACCTTTATGCCGTCTAAAGTTCCTGTATAAGTGATAAATTCCCGGTTATCTGCAATCATTACCGGATCTTCAAAATACTGTGCTATTTTTTTGCAGCGCTTTGGATCTCCCGGGAGAATGACATAACGGCCGACTTCCCCGTTGGCCACCTGAATATGATATTGTCTGCTTATATCCTTTGAATAATTCTTCATCGTATCCACCGCCTCTCTTTTGTTATATTATACTATAAAAGACCAGGAAGTTCACCAACACTTTGTGGAAAGTGTTTCCAAATACAGCAAAAAAAGCCTGACCATTCAGACCTTTTCGCATAAGCGAAAACAAGAATCTGAATGGTTCAGGCTTTTCCGGGTATCTACAGCAAAATTACTTTGCCAGTTTCATCATAATTTCATTACTGCGTTTTACAAATTCTGTCATCTCTTCCGGGCTGAGTGGCTTGTGTGCCAACATTGCCAGGTCATATAACTGATGGCAGAACATTTCTGTATTTTCGCCATCTTTATGTGCTACAACATATTCTACCAGCGGATGATTTGCATTCAGGATCAGGGTTGCATTGGTTCCGAACATAGACGGATCCATGCCTGACATTCCATACATCTTCATCATTTCCTGCATACGGCGTGATTCTTCGGAAAGTGTAATCATAGATGCCACATTTTCATCTTTCATCTTTTCCACTTTTACTTCCAGTTTGTCATTGCCAAGTGCTTTGCGGAAGATTTCGACCAGACTGTCAGTTTTTTCTTTGAATGCTTCTTTTTCTTCTTCAGATACATCTTCTTTGAAGTGATCAGTCAGATCTGCATCGATTCTCTGGAACTTGATATGTTCGTTCTTCTGCTCCATCTGAGTAATAAATGGAGAATCAATATTATGTGACAAGATCACTGCATCCAGTCCCTCTTTTTTGAACATATTGATGTACTGGCTCTGCTGCTGTTCATCTGTTACATAGTAGATTGTTGTCTTCTCTGCTTCTTTCTTTTCTGCTGACTGCTCTGCATTTTCCCCTTCGGTCTTTTCCTCCGGCTCTGCTTTTCCGCCATTCTTTTCGATGCATTCTTTGAGTGTCATATACTTGTGATCCAGGTTCTTGAACAGAACATAATCGCTCATCTTCTCGCAGAATTTTTCATCTTTCAGGCAGCCGAATTTGATAAATGGGCTGATGTCATCCCAGTATTTCTCATAGTTTTCTTTATCTGTCTTGCACATTCCTGAAAGCTTGTCAGCAACTTTCTTGGAAATGTATTCGGAGATCTTCTGTACAAATCCATCATTCTGCAGTGCGCTTCGTGATACGTTAAGCGGCAGATCCGGACAATCAATGACTCCTTTTAATACCATCAGGAATTCCGGAATAACTTCTTTGATATTGTCTGCGATAAATACCTGATTGTTGTACAATTTGATGGTTCCTTCAATGGAATCGTATTCGGTATTGATCTTAGGGAAGTATAGGATACCCTTTAAGTTGAATGGATAATCCATGTTCAGATGAATCCAGAACAGAGGTTCTTTGTAATCCATAAATACTTTCCGGTAGAAATCAATATAATCTTCTTTGCTGCATTCGTTTGGATGCTTTGTCCACAGCGGTGCCGGATCACTGATCGATACCGGGCGTTTCACGATCTTTGCTTTGTCGGATGCCGGTGAAACTTCAACCATTTCTTTTTCACCGTTCTCATTTTCTTTTTCTTCCATCTTGGCGTCTTCATGGATATGTTCAACAACCGTATCGGTATCCAGGACTTCATCCTCCGGGATCGTCTCATATTCCGGTTCTGCATTTGCTTTGGATACAAAAATCTCTACCGGCATGAATGAACAGTATTTCTCAAGGACTTCGCGGATTCTGTATTCATTTGAAAATTCTACACAATCTTCGTTCAAGAATAAGGTGATTTCAGAACCAACTTCCTCTTTATCCCCTTCTTCCATCTCATACTCTGTACCGCCTTCACTTACCCAGTGTACCGGTTTTGCACCTTCTTTATAAGAAAGGGTATCAATATGAACTTCATCAGCTACCATGAAGGCAGAGTAGAATCCAAGACCAAAGTGTCCGATCATATCGTCCTCTGTTGTCTTATCTTTGTATTTGTTCAGGAATTCGGTTGCTCCTGAAAATGCGATCTGTGTAATATATTCTTCTACTTCATCAGCAGTCATACCAAGACCATTATCGATGAATTTCAAAGTCTTCTCTTCCGGGTTTACAATAACCTGGATCTTTCCTTTATAATCATCCGGAAGTGTATATTCTCCCATCATGTCCAGCTTCTTTAATTTTGTGATCGCGTCGCATCCATTGGAAACAAGCTCTCTTGCGAAAATATCATGATCAGAATATACCCATTTCTTGATAATCGGGAAAATATTTTCGCTGCTGATTGAAAGACTACCTTTTTTTGTTGCCATTTTTATCACTCCTAAATTTCATATTCTATCTTTTTACGGTTTCAAATACCGTATTTTTCTGTCTATGAAATATCTTAATACCCTGATTTCTAAATGTCAATAGAAAATTAGCACTCTTTTGACGAGAGTGCTAATAATTCTGTGAAGAATATAAACTTTCTGTGAAATATATTTTCCGATTCTTTGTGTACCGTCTATAAGAAATCTTTGACATACACTTGCAAAAGCTTTTACTCCACGCTCTTCAAAGATTCCACCATATCGATCTTCTTCAGCTTGTAGAACATTACCCAGTTTACAAATAAAGAAAATGCTACAGTAAACAAGAAACTGTACAGATAACTCTGCCAGTGTATCTGACGTCCGAACATCGCCTCTTCCACCTCAACCGTCAGGATGATATACCGGTGAAGCAGATTACCAAGCACCATACCCACAACCGATCCAATGATCGTCAGCAGGATATTCTCTCTGTATACATAAGAGGCAACCTCTCCGTCGTAGAATCCCAGAACCTTCAAGGTTGCAAGCTCTCTCTGACGCTCGGTGATGTTGATATTGTTCAGATTGTACAGTACCACAAATGCCAGCATTCCGGCAGATACGATCAGTACCACGATGACCAGATTCAGGCTTCGCAGCATGTCATCCAGCCTTCCTTCAATACTGCTGGTATAACTTACATTCAGTACTCCATCCATCGACAGAAGCTTTGTTCCGATCTTCTCGATCTGATCATCCTTTCCGTCCTTTGCACTGTAGATGATCGTGTTATATTCTGCCGGTACACCATATAATTCCTCGTATTTTTCCGGTGACAGATACAGGTAATGGCTCATATAGTTCTCGCAGATGGCGCCAACCGTCACCGTCTGGTCTCCCCTGTCCTCGTCCTCGATCGTAAGCTCATCTCCCACCTTTACATTCAGAAGGGATGCCATTTTCTCAGTCAGAATCACTTCGTCTTTTTTCAGTGAATAAACCTCGTCCTTATTGGTCCTGCTGTGGAAGCTTAAAAAGTCCTCAATCTTTTCATTATCCGATGGCACCATCAGATAAAGTGTCTTTTTACCGGATGCAGATTTTACATCGGTCTTCTGCATCCGCGC
Organism: Coprococcus sp. LG101-27; assembly: GCF_027695515.1. Lineage (NCBI taxonomy): Bacteria > Bacillati > Bacillota > Clostridia > Lachnospirales > Lachnospiraceae > Coprococcus > Coprococcus sp. LG101-27. The sequence goes on from NZ_JAQEUJ010000002.1 coordinate 251,177, forward strand.
TTCGATCGTCTCTTTTATATCTGCATTCTGATCCAGATAATCATGGAGCTGTTGTCTGTTCTCTTCGGATATGTCGTCACTCATGTAGGTTGCCGCATCATAGAACTGCACCTTCTCATACTGCAGGCTAACGATCTCATAGATACAGTCCTTCAGTCCGAATCCGACTACCATCAGTGCCATACAGCCTCCGATTCCGAAAATGGTCATAAAGAATCGCTTCTTATACCGGATCAGATTCCGCACGGTCGATTTCCATGTAAAATTCAGATGCTTCCAGATAATTCCGATCCGCTCCAGAAGAATCCGCTTCCCCTGCTTCGGTGCTGCCGGACGCATCAGCTCTGCCGGTTCTGCTGCCAGCTCTTTGTAGCAGGATGCGATCGTAGCGATCAGTGTGCAGGCAACTGCGATTCCCGAAGCCTGGAGTGCATAGCTCATATGGTACGGTACCAGGATCGCCGGCAGATGCTTATACAGGATCATATAAGCATAAATAATGATAAACGGCAGGATCTTTTCCCCGGCCAGTACTCCGAAAATACTTCCGCCAAGCGTTGCAATCAGAGCATAACCAATGTATTTCCCTGCAATTGCAGCTTTTCCATAACCGAGAGCCTTCATCGTTCCGATCTGTACACGCTGTTCCTCTACCATTCGTGTCATCGTTGTCAGACTGATCAATGCTGCCACCAAGAAAAAGAGTACCGGGAACACTTTTCCAATAGAACGCATGCGGTCTGCATTATCTCCGTATCCTTGATATTCCGTCAGTGCATCCTCTCTCGTCTGCACATACCACTTCGGATTTTCGATTTTTTTGATCTCAGCCTTTGCGTCTGCGATCTTCTGCCTTGCATCCGTCAGCTGCTTCTCTCCATCTGTAATCTTTGCCTGTCCGTCCGTGATCTGTTCTTCCGCTTCTTTTGCTGCCTGCTCATATTTACTCCGGCCATCCGCAAGCTCCTGTTCACCGGATGCAAGTTGTGCTTTACTTGCATTTAAAGTGTGCTCTTTTTCATTCAGAAGTGCCCATGCAGACAGGATCTGTGCTTTTCCGTCCGTAATCTGAGATTTTGTGCTGTCAAGCTGGGATCTGGCTGCTGCGATCTGACTCTTGCCGTCTGTAATCTGTCTGCCTGCACTTAACAGCTCTTCTTCCTGTGCGGCAAGTGTCTGCTCCTGCTGAAGAAGTGCCGTCTCTTTTGCATCCAGATCTTCTTTTTGCTTAGTCAGGCTAGTAATCTGTGCCTCCAGGTCTGCTTCTGTGGCAAAACCTGCCTTGTTCATCTGCACTAGCAAGCCCTTCTTTTTATCTTCAAGTTGTGCTTTCTGCTCCTGTATACCAGCAAGCTTTGCTTCCAGTCCCTGTCGGACTCCACTCCAGCTTTCCAGATATACTCGCTGCTCTGGCGTTCTATCAGGCTCTGAGATCTTTGTGTATTCCTGATATAATGTATCTCCATCATTTATCTGCTTCTGTAATTCCGAAATTCCAGAATCACACTGACTGATTTCATCTTCAATCCCAGCCAGTCCGTCTTTCAGCTGATTAAGCGGTGCAAGTTCCTCGTCCAACCGTTTCTTCCCATCCGCGATCTGTGACTTTCCTGCTGGAATCTGTTCCTTCCCCGCCGTAATGATCGGCATATATTTCGAGTAATTGCTCAGATAAACCTGTTCCGCATCTGCAAGCTCCTGTTCTTTCTGATCCAGCTGTGCTTTTCCGGATTCATACTGTGCCTCCGCCGAATCAAGCTGTGCCTGCTTATCATTCAGCTGCGCTTTTGCATTGGCAAGCTGTGTCTCGCCATCTGCGATCTGCTGCTTTGCATCCGCAAGCTCTGCTTCTCCATCCGTAAGCTGCTGCTTTGCTTTTTCCAGTTCTTCGGCTGCCTTGCTTTTCCCACTCTCCAGCTCTTTTTTCGCATCCTCCAGTTCCTGCGATTTTTCATTCACTGTCTTCTCTGAATCAGCAAGCTTTTCATTTGCCTCATCTACAATTTCCTGTTTGCGGACTGCACAGCGTTCTTCTTCGATTGCACTCACGGCTTCCTTTGCTGCATCCGACAGATTATTGTATTCATCAGTAAATGCCGTTTTCTCTTCTGCACCGCTCACCTTCACATAAGCTTCCGTATAAACATCCATGTCAAAAGAAGCTTTATCCACTACAACAAATCCACTGATCTCTCCGGTTCCGATCGTACTGCTTCCTCTTCCAAATGAAATATACAGCGGACTGTTCCCGATCCCGACAATCTTATATGTATCTGTAACCAGTGAATCCGTCAACGCCTCTCCATCGCCGGAATGGAAAGTTACCGTGTCGCCAACCTTCAGGTCTGTATAGCTCAGAAAATCTTCATCCACCAGACATTCTCCGGCTTTTTCCGGCAGCCTGCCTTCCACAACCGAAACCTGATTAAAATTCTTCTGCATACTCAGCATATGAACAACCTTTTCATTGTCTCCAACCGGGCAAAGCACGTCTTTGCTGTATCCGCCTTCTACAGCTTCAATTCCTGATACCTTTCCAATTGCTTTGATATCCGCTTTGGTAAGTCCCATGGTTCCCATTACCTTCAGATCCATCAGCTCTGAATCATCGAAATACTGATCTGCAGTGATCCGCATACTTGGCTCTGATGCACGGATTCCCGAATAAAATGCGACACCCAATGCTACGATAAAAAAGATTGATACAAACCGTCCCATCGTCTTTTTTATTTCTATTATAAAATCTTTGCGTAAAATATTTTTCTTCATCGGTCTTTACGTCCACCTACCATTCAATCGTCTCTACCGGAACCGGTCTTTCATTCAGCTTCATGCTTCCGACTTTTCCATTCTTCATTTTAATTACACGATCTGCCATCGGCGTGATCGCTGAATTGTGTGTGATCAGGATCACTGTCATCCCTCGTTCACGGCACATATCCTGTAAAAGCTTTAATATTGCCTTACCGGTATTGTAATCCAGCGCCCCTGTCGGCTCATCACACAAAAGAAGCTTCGGGTTCTTTGCCAGTGCACGCGCAATCGATACCCTCTGCTGCTCCCCACCGGAAAGCTGTGCCGGGAAATTCTTCATACGATCTGCCAGTCCCACTTCCCTAAGAACCATCTCCGCATCCAACGGATCCTTACAGATCTGCAGTGCCAACTCTACATTTTCAAGCGCCGTCAGGTTCGGAATCAAGTTGTAAAACTGGAATACAAATCCAATATCATCCCTTCTATAGGAAGTAAGCTGCCTCGGCGAATACTTTACAATATTCTTTCCATCGATCCAGACCTCTCCACTTGTTGCCGTATCCATTCCCCCCAGAATGTTAAGCACTGTCGTTTTTCCCGCACCACTTGGACCTACCACAACTGCAAATTCACCTTTTTTTATCTGAAAATCAATTCCATCTGCTGCGGCAATCTCAACTTCACCCATACGGTAAATCTTACGAACATCCCGCATTTCAACAAATTCTTTCATCATCTTTCCCCTTATCTGTAAAATTTTCTGCTTTTTTTAATTTTAACATATTGGAAAAGCAAATCAAATATGAAGTCGTAAGATTATAAAACTTTCACATTTTCCATTTTTCGCACCGTTTTTGGCTATATTGCATAATTTCGCAGTATCATTTTTGTAACATTTGTCTTTTCTGCGAATTTACAGAAGAGCATACACATGGTATTATAATATCAAGTTAAGGATAGCACTTAACGAAACCAAATAAGACGTTTTCAGTATTTTGATACTTTTTATTTTCATTTCTCCTTTAATGAAATTACAGAAAAAGAGCTTACGACATTTCCCCCGATCATATGTCGCAAGCTCTTTTTCCATTATCTGAATCTTTCCGGCATTCACAAACAGTATCCTTCTCTGTTTTTCCCACCCTGCTTCCGGAATATACTTTCAAAAATTACAGTTTTCCATGTAACTTTCTGTAACTTCTTGTTAATTATTAGACATTATATATTTTTACCGTTAAAATTTCCTTTTTTTACATTCTTTTGTCAATCTTGTTTTGCACTTCGTTATTTTGCACAATTTTATTTTAACTTTGCAGTTCTTTTAGTTTTTTTTGCGAATATACAAAACTCCCTGCAAATGCTATTATAAAAACAAGTTAAGGATAACACTTAACTGAACAAAATAAGACGTTTTCAGTATTTTGATACTTTTTATTTTCATTTCTCCTTTAATGAAATTATTGGAAAAAGAGTTTACGACATTTCCCCCGATCATATGTCGTAAGCTCTTTTTCTTTTTCAGAATTTACTCATTTTTTTGCATTTATGCAAATTTTATTATCAATTTCCCGATTCCAGATAACCTTTTGTATAAATTGATTTTTCCCCTGTTATTTTGCACAATTTTGTTTTTCAAAGCTTTTTTCTTTTGTTTTTTTTGCGAATATACAAATTCCCAGCCTCTTGGTATTATAATATCAGCTTGAAGATAACAACTAGATAAGAATTCCTCGGTGGGGCGGCATCTTAGTCAGTCACAATTGCCCCACTTGATTAGGAATCAAAACCAAATAAGACGTTTTCAGTATTTTGATACTTTTTATTTTCATTTCTCCTTTAATGAAATTACAGAAAAAAGAGTTTACGACATTTCCCCCGATCATATGTCGTAAGCTCTTTTTTCATTCTATCCAACTCTTTTTCCCATATATATTTTGCAGGATAAAAATCCCACTTTATTCCATCCTCTAACTAAATTCTCCAAATTGTGTTATATGGAAAATTCGCACTGTCTGAGCAAAGCGAGTTTGCGAATTTTCCATATGCCCTTAACAAATCCATCTGGCGTTAGCTATACGCCCTTTCCCGAACCGCATCGGAATCCATTTTCTCTTTGGAAGCGTCCCCTTTCCAGTTCCACTTCCTCTCACAATTATCCATCCCTTATTCGAGTTCAAACGCCCCCGTATAAAGCTGATAATACGTTCCTTTCTGTGCAATCAGTTCCTTATGATCGCCTCTTTCAATAATCCGTCCATGATCCAGTACCATGATCGCCTTACTGTTTCTGACAGTTGAAAGTCGGTGCGCGATCACAAAGACCGTTCTTCCTTTCATCAGATTATCCATGCCTTCCTGTACCAGTGCCTCCGTTCTGGTATCGATCGAGCTGGTCGCTTCATCCAGGATCATTGCCGGAGGATCGGCAACTGCCGCACGTGCAATTGAAATCAACTGTCTCTGTCCCTGCGACAGACTTGCTCCATTTCCAGTCAGAACGGTATCATATCCATCCGGAAGACGTGTGATAAAATCATCCGCATTGGCAAGCTTTGCTGCCGCAATACATTCCTCATCCGTCGCATCCAGACGTCCATAACGGATATTATCCATAACTGTTCCAGTAAACAGATTGACATCCTGAAGAACCACACCAAGCGATCTTCTCAGGTCTGGCTTTCTGATCTTCGTAATATTGATTCCGTCATAACGGATCTTTCCGTCCGGAATATCATAGAAACGATTGATCAGGTTCGTGATTGTTGTCTTTCCGGCTCCGGTTGCACCTACAAATGCAATCTTCTGCCCCGGTTTTGCATATAGTGTTACGTCATGAAGCACTGTCTTTTCCGGTACATATCCGAAGTCTACATGCTCCAGACGCACATCACCTTTCAGTTCTGTATAAGTGATCGTTCCGTCTTTATGCGGATGCTTCCATGCCCATAATTCTGTTTTTTCTTCGGTCTCTTCCAGTTCGCCATCTGCATTTCGCTTTGCATTGACCAGTGTGACATAACCTTCATCCTCTTCCGGCTTTTCATCCATCAGTGCAAATACACGTCCGGCTCCTGCAGTTCCCATTGCGATCATAGATACCTGCATAGACACCTGGCTAATGGTCTGGGAAAGCTGTCTTGACATACTCAGGAACGAAATAATAATACCTGCTGTAATCAGATCTGTTCCGGTAAGACTGATATTTGTCACCTTCTTAAATACCAGGATACCACCAATCACAGCGATAAACACATACATCAGATTTCCGATATTTCCAAGTGCCGGCATCAGAATGTTACCCATTGTATTTGCCTTTTCACTGTCTCTGAAAAGTTGCTCATTGAGTTCTTTAAAGCCCTCTTTGCTTTCCTCTTCGTGGCAGAATACCTTGATGACCTTCTGTCCACTCATCATTTCTTCAATGTATCCCTCTTCCTTTGCTAGTGTTTTCTGCTGTTTCATCATATATACAGCACTCTGTCCACCAAGCTTTTTCGTAACTCTGCTCATGATGAAAATGAAGATTCCCACAATAATTGTCAGCCATACACTGTAATACAGCATCATGATCACGATTGCCAGGATTGATAACAAGGACTGTACCAATGCCGGAAGACTCTGTCCGATCAGCTGACGGATCGCATCGGTATCATTCGTATAAGTACTCATGATATCCCCGTGTGCATGAGTATCAAAATATTTGACCGGCAGAGTCTGCATTCTGTCAAACATGTCATTTCTCATCTGCTTTAAGGTTCCCTGTGTGACAGTTGCCATCAGACGGGTATACGTAAGTGCTGCTGCCACACCGAACAGATAGATGACTGCCATCGCCGTAAGCAGCGAGATCAGCTTTGACCATACACTTGCAAGACCGGAAGTAATTCCCGGTGTGATACATTCATCGATCAGCTGCTGTAAAAATGTGGTTGCCACTACGGACGCACATGCACTGATCACAATACAGATGCAGACAACGATCAGATGCGGTTTATAATAATGAAACAGATATTTGATCAGGCGTTTAAATGTTGCACCGCCACCTGGCTCTTCTTTTCTTTTTTCTTCCATTTAGCATGCCTCCTTACTCTTCGTCTGTGAATCATAAACTTCCCGGTAAATACCGTTCATTTCAAACAGTTCTTCATGGGTTCCCCTCTCTGCGATTTTACCACCTTCCATGACAAGGATCATATCCGCATCCTGCACGGAAGAAACTCTCTGCGCAATAATGATCTTGGTTGTATCCGGAATTTCTTCCCGCATCGCCTTTCTGATCAGCGCATCCGTCTTAGTGTCAACCGCAGAAGTAGAATCATCCAGAATCAGGATCTTCGGCTTCTTCAGAAGTGCTCTTGCAATACACAGTCTCTGTTTCTGTCCACCGGATACGTTTGTTCCGCCCTGCTCAATGTAAGTATCATATTTTTTCGGAAACTGCTGCACGAATTCATCTGCCTGTGCCAGCTTACATACATGCAGGATTTCTTCATCCGTTGCGTCTTTTTTACCCCAGCGGAGATTTTCCTTAATCGTACCGGAAAACAGAACGTTCTTCTGTAATACAACCGCCACCTCATCACGAAGGGAGTCCAGATCATATTCCCTTACATCTCTTCCTCCGACACTCACACTTCCCTCTTCCACGTCATACAGGCGGGATATCAACTGGATCAGGGAAGTTTTGGATGAACCGGTTCCCCCAATGATTCCCACTGTCGTTCCCGACGGAATGACCAGATTAATGTCCGACAGAGCATTCTTTTTACTCTTATGTGAATATTTGAATGACACATTATCGAATACAATACCTCCGTCTTTTACTTCTTTGATTCCGTTTTCCGGAGAAGTAAGTGAGCTTTCATGATTCAGCACTTCCACAATACGGTTTGCAGACTCTGTTGCCATAATTGTCATAACAAATACCATTGAAAGTATCATCATTGCAGAAAGGATCTGTACTCCATAGCTGATCAGAGAAGAAAGTTGTCCCGTTGTCAGCTCGGTTGCACCACTTCCGATAATGATCCTTGCACCAAAATAACTTACAAGCAGCATAGCAAGGTAAATACAAAACAACATGATCGGGTTATTAAATGCAAGGATCTTTTCTACACGTGTAAAATCCTCACGGACTTCTTCCGAAGCCTTGTCAAATTTTTTCATTTCATATTTTTCACGTACGAATGATTTTACCACCCGGATTCCTGCCACATTTTCCTGTACTGAATTGTTCATCGCATCATATTTCTTGAAAATTCGCATGAAGATCGGATGTACATAAAATGCGATCCCGAAAAGTGCCACACCCAGAATTGGGATCAGTACAAGGAAAATACATGCCATCCGCGGATTGATCGTCATACTCATAATTACCGAAAAAATGATCATAAGCGGCGTTCTCATTGCCGCGCGGATCAGCATCTGGTACGCATTCTGTACGTTTGTAACATCAGTCGTCATTCTTGTCACCAGTGAAGAAGACGAAAATTTATCAATATCTGCAAATGCAAAATCCTGAATTTTAAAATACATATCCTGTCTCAGATTCTTCGCAAAACCGCAGGATGCAGTTGCCGCCTCTTTTCCTGCCATTATCCCAAAGAACAGGGAAATCATTGCGAAAATTACAAGGATCAGACCGTATTTTAAAATCGGTCCCATTGAGTTTCCGTTCATAGAATCGATTACCTTTGCCATGATCAACGGAAGGATACATTCCATGATAACTTCAATCGATACAAACACCGGCGAAGCAATCGACTGTCTCTTATACTGCCGGATACTTTTCATTAAAGTTTTCAGAACCATAATTTCACTCCTTTTCTTTTTGTAGCTAGCTACACTTTCAGTTTTAAAACAGAGGACTTGTTTTTCCAACGCTTGTCCTCTGTTCTTATTCCATATTCTGATAAAGATGCCGCAGCATCTGCTTTAATTCCCGGATCTCATCCTCTGAGAATCCAGCAAGAAGCCTTGTCTCAACTTCCAGCATCTGCTTTTTATGCTTTCTGTGATTCTCCAGTGCTTTTTCAGTTTCACAGACAATCTTGCTCCTCCGGTCTGCCGGATCCATATAACAACTCACAAATCCGTTTTTTTCAAGGCGGCTGACAATTCCAACTACCGTAGGATGTGCAACACCAAGTTCTTCTTCGATCATCTTCTGGGATACCTGTCCTCCATTTTTCCGAAGCACCATAAGCACCCGCATCTGGGAAAACGTAAGTCCGCACTCTTTCAGATTCGCATCTGCCTGTATATGAATCCTGTCATTTACCTTTTTCAGCATATAGCCGACATCGTCATTCATTTTTTCACCTCTATTCTGTAGCTCGCTACATATTTTATCAAAAGAAAATGGAAATGTCAACACGGCATTTCCATTTTCTTTTAAATCTATTTTTCTGTCTTTATACATTTTCTTGCAAGAATACAAATCACGATGGTGATGACCATATCCGGAAGTGTATTTCCAAGCGGAATATCCACATTCATCAAAAGACGATAAAGTATAAAACCGATCACCCAGATCACACCATTCATGACATCCAGAGATACCCCCAGGCTGTCCTTTCTCTTCAGAATAAAGAAATCCGCAATCTGGATTGCGATCATCGGCGCGAATACGGAACCGATCAGGTACAGAAAATCGGTAATGTTGTCCATCGGATAAACGATTGCTCCGATCATTCCGATCACAGTTACAACAATTGCTGCATATTTCCCATTGATTTTTGAAAATACTGACTCTGACGAAATTCCTGCTGAGTAAGCATCCAGGAAGGTTGTCGTAACGGTAGAAAATACAATGATCAGAAGTCCTGCTATTCCAAGTCCAGCTTTTACCATGATACTTGCAATATCAGACTCTCCTGTGTAAATTGCAGCGTTCATACCGATCACGTACATCCAACAACTGACAACTCCATAAACAACGGTGCTGACTGCGGTTGCTTTTACCGGTTCTTTTGCTTCTCTTGTATAGTCACTAATCAGTGGCAACCAGGAAAGTGGCATGGCAACAGAAAGCTCTACTGCTGCACCAAACGTCATGGCATCTCCGCCTGAGCCTGCTACCGATCCGTCACCAAAGATCACTCTGCTGAGTACCAGTGTCAGGATAAATAAAGCAGCCATTGCAACCGTATTGATCTTGCCAAGATTTGTGATTCCGATCACAATCCATAAGATGATCAGTGCACCGATCACCAGACACCATACCCATCTGCCGGTATGAAGAACACCATTTGCCGCAAGTGCCCCATCATAAATCATAATCGCTGTCCAGCCAACCAGCTGCAGCACATTCAGGAAGGAGAAGAAGATTCCTCCCTTCTCGCCAAAACTCATTTTTACTGTTTCCATTGCACTTCGTCTGGTCTTTCCACCAATTACTCCGGCAAGGAAAAGCATCATGCATCCTATGATATGACCAATAATAATCGCCAGAACTCCTTTTCCGAATCCAAGCGGCGCAAAGTAAGTACCGGTCAGGATCTCTGCAAGGGACACGCCTGCCCCAAACCAGATCAGTCCATTTTCAAAGATAGAGGTTCTCTTTTCATTCATACTTCTATTCCTCCACTTTGCTTTCTGTATATTCATTTTTAATTGCAAATCCGTGATTCATCGGACCACTGCCTTTACCAAGATCCAGCATTGCTGCAAGTGCTCCGGAAATATATTTCTTCGCACGTTCTACTGACTCATCCAAATCATATTCTTTTGCAAGATTTGATGCGATCGCACTGGATAAAGTACATCCTGTTCCGTGCGTGTTCGGATTGTCGATCCGCTCTCCGTAGAACCACTTATATCCACCATCTCTCCACAGCAAATCATTGGCATCGTTCAGTTGATGCCCGCCCTTACAAAGAACTGCACAGTGATATTGGGTGCCGATCTCTTCTGCTGCTCTTATCATATCCGCCTGCGACTGGATTTTCATACCTGCAAGCACTTCTGCTTCCGGGATATTCGGAGTCAGAACGGTTGCCATCGGAAGCAGGCAGCTCTTCAGCGCATCAATCGCTTCCTCGCTGATCAGTCTTGCTCCACTTGTTGCTACCATAACCGGATCAACTACAATATTTTTCGCATCATATTCTTTTAATTTGTCTGCGATCTTTGTGATCAGACCACTTGAAGATACCATTCCAATCTTCACTGCATCCGGGTAAATATCCGTGAAAATATTATCCAGCTGTTCTCCTAGGAATTCCGGCGTTACCTCCATAATTCCGGTAACTCCGGTTGTATTCTGTGCAGTAAGAGCCGTAATTGCGCTCATAGCATAGACTCCGTTACTGATCATTGTTTTGATATCTGCCTGGATACCTGCTCCTCCGCTTGAATCGCTTCCTGCAATTGTAAGTGCTGTTCTCATTTGACTCTCTTCCTCTCTTTTTCCATAATTCTAAATATTTTGTAACTGTTCAGAGCCAAGCAAAATTTCATAAAACAGGTGTAAAATGCTTGCATTTTTAAGACTGTTTTTGAAATCTTATTTGGCGGATTCGCCACACCAACGAAATGCGTAGCATTTTGGAGGTTGGCTCTGAACAGTTACAATTGAAATAAAAAGAAACACCTGCCATGCACAAGTGTCTCTGAAAAAATCAATATGACTTCCTGCGACGGCATGATCCGTATCAGGTAAAAAGGAGCGATGCTCTTTTGCTTCCTCTCAGTCTGTCTTTCACCGGCTCCCCCGTCTTTATTATTCTGTCTCTCCAAGTGTTGTCTGCTTTGTAACTCCTGTTAGACTCTCTCTGGTTCTGGATAAGCCTCTCCAAAAGTTTCAACAGTCACTTTTTTCATCTTCTGTTCTTCCAGCGGTCTGTCACTGTAGTCTGTTGCCGTCTCAGCAATTTTATTTACAACATCCATACCTTCTGTAACTTTACCAAAAGCTGCATATGCGCCGTCAAGATGTGGTGAAGTCTTATGCATGATGAAAAACTGTGATCCTGCCGAATCCGGATGCATTGCACGCGCCATAGAAAGAACGCCCGGTTCATGCTTCAGATCATTTGCAAAACCGTTCTGCTTAAATTCTCCCTTGATACTGTATCCAGGGCCACCCATTCCGGTTCCATCCGGGCATCCACCCTGGATCATGAATCCACTGATGACACGGTGGAAGATCAGTCCATCATAAAATCCCTTATTTACAAGAGATACAAAGTTATTTACTGTATTCGGTGCGATTTCCGGATATAATTCCGCTTTGATCACATCGCCATTTGCCATTTCAAATGTTACTACTGGATTTGCCATTTTATACAATCTCCTTTTCATTGATTTCTCTACCTATTGTAACGGAACTTTTCCCGTCCGTAAATAGTTTTTAGAAAGTCTTTATACATTTTCCAGACGATATCCGATCACCAGAAACCAGTGCCAGATAAAATCCTCAAACTTCTCTTTATTCTTATGCCGGAGCATCAGATGCTTTCTCCTCCGGTTTCAGTGTCGATAAAAACACAGCAGCCAGAATGATAACACCACCAAGGCACTCTCTGAAACTTGGAACTTCTTTCAGAAACAGAAATGCGCTTAAAGTCCCATACACCGGTTCCAGTCCGGATAAAATTCCGGCAATCCTTACCTTCACAGTCCGAAGTCCACTGATAAATAAAGAATGTGCAACTGCTGTAAAAATAATTCCAAGCATCATCAATACGCCTGCATCTGCAAGTGTAATCACCGGCTTCAACACAAACATCATCGGGATCAACACGATCGTTGCAGTCCCCTGTTCATAAAGCGACACCAGTGTTGACGGATATCTGCTGGAAAAACGGCGATTCATCAATGACAATATTGCATAGGTAAATGCACTCAGAAGTCCCCACAGAACTCCCTGTGTAATCTGATTATCCATCTGAAATGCGGGTACGATAAAGAATACTCCGACCAGCATCATCAGTGTACAAAACACATCCGATTTCTTCAGTTTTTCATGGAACAGGTATGGCTCCAGAAAAATAACAAATACCGGAAAAGTTGATACCGTAAGCGTACCAACTGCAACCGTCGAACTCTGGATCGACTGCATATAACTACTCCAGTGTATTGCTAAAACTGCACCTGCTCCGACCATCCACAAATAATCACTTTTCTCCTCCAGGCGAATTTTCTGCTTTTTAAAACGCAGAAAAATCCAGAGGAAAATAGATGAAAAAAATACCCTTCCAAGCACGATGATCACTGCAGGCAGATCTACCAGCTTGGCAAACAGTCCGACAAAACCAAACAATGCCACAGCAACATGTACTGAAATTAAACCTTTTCTCTGACTCTCTTTCATATGAAAACCTTTCTCTATTCAGGCTGATCTACCCGGAAATGTTCCATTAAAATCGGCATATATTCCTTACTGTATTCTCCAAGCGAATAATTTCCCCTGTTCAGACACCAGTCTGATACCAGTGCCCGCTCACAGAGTGAATAATACTTGGTAATCTCCTGGATACTCTTCTCTCTGCTGATCTGATTTCGCACATGCCCCTCTTCTATGATCCTGCTGATCAGCTTGTAATAAGTACGGTTCTGATCCAGAAGATTCCTGTCTCCCTTGGCAATCAATTGTGTTGAATATAAGGATGATAACAATGCTACATCAATCTTCTGCTCCATAAATGAATGCGATCGGTAATTGAGATACATCAGTTTATCAAAACTGTTCATTTCCGGATCCAGTTCATCTTCAAGCTTTGCATAATTCTCATCCAGAATAGTTGACAATGTATCAAGCAGAGAATCTTTGCTGCTGAAATAATAATAGAACGAGCCTTTTGATGTCTCAGAAAGACGGATGATATCATCTACTGTCGTATCATCATATCCTTTTTCATAGAACAATTCCCATGCGGCATCTACAATCCGCCGCTTTACATTCTGTTTTGCTGCCATCTATCTACCTCCTATGGTATCATGTTCCACGCGGAGCGTTTTTTATTATCAGGAAAGACCTTTCTTAACAGATAAAAAAAGACCGGCTGCGTCATACGCCCCGGTCCTTTTCAGGTTTACGTGGACATGTTTTTCCCCGTAAACAAGTATATCGTATCTACATTCCTTTTGCAACATCAACACAGGCCTTCATTGCATCAATGATTGCACTTCTGAATCCGTGTTCTTCCAATACACCTACGGCTTCAATCGTTGTTCCTGCCGGTGAACATACCATGTCTTTGAGTTCTCCCGGATGCTTTCCTGTTTCAAGAACCATCTTCGCACTTCCAAGAACTGCCTGTGCTGCAAATTTGTATGCCTGTGCTCTCGGCATTCCCTCTGCAACAGCGGCATCTGCCATTGCTTCGATAAATATAAATACATATGCCGGTGAACTTCCGCTTACTGCAACAACTGCATCCATCATATGCTCTGTCACAACTTCTACCTTACCAAATGCAGAAAGGATCTTGCATGCATAATCAAGTTCTTCTTTTGTTACATGTTCATTCGGTGTGGCAGCTGTCATACCTTCTCCAACCATAGCCGGAGTGTTCGGCATTGTACGAACAATCTTAACATCTTTTCCAAACTGTTCGGCAAGCCATGCAAGTGTCTTTCCTGGTGCGATCGTGATAATAAGCTGTTCCGGTCTTACCAGATCTTTTACTTCCTGAATGACATCTGCATAAAACTGTGGTTTTACAGAAAAAATAACAACTTCTGACTTTTCAATTACTTCTTTATTGCTATCAGTAACATTGATTCCATAAAGTTCTTTTACTTTTTCGCGACCTGGTGCAAAAAGATCTGCTCCGATGATTTCTTCCGGTTTGAATACGTTACTTTTAATAACGCCTCCCATAATTGCTCCTGCCATATTACCTGTTCCGATAAATCCTAATTTCATAGTCTTTCTCCTCCTGATGAACTTAAAACCTTATACATTTTCATTTTCATTTTGTATACAATCATTTAATTTGTATACAAATTTCTTTCTGCATTCAATGTATCACTTCCTCTGTTTAAAGTCAACATTTTCACAATAGAAAATGCCGTTTTTCGTCGAAAATACATGCACCATTGTATACAATCGTCAGTCTGTACTCTTATATTAAACGCAACTTTACATATACCTAATTTTATTTTTTACAAACTCCGTTTTAATGTGTTATACTTAATATATTCACCAGACAGAGGGGGATTTCACATGGCTGAAAAAAAGAAATCACTTGCCGATCAAGCTTATGAAATTATCAAAAATAACATTATGAATCTGACTTATCCACCAGGAATGCCTCTTACAGAAGCACTTCTGACAGAAGAGCTCGGTATGAGCCGTAATCCGGTACGCACTGCACTCAAAATGCTGCAGTCTGAAGGTCTGATCGTTACCGATTATTATAAATCCATGACTGTAAAAGAAATCACCGATAAAGATATCAATGAACTTTATCAGCTCCGCGAGCTCTTAGAGGGCAGTGCATTTAAACTGATCTTTGAAGGTGGAAAAGCGGAAGAATATTCTTATCGAATTGAAGAAAAAGTGGTACATATGTGTGCGGTTGCTTCCGATGTTTACAAGTGGGAGCTTGCTGATACGCAGATGCATCTGGAAATCGTCAGCATTTTCAATAATGACCGGATCACCAAATTCTATGAATCCAATTTATCAGAGCTGGTAAGAGTGGGTATGTATTCGCTGAAAAACGGCATGCGGATCGTTCCAACGAATGAGAATTTGAAAAAAATGGTTAAATATATGCGTAAAAATGATTATGAGCGGGCTTTTGCAATCCTGAAAAAAGACCATTTTATGCAGGGAAAAGACAGCGCCATGAAAGAAGAACTGAAAAAAGAGTAATTTTCATTTATAAGATATTAAAGGAAGTGCTAAAACATGATGAAACTAGAAACTCCAATTGGAGAATTTACTACTGACTCTTATAAAATTCCTGCGGGAGACACTTTGGCTGTGTCTCCTGCAATCATTTCGTTCTCTTCTGATGATTACAAAATCATCACCATCGATCAATTTATCCAAATTGGTACAGATGTCTATACCCCTCTTTTACATCAAAATTGTATGTCTCCTGATCAAAAAACCATCTACCCGCTGACTATCGAACAGCATGATTCAGACCGGATTACTCTTTCTGATCATTATCATTCTATCATTTTAGAGCTCAATAACTTACCGGATCTGCAGGTAAAGCCGTGGTATCCTGTTATTAAAAAAAAGAACTGCATACCATGTACAAATTGTGGAAGATGCAGCTGGTAGTCTGCATCTTTATTAAACAGCATGAATGACTCTTCTGCATTTTTTCCAGGCTGATCACCTCTGAGCAATAAAAAAACTGCAAACCCTAACGGTCTACAGCTCCCTTACTTTTTTCATGTACCTTCAAAA